>JANNDW010000495.1:0-4613 GCA_031378125.1 Methylibium sp. | reverse complement strand
GGCAAGCAGACCATCGGCTTCTTCAACGGCAACCTGGTGATGGAATACAACCACGAGCGCGCCGTGGCCGATGGCGTGAACGTGGGTTACGACGTGTATCGCATCAAGACCGAGGTGACCGAACAGGGTGGCAAGGTCGAGGCCGGCTTTCACGTCGACAAGCGCAACCGCCTCGACCGCGCCACACGCTGGCAGCAGCTCGACGAAGACTTCGAGTACGACGCGCCCCAGCTCGACCGCAGCGTGGTCGTGCCGAGCCAGATCCGCACCGTGTTGCAGGCCTTCAAGGACGCGCTGCCCGCGCTCTTCGACCACCGCGCGATGGTGCCCAAGACACTGGTGTTCGCCAAGGACGACAGCCACGCCGAAGACATCGTGCGCATCACACGCGAGGTGTTCGGCCGTGGCAACGATTTCTGCAAGAAGATCACTTACATGAGCTACGACCCGGCCACGAACCAGCGCGAAAAGCCGGAAACGATGATCGCGACCTTTCGCAACAGCCCGGCCACGCGCATCGCCGTCACGGTCGACATGATCGCCACCGGCACCGACATCAAGCCGCTCGAATGCCTGCTCTTCATGCGCGACGTGAAGAGCCGCGCCTACTTTGAGCAGATGAAGGGCCGCGGCACCCGCACCGTGAGCCCGACCGAGCTGCAGGCCGTGAGCGGCGCCGACGCCAAGGCCAAGACCCGCTTCGTGATCGTCGATGCCGTGGGCGTATGCGAGAGCTGCAAGACCGACAGCCGGCCGATGGAGCGCCAACCCGGCGTGAGCTTCGACAAGCTGATGCTCGGCCTGGCCTTCGGCAGCCGCAACGACGACACGCTGCTGAGCCTGGCCAACCGCATCGCGCGGCTCGACCGCGAGGTCGACCAGCCGCAGCGCCAGCAGGTGGTCGAGGCCTGCGGCCAGGCGCTGAGCGAGCTCACGCACCGCCTGCTCGATGCGACCGACCCCGACCGCATTGCGAACCACGCCGCATCCACCGGCACCGACCACGACGCCGCGAAAGCCGCGCTCGTCGGCACCGCCTGCGCCCCGTTCGACAACCCGTTGCTGCGCGACACGCTCTCGGGCTTGAAGCGCGAAGCCGAGCAGACCATCGACACCGTGACGCAGGACGTGCTGCTCGAAGCCGGCCTCGACGCCGCTGCAAAAGAACGCGCTCAGAGCCTGACGCGCAACTTCCGCGAGTGGATCGAGGCGAACCGTGCCCAGATCGAAGCGCTGCAGATTCTGTACAGCCGCCCTTATCACAAGCGCCTGAGCGAAGAGGCGTTGAAAGACCTGGAAAACAAGCTCGCGCACTGCCCCGGCCACTTCACACCCGATGGGCTGTGGCACGCCTTCGAGATCGCCGACCAACAGGCCGTGAAGCGCAAGCCCGGCTTCGTGCCGCGCTTCACCGACCTGGTGAGCCTGGTGCGTTTCGCGTGGCAGCAGGAACCGACGCTGGAGCCGTTCGAAGACCATGTGGTCAGCCGCTTCGACGCGTGGTTGAGTGCGAAGCAGCAACAGGGCACGGTCTTCAGCAGCGAAGAGCAGGCGTGGCTGAACCGCATGCGTGACGCGATCGCCGCCAGCGGAAGTGTCGACCGCGAGTACTTTCAAAGCGCCAACGAGCTCGGGCCGGTGTACCGGGTGTTCGGCGAGCGGCTGTGGCCGTTGATGGATGAATTGAACGAGGCGCTGGTGGGATGACGATGAAGCTGGGGGTGCAGGAGAAGCCTGCGATTTACAAAGTTCTGCTTGGCCTTCCGAACACGACTCCGCTTGCACACGTGGCCGAGTTCAATCCGAGGCGTCACTCCGCTGCGCCCGCCGACGCAGACCTCGTGTCCTTCGTACCGATGCGCGCCGTGGCCGAAGAATCCGGGCACATCGACGCCGATGCCGTTCGGCCGTGGTCGGAGGTCAAGAAGGGCTACACGGCGTTTCAAAACGGCGACGTGATCTTCGCGAAGATCACACCTTGCATGGAGAACGGCAAGTTCGCCTTGGCATCCGGTCTGCACAACGGTCGGGCGGCAGGCTCTACTGAATTTCATGTCTTCCGGCCCAAGCCCGGTCTGCTGCCGAAGTATCTCTTTCACTTCCTGTTTACACCGCAGGTCCGTCGTGGCGCCAAGATGAACATGAAGGGTGCCGCTGGCCAACTTCGCGTACCGATTCAGTTCTTCGAAGGCTTGCGCATTCCGCTGCCTGCGCCCGAGGAACAACAGCGCGTCGTTGACTACCTGGACGAACAACTCTCCCGCCTCGACGCCAGCGTGGCAGCGCTGCATCGGGTGCAGGCCAACCTGAAGCGCTACCGTGCCAGCGTGCTCAAGTCCGCGTGCGAAGGCCGCCTCGTGCCCACCGAAGCCGAACTCTCCCGCCAGGAAGGCCGTGACTTCGAAGCCGGCGCGCAGCTTCTGCAACGCATCCTCGTTGAGCGGCGCTCTCGTGAGAGAGGCGGGAGCAAATACAAAGAACCCAGCGTACCTACAGCGGTGCGCCTATCCGACCTGCCCGAAGGTTGGGCGCGGTCGAACGTCGATCAACTCGCCGAAGTAGGGACAGGCGCGACACCAAAGCGCGACGTGCAAGCGTTCTACGAAGGCGGACATATTGCGTGGGTGACGAGTGGGGCGGTGAACGGCGAGTATGTCGATCAAGCGTCCGAGTTCGTCACCGAGCGCGCGCTCGCCGAGACGAATCTCTCCATCTACCCACCTGGAACACTGCTGCTGGCCATGTACGGCGAAGGCAAGACTCGCGGCCGCTGCTCTGAGCTGCGCATCGCGGCAACGACCAACCAAGCGCTTGCAGCAATTCAAGCTACAGAGCCAATTCGGCGCTACCTGCGTTTGCTTCTGGAGCGCAGCTACGAAGAGACGCGGAAAGCGGCGTCCGGCGGCGTCCAGCCAAATCTCAACCTGAGTCTCGTGCGAGCGATCACTGTCCCCCTCCCTCCCCTCGCCGAACAACACCGCATCGTCGCCGAAGCCGACCACCGCCTCACGCTGATACGCGTCGCAGAAACACAGGTCACCACCAACCTCGCCCGCGCCCAGCGCCTGCGCCAGTCCATCCTGCAGGCGGCGTTCGGAGCACCCGCGCCACATTGACACCCGGTCCCGTGAGTCAACTGTTCTCAAAACAGCTACACTTGAAGCAATTCTGAGAACGACATGAAATTCCTCGCTCACCATCTGCTCGGGCAGACCCGCAGCGCGGTGCTCGGCACGCTGCTGCTGCGGCCCGAAGCCTCGCTGCATGTGCGCGAACTCGCGCGCATCACCGGCAGCTCGCCCGGCTCGCTGCACCGTGAACTGGCCGCGCTGACCGAGCTCGGCTTGCTCAAGCGTGAAGAGATCGGGCGCCAGGTGCATTACCGCGCCGACCGCGACTCGCCGGTCTACGCCGAGCTGGCCGGCTTGCTGCGCAAGACGGCGGGGCTGGCCGACGTGCTGCGTGCCGCGCTCGCGCCGCTGGTCGATTCGATCACACTCGCTTTCGTGTACGGCTCGATGGCCTCGGGCACAGCCCGCTCGGCCAGCGACGTGGACGTGATGGTGCTCGGCAACGCAGGGTTCGCGGCGCTCGTGACCGCGCTGGCGCCCACGCAAGAGGCGCTGGCCCGCGAGGTGAACGTGACGCCGATGCGGCCGGCCGAGTTCGCCGCCAGGCTGCGCGCGGGCGACGGGTTCGCGCAGACCGTGATGAAGCGCGAGAAAATCTGGCTGATCGGAAGCGACCATGACCTTGCAGAACTTGTTGAAGATCGGGCGGCTGAAGGAACACGTGCCCACGCCGGCCGAGATACAACGGCTGCTCGCCGCAGCCGAGCGAAACCTCGCTGACTCGCGCGTCACGGCGGTGAGCGACGAGAACCGCTTCGACGCGGCCTACAAGGCGATCATGCAATGCGCATTGGCGGCGATGATGGCCGGCGGCTACCGGCCGTCGACCAGCGAGCCCGGGCACCACCAGACACTGATCCAGAGCCTGCCGCTGACGCTGGGCGTGCCGAACGCCACCTGGGTGGTGCTGGACGCACTGCGCCGCAAACGCAATACCGCCGACTACTCGGGGGACCCTGGTGCAGCCCGAGATGGCGGCCGAAGCCACGACGCAGGCCGCCGCGTTGCTGAAGACCCTGGCTGCCTGGCTAAAGGCACAGCACCCCGACCTGTTGAAAAAACCGTGAACCCGCGATGAACGCATCCACCCTCGTCCAGAAACTCTGGAACTACTGCAACATCCTGCGCGACGACGGCCTCTCGTATGGCGACTACGTGGAGCAGCTGACCTTCCTGCTGTTCCTGAAGATGGCCGACGAGAAGACGAAGGCGCCGTTTTTCCAGAAACCGATCATCGACGGGCAGTGGAGCTGGCCGGAGCTGCTGCAGCTCGACGCCGACGACCTCGAAGTGCACTACCGCCACACGCTCGAAACACTGGGCAAGGCCGAAGGTGTGATCGGCGTGATCTTCCGCAAGGCGCAGAACAAGATCCAGGACCCGGCCAAGCTCAAGCGCCTGATCGTCGACCTGATCGACAAGGAGCAGTGGTCGCTGCTCGACACCGACTTGAAAGGCGATGCCTACGAAGGCCTGCTGCAG
>JANNDW010000465.1:0-10383 GCA_031378125.1 Methylibium sp. | reverse complement strand
GCGAGCGGCGCCTGGGGCGCGGTGTCGGCGGAGTTTCTCAACATCGTCAGCGGGCCTCCAGCGCTGACCGCGGCGTTCACATCGAGCTGCACCAACCTCGTGTGCAACTTCAACGGCGCTGGCTCCAGCGGCAACGTCACGTCGTACCAGTGGAACTTCGGCGACGGCACCAGCGGCAGTGGCGCGACCACGAGCCATGCCTATGCCGCGGCCGGCAGCTTCAATGTGACGCTGACCGTGTCCGACGGCAGCGCTTCGGACGGTGCGACGCAAGTCGTCACCGTCAGCGCCGCGCCCCAGCCCGGGACGGTGACCGAGACGACAAACAGCAACAACACGCGCGCCACGGCGCAGCTCATCACCCCGAACCCTGCCACCGTGAACGGCACGATCAGCGCTTCCAGCGACACCGACTACTACAGAGTGTCACTCGGCGCCGGCAAGACACTGACCGCCACGCTCACGCCGAATGCGAGTTCGGACTACGACTTGTTCATCTACAACGCGAGCGGTTCCATCATCGCGCGCAGCGAGCGCGGCACCGGCCTGGTCGACACGGCAACGGCACTCAACAACGGCACTGCCGCCGTGACGGTGTACGTGCGGGTGCGCTACTACAGCGGCGGCACCGGTGCAAGCAACGGGCAGTACACGCTGGGCTTGTCGCAGTAGTCACGGCATCGCCCCCGCGAGGGCGCCGCTTTTGAGCGGCGCCCTTTTTTTGGCAAGCTCGGCAGCGTTGCTGACTCGGGCAACATGAAGCGTTGAGCTGGGCCGGCATCTTGGCGTCGTAGCCGCTCTTGATCACGCCTGCGCGCGTCGACCACGGCACCCGCATCGCCGGCGCGGCCGCAATCGCGCGCGCTGCCTTCACGCCCGCCACGACTCAGGCGAGCTTCTTGTCGAGTACGTCGATGCGCTCGCGGGCAACGCTTTCGCTGTGGAGGTGGGCGATGACATCGAACATTGCGCGACGCAGGTTCCCCATGTCGTCGGCGCGGCGCATGTATTGCAGGCGACCTTGAATGCGCTGCTGATCGGCGCGGGCCGCGTCGGCCAGCAGTTCGTGGCACACCGTCCGCAACAGCCCGAGGTCTGGTGCCGGTCGGGCCAGGCCGGGGATCGATGGACCGGGTGCGCTGAAGGTCTTGAGGTTCACGGTAGGGGGCTTCGCAGACTCATGCGGGCCGGATCACGTGGGTGCTGTATCGGTCAAAGAACCCATGCCTGGCGCCGGCCCAGAACGGGCAGATCAGAGCATGCCGCGAATCTGCCCGCCGATGGGGTCGGCAGAGTGCTGCAATTCGTCAATCGGTGTTGGATGCCCATTGAACGGGCAATGTCGTGTACCGCGGGTCACACCGGCGTGAACAAGTGCCACGGCCGCTGACGAAC
This sequence comes from Methylibium sp., assembly GCA_031378125.1. Classification (GTDB taxonomy): domain Bacteria; phylum Pseudomonadota; class Gammaproteobacteria; order Burkholderiales; family Burkholderiaceae_C; genus LGRD01. The sequence continues at coordinate 8,988 of JANNDW010000465.1, read as the reverse complement.
ACCCGCTCGTTCAGCGGCGCGGGCCTTTGGCAGGCGTGGGGCGCACAGCGCGTTCGGCGGGGCGGGCATCGGACGGCTGCGCCCTTGGCGACTGCTGCGCCTTCGCCAGCAGCGCGTCGAGCTCGGTTTCTGACAAGCCTTTGAGCGCGCAGAAGTTGCTTCGCGTGAGCGTCGTCGTCTCGTAGGCGCGGATCAATGCGTCACGGTCGCGGCGCAACTCGTCATCGGCTGCGCGCGCGCGCCGGGCCACGTCGTGCGCCGCGCGCTGCGCGTCGCGTTCGGCGCCACGGCGCGCATCGTGGCTGGCTCGCCGGCGCTCCAGCTCGGCGGTGGCGGCCTGGCGGTGCTCATCAAGCACATCGCCTGCCGGCATGCCGTCAAGATCCAGGCGTTGCGGCGCGCTTACCAGCGCCTTGAGGTAGGCGGTGCTGGTGGTGTGCCGGTGGAGAAAAATCGAAAGCGACTTCTTCGTGAAAATGCCGGGCGCGCGCTGCTGCACGTCGGTCTGAATGCGCAGCTTCAGCGGCCTGGGCGCGCTCGGGGTGAAGACGGCGGGAAACAACGCTGCCAGGCGCGATGCACAGGCGGCCGGCGCGAGCTCCGGCACCGCCGTGGGCGGGCCGGCGACGGGCTCGGGCCTGGGCACGCAGACCGGGCTCTGGCTGGGCGAGGGTGGGTTTTCGGGCATATTTGGGCAGCTGCAAAACAGTCAGGGGCCGATTGTCACCGTCACCGCGTTCCCGTGCGCGTTTGCGCAGCGGCTGTGTGGCAAACCCGCACCGGTGCTTGCCTGTGGGCGGTGAGAATGGGCCGGGTTGGAGCACCTGCCTATTCACGCAACCGAGCATGCAACCGAGCATGCAACCGAGCACGCAACCGAGATGACCCGATGGCCCGATTGCCCTTTGTCGACACCCACAGCCCCGGCATCGACACCGAACTGATCAGCGCGGTGCAGGCGCGCCGCGGCGGCACGCTGCTGAATCTGGACCGGCAGCTGCTGCACAGTGCGCCCATCACGCGCGGCTGGAATGCCTACATGGGCGCCATCCGCAGCGGCGGCGTGCTGGCCGGCGGCCTGCGTGAACTGGTGATCCTGCTGGTGGCGGTGCTCAACCGCGCGCCCTACGAATTTGCGCAACACGCACCGGTGGCGCTGGCCGAAGGCGTGTCGCAAGCCAAGTTGGATGCGCTGGCGGCCGGATGGGAGGCCTCAAAGCTGTTCACGCCCCGCGAGCGAGACGTGCTGGCTTACGCGCAAGCGATGACGCTGCAGGTGCAGGTGCCGCAAGCGGTGTTCGATGCCGCGCGTGCCCACTTCAGTGACCGCGAACTGGTCGAGCTCACCGCCACGGTGGCGGCCTACAACATGGTGTCGCGCTTTCTCGAAGCGCTGCAGATCGAGCCTGAAGGCGGCTGACGCAGCGCGGGTCGCACCGCGCTGGTCGCATCTCGCGGGTCGCATCGCGCGGGCTGGAGCGAGCCGCCGCTCTATTGCCCGTACTTCGGATTGCGCTCCCGCTTCTCGGCCATGTCGCGCACCAGATAACGAACCGCACGCGTCCATGACACGTCGTCGTTGCCGCGCATGTCGACCGACTTGCTGAGCACCAGCTTCTGCGCTTTGACGTCGTGGACTTCCACGTTCAAATTGAGAATCAGTTCGCTCACCTTTTGCACCCAGGTCGCCATCACCAGCTCCACGCCGAGCAGCTGGCCCACCTGCTCGGCGCAATCGTCGCAGCGGTACAAAAACTCCTGCTGATTGCGCAGCTTGCGCTGCAGGTCCACAGAAGGCGCCGGGTCGACCACCCGGTAGAGCTGCCGCTCCGTCAGCTCGCGCTGAAGTTGCAGGGTTGCGTTGCGCAGCCGCACTTCCTGTGCCGCTTTGGTGAGCGGATTGTTCTGGTCGTCGACCAGCTCGAAGTCAAGCACCGCCAGGCTGCGCAGTGTGCTCGCCGCCGCGCTCGCCGGCTGCGCCGGTGCCGGCAGCCACGCTGCGCTTAGTGCAGCCGCACCTGCGGCCTCTAACCAATTTCTGCGATTCATTTCGTCTCCTGAACTCCAAAGCCCAATCAAAGTATCAACCTGCCGGTGCGCCAACCTGGCGCGATCTCAGCCCGATCGCTTGTATCGCGACCGGTCCTTCGCCAGCCGAAAGCCGCCTTCCGGCGCTCTTCGCGCGGGCTCAGCCCGCAGCGAGCCGCATGCGCGCAAAGCCCACCACCTGCTCGGCCACCGTCTCGCAGGCCTGAATGGCGGTTGCATCCGCGCCCTGGCCTGCATTGCCGAAGGGCTTGCCGGTGGTATTCAAGGTAGCACCGAAAGGCGTGGGCCAGCCCCGCAAGGCATGCACGATGGCGCGCAGCGAGGCCAGCGTCGATCCCATCGCCTGCGATCCCTCGGCGCAGACGATGCAGCCGACCGCGCGGCCCTCAAGATAAGCACGCTCGTCGTCGCGCAGATCTTCCACGAAATCGAGCGCGTTCTTCACCAGCCCGGACACGCCGCCATGGTAGGCCGGGCTAGCGATCAGCACGCCATCGGCGCGGCGCAACGCGTCCACCAGCGTGCGGGCGGATTCAGTGCGGTCCGGCCGCGCCGGGTCATAAATCTCGGCGGGCAGCCCGGTGCCGGCGAATGCCAGGGTCTCGCAGCCCAGCGTGCGGGCGCGCGCCAGCGCGACCTGCAGCGCTTGCTCCGAGTTGGAGCCTGCCCGAGTGGTGCCGCCCAGCCCGACGATCAATGGAGCAGGGGTCATGGTTGGCGGATTAAGAAGGGGGTGGCGGGGATCGTCTCGGCGCAGTCTAGCCGCTGCGTCGCGCCGCCCATCCCAGGGCCGACACTGGGCCGACACTGGGCCGACACCGACTGTCGGGCCGACACCGACTGGACAGCCGAGGCACCGCACAGTAAAAAGTGCGGGCCATCCCGCCTGGGCCCGGTCCGCGCGGGGTGTTCCATCCGCCATGGCCGGCATCAACCCGTTGAGAAGACCCAACCGATGAGCCACCGCATGCGTTTCGGTATTTTCCTGGCACCGTTCCACAAGCCCGGCATCAGCCCGACCCTGGCGCTGGAGCAGGACCTGGAGTTGATCCAGTGGCTGGACCGTTGCGGCTACGACGAAGCCTGGTGCGGTGAGCACCACTCGGCCGGCACCGAGATCAGCGCCAGCCCCGAGATCTTCATGGCCGTGGCCTCGCAGCGCAGCCGCAGCATCAAGCTCGGCACCGGTGTCGTCAGCGTGAGTTACCACAACCCGCTGTGGGTGGCCGAGCGCATCGTGCAGCTCGATCACCTCACGCGCGGCCGCGTGATGCTAGGCTTGGGACGGGGCTCGCTGCCCAGCGACGGCATCATGGTCGGCCTGTCACAAACCCAGACCCGGCCACTGCTGGAAGACGGGCTGGGCGTCATCATGAAGCTGCTGTCCGGCGAGCAGCCGGTCACCTTCAAAAACGACCGCTGGGACCTGCGCGACGCGCGCCTGCACTTACGCCCGTACTCGAACCCGCTGTTCGACATTGCCGCGCCGGCGGTGGCCTCGCCCACCGGGCCGAAGCTGGCCGGCATGCATGGCATTGGTCTGCTGTCGATCGGCGCCACCACCGCCGCAGGCTTCGACGCGCTGGCCTTGCACTGGGACGTGATGGAAGCGCAGGCGGCGCACTACAAAACCCGGGTCGACCGCGACAAATGGCGCCTGGTCGGCATGGTGCACTGCGCCGAAACCATGGAGCAGGCGTATCGCGACGTCGAGTACGGCATGGCCCAATGGTTTGATTGCTTCCAGGCCGTGGCCGCGTTCCCGCAGATGGCGGTGCCGGGCAGCAACGTGAAAGAGATGATCTCGTTCGTCAACGATTCCGGCTTCGGCGCGATCGGCACGCCCGACATGGTCAACGCCCAGATCGACCGGCTCTGGAAGCAGTCCAACGGTGGCTTCGGCGCGTACCTGATGCTGGCCCACAACTGGGCCAACTTCGAGGCCACGCGCAAGAGCTACGACATGATCGCGCGCCACGTGTTCCCACGCTGGCAGGGGCAAATGGCCACCCAGGGGGCGGCCGATCGGGCGCGCGCATCGCGGCCCGAGTTGGCGGAGATTCACAGCAAGGCGGTCGAAGCGGCGACGCAGAAGTACCACGCGGAGGCGGCGGCGAGGGGGCGGTGAGCGGGCGCGGTATCGGCGAGCCTGCGTCGCGATGGTCAAGCGTGCAGCTCATCCGCCTCCGCCTCCGGCCACAACGCCGGAAAATAGAACCGCAGCGCATGCAGCGGCAGCCCGAAGCGCAGCTTGCCCTGCGGCGTATCGGTGCGCAACAGGCCGCGTTGCAGCAGTGCCGTCAACAGCTTCACAGCCGTGCGCTCGCCCAGCCCGGTCATGCGCTTGAAGTCACCGCGATCGATCTCGGCACCGGTCAAGAAAAGGTAGTGCAGCGGGCGCAGCGCTTCGAGCCGTACGCCGGATTTGCGCGTCTCTTGTTCGAACACCAGACACGCGGCGATGCGCTGCTCCATGGCGCCCGGGTTGAGGGTGGACTTCATGAATTGCACCTGGTCCAGGCAGATGTCGAGCACGTAGTCGATCCACGCCACCAGCGCTTGTTCGCTGAGGTTGCCACGGCCGTCCAGGTTGCCATGGCGCGGCTCGTCGGCGGCGGCGAGAAGCGCGTAGTAGCGGTCCACGCTGCGTGCAAAACCGCGCAGTGGCGACCACAGCCCGCCCGTGTAGCCCAGGGCGCTGAGCAGGGTGTGGGTGTGCAGCCGCATCACGCGGCCGTTGCCATCGAGAAAAGGGTGGACCCAGCCGATGCGCTGGTGCGCCGCGGCCATCGCCACCAGCGTTGCTTCCCCTCGCCGAACGCTGCCATAGATATGCGACCAGCGCTCGATGAACGCAGGCACGCTCGCCGCGGCGGGAGCGACATGCCGACCCACGCTCACTTGCTGGGCGCGCAGTTGGCCTGGCACGATGGCGGCGGCTGGATCGGCCTGGAGGTCGGCAGTGGGGAGCCGCGCGAACAAAGCCCGGTGAATGTCTTGCAGCGCCGTCTGGCTATACAGCGCGCGGGCGCCATCGTCGCCGACGTAGTGCGCTTCGAGTTCAACTTCAGCGGCGATATGGGCGAGTGCCAGCCGTTGGCGAGCGGCCAGCTTCGCGTCGCCTGAAAAGTCTTGCCGCAAGGCCTGCTCCAGTTCTTGCGGCCGGGTGTGCTGGCCCTCGATCCGATTGGTGTAATACGAGTTCATGGCCCGCAGCAGCCCACGCAATTCGGTGGCGATCGGTTGGCCGGACAGTGCCAGCGCAGCGCGCGCCAGATCGTGAGCTTTGGCCAGCAATGGCTCTTGCTCCGCCGGTGAAGGCAGGAGCGGTTCGAACTGATGGGGAGAGGCGTAAAGGGCGACCACTTTTGCGCATCTATAAAGTCTTATAAACCATTGCCACACAAAAGAAAAATGACAAATGTGCGTAAATCATTGCGTACATGGGGCCGGCGTTTCAGGAAACGAAAGCCGTCCACCGCGCAGCGGGCTGTTCGGCCCCCTCAACGCCGCCCGCCGCGCCCGATCATCGCGACGATTTCGCGCAACACCGCAGTACCCGCCGAACCCGACAAGTCCAGCACATGGCTGCAGCTGCAATACGGGCTCAGGTCCAGGCCCACACCCAGGCCGTAGATTTCGGCGCCTTGCTGCTCAAAGCGCGCGACCACGTCTTTCAGATGATGATCGAGATAGTGAGCGTCGTTGGCGGGGTGCGTCGCGCTGTCCATCGGCGAGCCGTCGGAGATCACGATCAGCATCTTGCGTTCTTCGCAGCGGCGGTTCATGCGCGCAACCGCCCCCTCGACCGCTTCGCCGTCGATGCCTTCGCGGAACAGGTCGGCTTTCAGCAGTGCGGTGATGCTCCGCCGGGCGCGCCGCCACGTCATCTCGGCGTCTTTGAAAAACAGATGGCAGACCTCGTTCAATCGCCCGGGGTGGGTGGGCCGGCCGGCGCGCAACCAGTCGCCATCGGCCGACTGCTGTATCGCGAATCAGGCCTGCTCGGCCTGTCCAGCGACATGCGCGAACGCGAAGCCTCGTCAGCACCGCAGGCGGCGCTGGCGATCGACTATTTCGTCGAGCACATTCAGCGTGAACTGGCCGCGATGGTCGCCGCGCTGCAGGGCATCGACACCTTGGTGTTCACCGGCGACATCGGTGAAAACGCCGCCACGCTGCGCGCCCGTGTGGTGCAGGGTGCTGCGTGGATGGGGCTGGCGCTGGACGCGGAGGCCAACCAACGCAGCGGGTGGTGCGGACGAATGAAGAGGCGGTGATCGCGGGGCACACGGCGCGGTGTGTTTTGGGGTGAAAGAGGAGGGGGGTGGGATCGTCGATGCCCGGGAATCGAACCGCACATCGGCCCGCTCATTTTGGTGGGCATGATGATCGAGAATGGCGCTGGAATTGCCGGTCAAACTGCGGTTCACCGTACCGTCAACAATCGGAAGAGATTGCCAAGATTATTCCAGGGCAGCGAAGGCTTTGGAGTCACGCTCTCGATGCGCCAAAAATTGGTTTCTTCGCGATGCTGCCAAGCAACGATCGAAAACAGTCGTCCATCACCGGTAACAAGACCCAGCACCCCAGGAACACTGTCCCCGAGATGGGCTTTCTTCGAGGCTTCTATCGCCGGGGCGTCAGCGCTTTCGATATAGGGCTGGAAACCCCTCAAATTAAAGTAGCCTTGCGCAGCCACTTGCCGGTTCCAGAAATCGATGGCGCCGGGGTTGGCGATATGAGCGACCCGTCGCTCACCGCCTGGAACGTTGTACGAGATCATGTAGCAGCCAGAGAAGAGGCCACTCAGAACGTCCATCCCGTGAGGGACAGCGTAATTTGCCGCACCCTCACCGTAGGGCAGCCAAACAAAATTGCGGCTCGCTTTTCCCGGGTTTGGGTTCGCACCCACTGCAATAGGCCGCTTCGCCGGCCCCTTGCCGCCAGCGCTGGGCTGTGAATATTCTGACTTTGTGATTGTCTTGACAACGCAGCCATGTGAGATCTCTGCCGCTTGCGGCGCGACGAAGCTTCCCATGTTGTTGCCACCCAGTTGAACTCGATCGAACAATTTCAGGTAGTGTTCAATCACAATTTTGTCTCCCGAAAAAATCTCGAAGGCAAGGGTCCTTGCTTTAGCTCGTCTGCGATACAAAAACGCTGTTGTGGCAAGGCAGAGCATGCCTGATTTGAGCCACGCCTGGGCAACCTGTGGCGAGTTGTCCGCAGGCAGTTGAGCGCCGCCGTCATCGAGCCGAGTGGGATGTCGGCAACTTGCCGGATGCGGCCTTCCTGACCGCCGCGCCACGCTTATCCGCTGCCCACCGGCGCCATTGCCACGCAGTGCCCGATGAAGTCCTCGGTCGCACGGCCCAGGTGTTTGTCGCGGCGCACCACCATGGCCAGCCTGCGGCGGGCAACGGGCAGGCGGGTGCGCAGCGCCACCAGTTCGCCGCTGGCAAGTTCTTCGGCCACGGTGTGGCGCGACAGGCAGGCCAGGCCGGCGCCGGCGGCAGCCAGGCGCTTGATGGCCTCGGTGCTGCCCAGCTCGAAGCCGATGTTCAGGCTGCCCAGGTGCTCGATCAACCAGCGGTCGCTGGCCTGGCGTGTGCCGGAGCCGTGTTCGCGCAGGATCCATGATGCTTCGGCCAGTTGACGGGCGCTGACACGCGCACGCGCGGCGGCGCCCGCGCCCGACTGCGCCTCAGACTTCGCCGCTGGCCGCGCCGCCGCGAGCGGGTGGCTGGGCGCGGCAACCACCACCAACTCGTCGCTGACCCAGCGGCGCACGCGCAGGTCGGCGTGGGTTTGTGGGCCTTCGATGAAGCCGACGTCGGCCTCCAGCGCGGCCACCGCGGCGATCACCTCGCTGGTGTTGCCGATGGCCAGGTGCACCGCGCTGTGCGGGTGGGCCAGCTTCCATTGCGCCATCAGGCCGGGCAGCAGGTACTCGCCGATCGTCAGGCTGGCGGCCACGCGCAAGGGCGCGGCGTGCTCGCCGGTGAACCGGCCTTGCAACTCGGCCGCCTGGTCCAGCAACGCCACGGCGCCGGGCAACAGCGCGCGGCCGTTTTCGTTCAGCACCAGCCGGCGGCCGATGCGGTCGAACAGCTGCTCGCCCAGAGCCGCCTCCAGCTCGGCCAGCGCCGCGCTGACGGCCGATTGGGAGCGTGCCACCCGCCCGGCTCCCTCGCGCGTGGAGCCGCTGTGCGCGATCGCGGCAAACACCTCCAGCTGGCGCAGCGAAAGGCGCAGGCGCGGGGCATGTGTCTGATCTGTTTTATCGATCATCGTGAGCGGAATTCTCCGCTTTTTTCTTTCAGCAAAGTTGTCTACCATCGGCGCTGAAACAAGCTGACGAAATGGGGGAGACCACGTGTTCAAGTTCCTTTCCAGTGAGCCGCTGCACAACCCCCTCGCCTTGCCCTCGCTCGCAACGCCGGCCGCGGCCACCGAAGTCAAGACCACCACGTGCTACATGTGCGCCTGCCGATGTGGCATTCGCGTGCATTTGCGCGCCGGCGTGAATGGCCCCGAGCTGCGCTACATCGACGGCAACCCGAACCACCCGCTGAACCAGGGCGTGATTTGCGCCAAGGGCGCGGCCGGCATCATGAAACAGGTGTCGCCGGCGCGCTTGACGGTGCCGCTGCTGCGCAAGGCCGGCAGCGAGCGCGGGGCCGGCAAGTTCGAGCCGATCTCTTGGGAGCGGGCCTTCGAGATGCTGACCGAACGCCTGCGCAAGATCCGCGCGACCGACCCGAAAAAGTTTGCCCTCTTCACCGGCCGCGACCAGATGCAGGCGCTGACCGGCCTGTTCGCGCGCCAGTTCGGCACGCCCAACTACGCGGCGCATGGCGGCTTCTGCTCGGTCAACATGGCGGCCGGCATGATCTACACCATCGGCGGCAGTTTCTGGGAATTCGGCGGGCCCGA
>JANNDW010000463.1:0-2048 GCA_031378125.1 Methylibium sp. | reverse complement strand
CCCACCGAGCTTGCGCGCCACGAAGGCCTTTTCTTGGACGCCGTGAGCCGTCGCGTGCTGGTGGTCGAGCAGGACGCAGGTTTCCTCCATGTGGACGGATCGCATTTCATGCGCAGCGGGCAGACGGCGTTTACCTCCTCCCATCCGTTCTTCCCACGCCAACTCATCTTCAACGATGACGCCACCACAGTCGTCTCGGTCGAGCCGGCGCACACGGCGGAGTACCGTCGCGTGCGGGTCTTGCCCGTGCTTGCCCGCGAGGTGCCTGAGCTGCTCGGCCGTTACCACCAGCGCGGCCTGCCCTGGCCCGTCACCTTGACCGCGGGCGACAACGGGCATTTCAGCTTCGTGGCCGGCCCTGACGGCCCCGCCCGATGTGCCTTGCCGGCTGGCCGCATCGGGCCGGATCTGTACGTGCTGGGCGAGCATGCGGGTGAGCACAGCCCGACCAGCTTTGGCGTGCTGCGCGCATTGAACGGTGGCGTGCGGGCGATCCAGGTCGACGGCTACCGCCTGCTGGGCTTGACGCTGGAGCGGCTGTGACCCTGCCTGCCTCTCTTGACCTGGAGCGCCTACCCGCATCACTGCGCGCTGAGATCGACGCCGACACCGCCTACCTGTACCCGCCCGAGCTCATTGAGCACCTGACGTCTGCGATGCAGGACTGGAGCGCAGACGCGATCCTCAATCATCTGCTGGCCGGAACTGCGTTCGAGCGCCTGCGCATGGAGTGGCGCTTCGGCCCGATCACCGCCATCCAGTGCCGCGCCAACCCGGGCCACGCGTACCACGCTTTCGTGCCGTTGCAGTTGCTGCTGCGCCGAGCGAAGCAGGCGCCGCTGATCATCTCGGTGCACGGCAGCTCGCGCAACGCGCGCGACTTCCGCGATCACTTCGCATGCCTCGCGCAGGCACGCGATGCGGTGGTGCTGGCGCCCTTGTTCCCGATGGACATGACGACCTCGGTGCCTGACCAGCAATACACCACCTTGGCGGCCGAGCGCACCCGCGCCGACCTGGTGCTGTTGGCGATGGTCGACGAGCTGGCCGCGCTGCTGCAAATGACGTTCTCGCGCACGCTGATGTTCGGCTTTTCCGGCGGCGCGCAGTTTGCGCACCGGTTTACCTACGTGCATCCCGCCCGTGTTCAGGCGCTGTCGATCGCCGCGCCGGGCTTCGTCACGCTGCCGTGGCGGCACAAGCCCTGGTGGTGCGGTGTGGCCGATCTGGCCGCGCGCTTTGGCCAGGCGTACGACGCGCAGTCGCTGCGCGCGCTGCCGGTTCAGATGCTGATCGGCAGCCAGGACGACGAGCCGGCGCACGTCTGGACGCTGGATGAGATGGGCCTGACCGCGGCCGAGTACCAGCGCTACGGTCACACCCGGTTGGCACGCCTTCAATCACTGGCCGACGCCTGGCGCAGCGAAGGCGTGGCAGTCGAACACACGGTGCTGGACGGCGTAGGCCATGTCGCGCCTGGCCCCATCGTCGAAGCAGCACAAACCTTCTTCACCCGCCACCTGGACAGCGCGGCATGAGCGCGCCGGGCCGCCCCAAGCGCGAATACCGGAGTGCGCAGCACGAAGGTACTCCAGTGAACGCGCGCGCCGCTGCTGAACGCTGGACACGCTGGCACCGGCGCCTGGCCTGGACAGCCGGCCTGTGGCTGCTGTTCATGGCCGGCAGCGGGTTGTTGATGGCCTGGCAGCCGGCGCTGACCGCGCCCAGCGGGCCGGCACTGGCGGTGCCGTCGGTGCAAGCCTTTCAAGCCACGCTGGATGCGCTGCCGGCCGGGGAACAGCCGGCGCTGCGCTGGATACGGCCGGCCTCCGGCGAGCTGCAACTGCACTGGTCGGGCGAGCGCAGCAGAGGGCGCGTGCGTGTGCACGCGGACACCGGCCAGCCGCTGCCTGAAACCACCCTCGATGCAGCGCTGGCCACCGTCGCTGCGCTGCACACCGAGTTGTTGCTGGGTGAAGCCGGATCCGCGCTGGTGCTGTTGCTGGGTCTGGCATCGCTCGGCCTGCTGGCCTTGGGTTTGATGCGGG
>JANNDW010000441.1:0-2766 GCA_031378125.1 Methylibium sp. | reverse complement strand
CGGCGCTATCCCATCAAGAGCGAACACATCATCGCGCACATCCGCAAGGCCACGCAGGGCCGGGTGGCGCTGGAAAACACCCACCCCTTCATGCGCGAGCTGTGGGGCCGCTACTGGGTGTTTGCGCACAACGGCGACCTGTTGGATTTCAACCCGCGGCTGCACGGCGCGTTTCGGCCGGTGGGGGGCACCGACAGCGAGCGTGCCTTTTGCTGGTTGATGCAGGAGCTGGCCAAGGCGCACGCCAGCGTGCCGTCGATTGCCGAGCTGACGGCCACGCTGCGCGAACTGGCGCCGCTGGCCGCACGGCATGGCAGCTTCAACTTCATGCTCAGCAACGGCCAGGCGCTGTGGGCGCACTGTTCGACGGCGCTGCACTCGCTGGTGCGGCGCGCGCCCTTTGGCCACGCGCAATTGCAAGACGAAGACATCAGCATCGACTTTGCCGACTCGACCACGCCGGCCGACCGGGTTGCCGTGGTCGTCACCGAGCCGCTCACGCGCAATGAAGACTGGCAGGCGTTTGCGCCGGGGGAGTTGCGGGTGTTCGTCGCCGGCGCGCCGCTTGCTTGCAACTGACCCAGGGCGCGTTTCTTTGGGGATAGGCCGCCGGGTTGCCAAATGACACACTCGCCGGGTTGCCCTCGTTCAATCCATCCTCATGATTTCACCCCACACCCCCACGCCCCGCTTCGACACCTTCTACAAACACGACGCCCTGACCGAACTGCTGTTCGCCTACGCCAACGCCCACCCGGCGCTGGTGTCCGTGGCGTCCATCGGCAAGAGTTTCGAGGGGCGCGACATCTGGGTCGCCACCGTCACCAACACCGCCACCGGCGCAGCCGGCGACAAGCCTGGGTTCTGGGCCGACGGCAACATCCACGCCGCCGAGCTGACGGCCAGCACGGCGGTGCTGTATTACCTGCACCAGTTGGCCTGCGGCCATGGCGCTGACACGGATGAAGGCCGGCAAATCACCCACCTGCTCGACACCCGCGTGGTCTACCTGTGCCCGCGCCTGAACCCCGACGGCGCCGAGCTGGCGCTGGCCGACAAGCCGCGCCACATTCGTTCCAGCACACGGCGCTACCCGTTCGACGAAGCGCCTGTGGACGGGCTGACGGTGGAAGACGTCGACGCCGACGGCCGCGTGCTGTTCATGCGCGTGCCCGACCCGCATGGCGGCTACAAAAAGAGCGCCGCCGACCCGCGCCTGATGGTGGCCCGCGAGCCGGGCGAATTTGGCGGCGAGTACTTCCGCGTCATGCCCGAAGGCACGTTGAAAAACTTCGACGGCCTGGCCGTGCGCGTGAACCCGGACCCGGAAGGCCTGGACCTGAATCGCAACTTTCCGACCCAGTGGCGGCAGGAGTTCGAACAGCTCGGCGCCGGCCCGTACCCGGCCAGCGAACCTGAAGTGCGCGCCATGGTTGACTTCATCCTCAAGCACCCCAACATCGGCGCGGCCATCAGTTATCACACCCACAGCGGCGTGATTCTGCGGCCGATGGGAACGCAGAGCGATGACGACATGATCCCCGAAGACCTGTGGTCCTACAAACGCTTCAGCGAGATCGGCGCCAAGCTCAGCGGCTATCCCGCCATCAGCATCTGGCATGAGTTCAAGTACCACCCCAAGGAATTCATCACCGGCACACAGGACTGGCTCTACGAGCACCTGGGCGCGCTGTTCTGGGTGGTGGAGATCTGGTCGCCCAACAAGGAAGCCGGCATCACCGACTACAAATGGATCGACTGGTACCGCGAGCACCCGCTCGAAGACGACCTCAAGCTGCTGAAGTGGAGCGACGAGCACTGCGCCGGCCAGGCCCACCTGGACTGGAAACCGTTTCAGCACCCGCAGCTCGGCGCGGTGGAAATCGGCGGCTGGGACAAGATGAACTTCTGGCGCAACCCGCCGCCGCACCTGCGCGAGCGCGAGGCCGCGCGCTTCCCGGCCTGGATGACGCAGATCGCGCTGTCGCTGCCGCGGCTGGAATTGCTGCGCACCGAGGTGCGCGCGCTCGGGCCCGACACCTGGCGCGTGCGCGTGGTCGTGGCCAACAGCGGCTGGCTGCCGGCCTACGTGACCAAGCGCGCGCTGGCGCGCAAGGTGGTGCGCGGCGTGATGTTCGAGATTCACTTGCCCGAAGGAGACGCCGCCGTGTCGCTGGTCAGCGGCAAGCCGCGCATGGAAGGGCCGCAACTCGAAGGCCATGCGCCGAAGGTTTCACTGCACGCCTTCCTGCAGAACCGCGAAGTCACCGCCGATCGCGCGGTGAATGAATGGGTGGTGCGCGCGCCCAAAGGAACGCGCCTTGCGATCACCGCACGCGCCGATCGCGCCGGCGCGGTGCGCACCGAGGTCAGCCTGGACTGAGGATCAGCACGCGCCGCGCGCCTGGTTGAGCAGGTTGCGCGTGGCCAGCGCCGCTCGGCGGGCTGCGGCGGTGAAATCAGCATCGGCGCCGGCATACAAGATCGCGCGCGATGAGTTGACGATGATCGGGCCGGTGGTCACGCCGCCCTTCGCTCGCCAGCCCGCCTTCACGGTGGCCGAGGCGTCGCCGCCCTGCGCGCCGATGCCGGGGATCAGCAGCGGCAGGGTCGGCGCGATCTCGCGCACGCGCTCGATTTCTTTCGGGTACGTGGCGCCCACCACCAGAGCGATCTGCCCGGTCCGGTTCCACTCGCCTTGCGCGAGGCGGGCGACGTGTTCGTACAGCAAGTCGCCGCTCGCAAGCTGCTGCGCCTGCAACTCCG
>JANNDW010000424.1:0-2555 GCA_031378125.1 Methylibium sp. | reverse complement strand
GTCTACACGCCGCTGCCGGTGATGTTGGCCGTGCTGGTGGGCCTGGCGCCGCAGATGCGGCTGTACCGCACCTTTTTCCTCGACGAGATCGGCCAGGACTATGTGCGCACCGCGCGCGCCAAGGGCCTCACCGAGCAGACCATTTTGATGAAGCATGTGCTGCGCAATGCGTTGATCCCGATCCTCACCAACGTGGCGGTGGCGTTGCCGGGCATCTTCGTCGGCTCGTTCCTGATCGAGACGTTTTTCTCTATCCCGGGACTCGGGCGCGAAGTGCTGCTGGCGGTGAACCGCAGCGACTATCCGGTGATCCAGGCGGTGACGATTTACATCGCCGTGATCACGATGGGCGTGAACCTGGCGACTGACGTGCTGTACAAGATCGCTGACCCGCGCGTGGTGCTGAAATGATCCGAACCCGCTGCACTACGATGGACTCGTCGTCCTTCGGCCCGTTGTTGACGTTGAACTTCTGTTTTGCGGGCGCTGGCATTGGCGCGAGATCGAGCCACTGGGGCATGCTGCTGCGCGAGTGTCCTCCGGGCCGGAAGAGACTCGGCCCTCCCCCTTTACCTCGCTCCGCAGCAAGCCCCAGCGGCCCGATCCTCCGAGCGGCGGTGCTTGTTCGTTGCAACACTCAGCGCCACACAGCCGAGCGCGTCGGGTGGGCAAATCGGAGAAGTAAAGGGGGAGGGACGGTCTCTTCTGCCCCGGAGGACATTCGGAGAGTTGACTACCCGGCGCGCTCGGCCTGCGCTATGCGTCAAGGCGAACGCAAGGAAAGCAGTGGTTCGCGAACGGCAGCACCGGGCCGAAAGCTGCCCGCCGGACCCGTGCGCCGCTTGCGTCTCGCGTCGGATCTTGCGCGGTGGAGCCACTGAAGTGAGCGCTGTGATTTCCTCGATGAACGTGCCGACAAGCTTGAGTTTGTCCGGCGGTGTGTGGGGCGCTGCGTGGAAGCGCTTCAAGTCCGACAAGGTCGGGCTGGTGTCGCTGTACATCGTCGGCGCATTTTTGTTGTTGATCATCGCCGCCGGCCTGGGCCTGGTGGCCGGCAACTGGCAGCGCGAGGTCGGCGTGCCGAACGCGCCGCCGACCTTCATGGGCCCGGCCACCAAGACCGAGTCCACCGCCATCGCCGTGCCCAAAGGCCCGAACGTCGACATCTCCGATGTAGATCCGCTGAAGCCCCGCTACAAGGAATGGGAAGAGCGCGCCGCGACGTACAAGACGGTCGACGTGGTCAAGCTGGACACCTTGCCGTTCGGTGGCGACCGGCTCGGCCGCGACGTGCTGGCCAAAGCCGTCAAAGGCGCCGAGATTTCCATCATGGTCGGCGTGCTGGCCGCCGTGGTGGCCACCTTGATCGGCACGGTGCTGGGCGCCGTCGGCGGCTTCTTCGGCGGCAAGGCGGGCGACCTGCTCGAGTGGGTCTACAACGTGTTCACGTCGATCCCCGGCATCTTGCTGATCTTCACGTTTGCGGCGGTGCTGAACCGGGCCGACGCGATCATCCCAAAAGGCATCTGGAGCATCGTCATCATCCTCGGGCTGACCGGCTGGACCGGCATCTACCGGCTGGTGCGCGCCGAGTTCATCAAGCACAGCGTGCGTGAGTACGTGCGCGCCGCCGAGGCGATTGGCGCGAGCCCGTTCTCGCGCATCTTCAGGCACATCCTGCCCAACGTGAGCCACGTGGCGCTGGTGCAGTTGTCGATCCACGTGGTGGGCTTCATCAAGGCCGAAGTGATCCTGAGCTACCTGGGCCTGGGCGTGGCGGTGGACCAGGTGAGCTGGGGCACGATGCTGGCCGAAGCGCAGAGCGAGCTGATCCTGGGCCACTGGTGGCAACTGCTGGCGGCGACCTTGTTCATGGCGGTGTTCGTGACGGCGTTTTCGCTGTTCACCGACGCGCTGCGCGATGCGCTGGACCCGAAGCTGCGGGGGCTGGAGTGAGCATGTTGCTGTCGATCAAGGATTTGCGGGTGGCCTTCCGCATCGGCTCAGTCGGCGGCGTGATGCAGCGTGTGCAGGCGGTCGGCCGCGCTCATGACACCAGCGCGGGCGCACAAGCGGTGGGCGTCAGCTTCGACGTGCCCGAAAACGGCACCGTCGCGCTGGTGGGCGAATCGGGCTCGGGCAAGAGCGTCACGGCCATGTCGATCCTGAACCTGTTGCCCGACAACGCCGAGCGACAAGGCAGTATCACGTTCCAAGGCCGCGACATGTTGGCGGCGACCTTGCCCGAACTGCAGAAGCTGCGCGGCAAGGAAATCGCCTGTGTGTTCCAGGACCCGATGACCTCACTGAACCCGGTGTTCACGGTGGGTCAGCAGATCTGCGAGCCGCTGATGAAGCACCTGGGCCTGGGCAAGCGGCAAGCGTGGGAGCGCGCCGAAGCGCTGCTCGTCGAAGTGGGCATGCCCGAGCCGAAACGCCGCCTCAGCGCGCACCCGCACGAGCTGTCCGGCGGCCAGCAACAGCGCGTGATGATCGCCATGGCGCTGGCCTGCGAGCCCAAGCTGCTGATCGCCGACGAGCCGACCACGGCGCTG
>JANNDW010000395.1:0-1783 GCA_031378125.1 Methylibium sp. | reverse complement strand
CCTGTCCCGATAGTCTGTTGCCTGTCGCACGCGAGTCGGATTCCATGCGCCACCATGAGCAAGCATTTTCGTCCCTGGAAGATCGACCAGCCGCTGCTGCTGCCGGCTGATGTGTCGGAGTACGTGCCGAAGGGTCACATGGCCCGCTTTATCGTAGCACTGGTGCGCGAGAGCCTCGATCTCAGCGAGTTTGAGGCGTCATATCCGAGCGTACTCGGCCAGCCGCCATTCGATCCACGCCTGATGGTCGCCTTGCTGCTCGTCGCTTATGCGAGCGGCATCTATTCCTCGCGACGCATCATGAAAGCGTGCGAGGAGCGGCTCGATTTCAAGATGATCGTCGCACAGGATGTGCCGGATTTCCGCACCATTTCGGAGTTTCGCCGCCGCCATCTGAAGGCGCTGGAGAAACTGTTCGTGCAGGTTCTGCGGTTGGCGGAGAAAGCCGGCCTCGTGAAGCTCGGGCACGTCGCACTCGATGGCACGAAGATCAAGGCGAACGCTTCCAAGCACAAGGCGATGAGTTACGATCGCATGCAGAAGCGTATCGAAGAATTGCAGGCGGACGTGCGCCGCCGCCTCGCCGAGGCCGAAGCCGCCGATGCGGCTGATGACGCCAAGCACGGCCGCGACAAGTGCGGCGACGAGTTCCCGGATTGGGTCGCCGACAAACACAAGCGCATCACGAAAATCCAAGCTGCACAGGCAGAACTTGAAGCCGAAGCCAAGGCGATGGCCGAGGCCGATGCCAAGCGCGAGGCCGAATGCCGCAAGCGTCCGGGCAAGGAACCCGCGCCCGTCAGCGACAAACCTGACCCGAAAGCGCAGAAGAATTTTACCGATCCCGAGAGCCGGATCATGAAGAGCAAAGATGGCTACGTGCAAGCCTACAACGCACAGGCGGCGGTCGATGCCACCGCGCAGATCATCGTCGAACACGGCTTGACGCAGAACGGCAGCGACCAGGGTCAGCTGGTGCCGATGTTGGATGGCATCGAGAAAAACCTCGGCCGCAAACCGGCGCAGGTGTCAGCCGATAGCGGCTACAGCAGCGAAGCCGATCTCGGCGCGTTGAAGACTCGTGACATTGACGGCTACGTCGCACCGGGGCGGGCCAAACATCCGGCAAGAGACAACGGCAAAACTGGTGGCCCGCTGACGCAAGAGATGCGCAAGAAGATCGACACCGGCGGCGACGAGACGCCATACCGCCTGCGCAAGCAGGTGGTCGAGCCGGTGTTCGGGCAGATCAAGCAGGCCCGCGGGTTCCGCCAGTTCCTGTTGCGGGGCGCGAAGAAAGTACGTTCGGAATGGGCATTGGTGTGCACCGCCCACAACCCTCACGAAGCTCGCCAGAGCCGCATGAGCGGCCTATGGTTGTAAAAAAGCGGAGCCATCAGAGCTATCTGGACGGGCTCCTAGGGGTTCAGTTCCCACATCCCAGCCCCGAAGGGGCATCGGACTGTAGCCACGGGTGCAGCGCCGCGGAACCCGTGGGAAAGTCGGCCCACATCACTCCGCGGCAACGGCCGGCACGGTCACGGGTTTGCCGTCGACGCGCGTTTCGCCTTTCACGTTGTCAACGGTGATGTGCGTGTCGAACCAGGTCAGCTTCGGCCGCACGCCGAAGCGCTTGGTCAGATCGGCCATCAGGCTGTCGGTGAACTCGACCAGTAGTCCCGTTTTCCACTCGTTGCGCTTTTCACCGCCTGAACCGAATTCACACAGAAGGAACGCCGTTGGCCAAGAGTGCTGTTTCAGTTGCCCGTGAGGTCGTGGTAGC
>JANNDW010000337.1:0-11493 GCA_031378125.1 Methylibium sp. | reverse complement strand
TGAACCGCAATACCAGCCATAGGCCTTGCCACGCCGGCGCCCACCGAGCAGCGCATCGACCTCACCCAGGCAGGCCCGATGCGCTGTCGTGTCGCCGAGTTGCACGTAGGCCGATGCCAGGCAGAGCAGCGCATTGGCCTGCCCGAGAAGATCGTATGCGCCCTTGAAGGCGGCAACGGCGTGTTCAGCCGCCTCCCGCACGCGCAACGATTCGGTTGACGTGGCGTGCAGGCTATAGGCATGCGCGAGCATGAGCCTGGCCTGGACGGCGCCGGGCAGCGCTGCCGTCGAGCGAAGCAGCACCTGCTCCAGGATCTGTTGAAGCTCGTGGATCGCCCCGATCGCGCGCCACAACCAGATCGACGATCCGACGAGGCGCGCTGCCAGCTCCGTATCGGCCGCCTCCAGCGCGAAGCGAATGGCTGCGCGCAGGTTGTCACGTTCGGGCCCGTAGCGTGCGAGCCAAGAACTGTCAGGGGCTTCGTCCCACTCGGTGTAGCCGCCCTCGAAGACGTCGCACAGATGCCGTGCATGGGCCGCCGCATAGCGGGCCCGCTCGCCGCTCGCCTGCAGCCGCTCGATGGCGTAGAGGCGTTGCGCCTCCAGCATCTTGAATCGCGACGAGGGCGCTGAGGACTCGCAAGTGATCATCGAGCGCTCGACGAGCTCCGCCAAGCGAGATGTAAGGTCCGCGCCGCCGGCACCGTCGCTCGCGTCGCCAACGACAGCGCGCGCCGCTTCGACCGTCCATCCTCCCGAGAACGCCGCCAGGCGGCGGAAGGTCGCTTGCAACTCACCCGTGAGCAGGCCGTGGCTCCAATCGATCATGGCATCGAGCGACTTGTGCTTGGGCGGCCCCTCTCGCCGCGCGCCCGCCAGCAGACGAAAGTGATCGGCCAGAGCAGCCCGCGTCGCGGCCAGGCCCACGGTCGCCACGCGCACCGCCGCCAACTCGATGGCGAGCGCATTGCCGTCAAGTTGGCGGCAAAGTTCGGCGGCGTCGTTCAATCCGTCATCGTCGCAGCGCCATGACGGGTCGCACTCGCGCACCCGGGTCACGAGCAGGCGGACGGCTGGCGAGCTTGCGAGAACCGATGCGGCCGATGCCTCGGCCGGCGGCAAGCCGAGCATCGAAACCAGGAACCGCTGCTCGCCCGCGATGCTCAAGGGGCGCTGGCTCGTGGCCAGCACGCGCAGCCCGGGGCAAAGGCGCAGCAACTCGTGCGCGGCCGCTGCGCAGGCTTCGATCAGATGCTCGCAGTTGTCCAGCACCAGCAGTGCGTCGGTACTGCGCAAGGCGTGCCAGATGCGCGCCAGCGGCGCCAGGCTCGCGGGACCAGTCAGGCCGAACGCATCCGCCAAGGCACTGGGGACACTCTCGCCCTCGGCGAGCCCAGCCAATTCAGCCCAAGCGACGCGGCCTGCGCTGCGGTACTGCTGGGTTGATGCGATCTCCAGCGCCAGGCGTGTCTTGCCAACACCACCTGGACCGAGCAGGCTCACGCAGCGGTGCGACAGCAGCAGCGATTCGATCGTTGCAAGTTCGTCTTCGCGGCCGATCAGCGGCGTGAGTGCCGACGGAATCGCGTTGACCTCACCGAATGCGGCCGCAGGACCGGCATCGAGGGGGACTTCCTCGACTTCGCCCAGAAACCGGTAGCCGCGCCGCGCGACGGTGCTGATCAGGTCCGCCCGATCGCCCAGAGCCTTGCGCAGCGCCCGCATGTGCTGGTGCAGCGCGTTCTCGACCACCACCACGCCGGGCCAGGCGGCGTCGAAGAGCTCATCCTTGGTGACCAGCTCGCCGCGCGCGCCAACCAGCGCCCCGAGCAAGTCCAGCGCGATCTGGCCGATCGCGATCGGCTTGCCATCGCGGCGCAGCTCTCGTCCCGCTCGAAGCTCGAAGTCATCGAAACGAAAGGTCGCCTGGCGCCGCGCCGGCCCCTCGTTTCGCTGAGTGCGCCCACCAACCATCGGCACATGCTACGACGCCAGCACTGACACCGTCGAGCCGGATTTCAGCGTTTCTTCAGAGTTGCTTCATCCATGGCGGCGACTGGGCTCGCACAGTGCGGCCATGAGGGCGCGAACCGCGCCCGGTGCGAAGGGCAATGCGATGAGTCCCAAGAAGATCCTCCCGGCCCGAACGGCCACGCCATCGATGTGCTTGGCCGGCAACGAAGCAGATCAAGCCGCGCCGACGCGGCGAGACTTCGTCTGGGGCGGCGCATTGGCGGCGGCCGCGCTCGTCGTCTCCCGTTCGGGCTTCGCGCAGGCGGCCACCGCGCCGGCGGCGGCGGGCGACCCGGTCGTGCTCGATACGCTGGACGGCCTGTTGGCGTTCGTCGTGCCGGGGCCCGATGCGCACTCGGTGGCGCAGGGCATGACGAGCGACACCGTTGGCGGCGTGGGCCTGGGCATCGCGGCCCTGCTGGCGGATACGATCGACCAGACGACCCCTTTCGTCCCGCAGTTCTCCGCCACCGTGGCAGCGACGCTGAACGCGCTCGCGTCGGCCGTCAACCCGACCGCGTTGTCCACGTCCGCATCGCCCTTCGCCTCGTCGTTCGCCCGCCTCTCGTTCGCCGAGAAAGCGGCTGTCTTCCAGATCATGGATGGCAACGAGGCGCTCAAGCTGCTTGGCGGCGTGCTGCCGCCATTCGTCGCCTTCTTCTGCTACTCCGAGGCCGCAGCATTCGACCCCGCGACCCGCAAGCTGAACGGCCAGCCGGTGGCGTGGCAGCTCTCGCGCTACCAAGGCGTCGCCGACGGGCGCGACGAGTTCCGCGGCTACCTCGGGCGCCACTGAGCCGGGCAGCACCGAAATCGCAAACCACCGGAGGAGCCAATGCGTGACGTGATCGTGGCAGGGGCGGGCGGCGGCGGCGCCGTCATCGCCAAGGAACTGGCGCAGCGCGGCCTGGACGTGCTGCTGCTCGAAGCCGGCCCGCGCTTCGCTTCGCCGGAGGCGGACTGGACGCATTTCGAGAGCGACGCGAACAATGTCGCCTCGGGCTACTTCCGCTTCGGGCCGGCCGACCGGGCGAAGCCGCCGTGGGTGCGCGAGCTGGGGCAGAGCATGCTCTTCGTGCAACTCGCCGGCGTTGGCGGAACCACCAACCACTACCAAGGCAATTCGCCGCGCGCCGCCCCGGGCGTCTTCAACGACTATCGCGGCGCCGACGCGGCGGCCTACGACCACTTGCACAGGTTCCCGTTCGGCTATCGCGAGCTGTTGCCGTACTACGAATGGGTCGAGCACACCTTGCCGGTGCAGACTGCACCGATGGGCCTGAAGGAGGAAATCTTCTTCCGCGGCGCCCGCTCTCTCGGCCTGCCGCGCGAGACCACCAATGACATCACGCGTGCCGCCTTCCGGCCGCAGCAGAACGCCATCCTGCAGCCCGAAGGCACGGCCGGCCGCACCGGTGAGCGCGCGCGCCTGTCGTTTCCCCAGGCTCGCGGCTGCACGTTCTGCGGCCACTGCTCACAGGGCTGCTACCTGCCGCTCAGGGCACCAATCAACCTCAAGGCCAAACGTTCGACATCGGTCAGCTACGTGCCGATGGCTCTCACCTGTGATCGCTGGTCGCGCCACGGCAAGGCAGTCACCCTGCTGGCCGACGCCTATGCTGTGAAGGTCCTTCGCGACAATCGCGGCGCTGCGGCCGGCCTGACCTGGCGCACCGGCGCGAGCGGCGAGGTGCACACCGAGCGCGCGCGCGTCGTCGTGCTGGCCTGCGGCACCGTCGAGACGCCGCGGCTGTGGCTCAACAGCGGCTTGCCGAACCCGAACGGCTGGGTCGGGCGCGGCCTGACCGACCACTTCGTCGACGCCATCACCGGCGTGATGCCCTACGACACCGGCTCCACGCGCGGCCCCGGGTCCAACGGCCGCATCGACTACCCCGGCCGCGGCATGCTCGAAGTGGTCGGCGAGACCCCGGGCCTGCGGGCGGCGTTGAGCGCGTTCAGCGATGCCGGCATCCCTGGCTACTACGACAACGGCTTGCCGGGCGGTGCCTGGGGTGCCGACAGCGTGGGCCGGCTCGTCGGCAATCCGCTCAAGGCGGCGATGCGCAACGTCGATCGCCTGCTCAACATCGACGTCTTCACCGACGACGACGTCGAGGCCGGCAACGGCATCTCGCTGTCCACGACATTCCCGCCCGACGAGCATGGCCCGGTGCCGCGCATCGATATCCGGCACCGCAACCGCTCGGCGCGCACGGTGGCGAACCGCGAGTTCCTCGCCGAGCGGGCGGTCGCGCTGCTGCGATCACTGGGTGCCACGGCCGTCTTGCGCATCAACAAGCCGCCCTTCGTGATCCACAGCCAATCGACGATGCGCATGGGCGAGCACGCGCGCGACTCGGTGCTCGACGCGCACGCCGAATCGCGCGCGGTGCCGCGCCTGTTCGTGGCCGACAACTCGGCGCTCGCCAACGGGCTGGGCGGGCCGAACCCGACCCTTACGACACAGGCACTGGCCACACGCACTGCCGAGGTCATCTTTCGCCGCCATTTCGGCGGCGATCCATGGGTGGGGAAGGAAGCGCCGACCTCCTCTGCGGCGCCCGAAGTGACCGCCGCAGTCGTGCGGCGCGGGCTTTGAGCGGACGCCAGGCGCAACCAAACTGCAAGGAGCACGTGATGTGCATTCTGTCGAAGCTTGTGTTGGGGCTGTGGGCGATTGGCCTCGGGCTCGGAGTGAGCGCGCCGGCGCAGGCCGACGCCGTGGGACCCTACTACGCGATGCCGTCATGGGATCAGACCTTGCCCCCGGCGACACGGTTCGTCGTGTTATCGAATCTTGCGAGCGCCGCAGTGCTGGATCGCGAAACCGGGCTGGTCTGGGAAAAGGTGCCAAACACGACGCATGTCGGTTGGTACGGCGCACGTGAGCATTGCCTGCAGGCCTTCACGGGCGGTCGCATGGGTTGGCGTCTCCCGGCAATCCCGGAGTTGGCGAGTCTTGTCGACCGAGTGCCACTGCCCTCGCTGCCCGCTGGTCACCCGTTCACCGTTCAGTCGTCCGGCTACTGGTCGGCGACTGCCTTGGCCGAAGAGGCCGGCGCCGCGTGGTTCGTGGACCTCAACGGTGGTTTCGTGTACCCCGAAGGTAAGTTTTCCAGCGGCCGCCTTGCCTGGTGTGTGCGCGGCGGACCAGGGGGTGATACTCAATGATCGGGTAAGGTCTGGTGCTGCGAACCGGATGCTGGCTAGACTGCTTGCTGATCGTGGGCCGTCCGCGATGGGGCATGGAGGGGCAATGAGGTGCGCTTTCCGCAACATTGGCGCAGGGGCGCGCGGCCCCGTTCAATGCGAGAGTGCCTTGTGGCTGGTCTGGGCGCTTTGCGTCCTCCTGCTCGGCTGTCCGCATGCCTCGTTTGCACAAGGCCACGAGGCAGGCGCGCCACGCGTCGTTCTGGTCCGCGCGCAGCGTTTGCTCGACGTCCGATCCGGGAAGATCGTCGAAGACGCCGCCGTCGTTATCGAAGGCGATCGCGTCAAGGCGCTCGGCGTCGCGACGGAAATCCTCAAGCAGACACCCGCCGCCGTCGCAGTCCTGGACCTGGGCAGCGTGACGCTCCTGCCCGGATTGATCGACGCCCACACGCACTTGCTGGCGCGCATACCGGAAGGCGACGGCGGCTATGCGCTCAATCTGGTGACGAAGTCCGAGGCCTACCGCGCCCTCGAGGGCGCGGCCAACGCACGCGCAACGCTGCACGCAGGGTTCACGACCGTGCGCGATGTCGGCAACGAAGGCTCGCGCTATGCGGACGTCGCGCTGCGCGACGCCATCGACCGAGGTCTCATCGAAGGCCCACGCATGCGCGTCGCGACGCGAGCCATCGCGTCGATCGGTCACTACCACCCCTTCGGCTTCTCGGCGAACGTGGACGGCGTAGCCAGCGGTGCGCAGATGGTCAGCGGCGTCGATGACGCTCGACGTGCGGTGCGCGAGCAGATCGGTCGCGGTGCCGACCTGATCAAGGTCTACGCAGACTGGAGCGCCCCGACGCTGACCGTGGCGGAACTGCAGGTCGTCGTTGAGGAGGCGCACAAGGCAGGCCGCAAGGTCGCGGCCCATGCGAGCACTCCCGAAGGCATCCGAAACGCGGTCGCGGCCGGTGTCGACTCGATTGAACACGGCACCCACGCTGATCAAGAGGTG
This sequence comes from Methylibium sp., assembly GCA_031378125.1. Lineage (GTDB taxonomy): Bacteria > Pseudomonadota > Gammaproteobacteria > Burkholderiales > Burkholderiaceae_C > LGRD01. The sequence goes on along the minus strand of JANNDW010000337.1, from coordinate 5,312 downwards.
CTTCGGTCCATGAAGGCCAAGGGCGTCTTTCTCGTACCGACGCTTGCCGTCATGGACGCATGGGCGGCCCAGTCGCCCGACAACGCCGCGTCCCCGCAGCTCAGGGCCCATCTGGAGGGCTCTCGCCGCACGGTCGAGGCGGCGCGTGCGATCGGCGTGAAGATTGCGATGGGTTCCGACCCCTCGGCGAGCGATCGACACGGCAGGAACGCCGAAGAGTTGGTCGCGATGACGAAGCGGGGCCTGAGCGCCCTCGAGGCGATCCAGGCCGCGACGACCTCGGCCGCTGACCTGCTGGGCATGGCCGGCCACGTCGGGACGCTGGAAGCCGGGAAGTACGCCGACCTGATCGCCGTCGAGGGGAATCCACTGCACGACATCGCTGCATTGCTTCGCGTCAAGTTCGTCATGAAGGGAGGCCTCGTCATCAAGAACGACTCGCCGCCTGTGCGGTCGGCGCAATAGCGCAGCGTGCGGCGTGGGCTTTCGTCAGGGCGCGGTCTGCACGCAAACCACCTGCAGCCGTGCCGACAGCGAGGCGCTGATCAGCTCGGGGTTGTAGACGGTGGCGCTCCAACCGGTGCCGCCGCCGGTGGGCGTCGAGTCGAGGGTCACGATGGCGTTTTCAAGCGTGCCCACGGCACCGTGCAGCGCCGACTTGCCGGCCGGGCAGGCCGCGGTCAAGGTGGCGGTGGACTGCGCGCCGATGCTCACGCTCGTTGACAGCACGAATGCGCGCCCGGGCAGGGCGGTGAAGTCGGCGCAGATCGCCGTCACATCGAAACTGGAACTGCCCGGCAGCGCCAGATAGCTGCGCCCGCCAGCACGCACCTTCTCGGGTGCCGGTTGCTGGATGATCTGCTGGCTGAAGGGGCGCACGTCGGTGCCACCCGTCGCGACGCCAACGCCGGTGGCGAAGTGCGCCGCCGTCGGGCAAGCGGCCTCGAACGAATTGACCTCGAACATCGAGAGACTGCGCGCGACCGTATTGATGGCATAGCCGGCGGGCCGGCTCGCGCAAACGGCCATCGGCGTGACCGTGATCGCAGCACCGATCAGCGGCACGTTGGCCACCGTCACCGTCCAGCCACCACCGCCGGCCAGCGGCGCCGAGCTTCGCACCACGGCGCCGGTAGCGCCGCCCACCGAGACGCCACCGCCCAGCGCGACGCTGCCCGGCGCGCAACTTGCGCTGATCGTGACCGCGCTGTTGGGCGACACCGTGGCCGTGGCCCCGGACACCACCGCATAGCCTGCCAGCGTGGTGGGCAGGTTCACCGGCGTCGTCGGGCACGCCGCGAGCATGACCGCGCAAGGAATTGCGACCAGGGCCGACCTGCGATACGAGACCATCTGACTCTCCTTCGACCAGAAAATGCGGCCCACGGCGGGACAGTGCGCCCATGCGTGCCGCCTCGAAGCCCCTACCCCTCGCCCGCCCACGGTCTGGCCGCTGCTGCTGGACCTCATGGCCTGTCTGCAGGCGCATCCGCGACCGGGCGTCCACTTGCGCCAGGTCGAACTGCCCGGGCTGCACAGCAAGTTCATCGAATCGCAGCGCTCGGTGCTCGCCGAGCTGTTCGATCATTGCCTAATGAACTGGCCTGAAATTCAGGGCACCGGTCTTTGCCTTGTTGCCCCAGCGCGATGCCATTGCTCCAATGACCGATCACTGAACATCCCCCCCAGGTCCGCCGCGCACACACCAAGCGTGGGTGCCGTCGTAGGGCTTGTCGGTAAAGTCCACGTTGCCAAAGTACAAGCTCACGAGAAACGCGCGGGTGGCATCGAAGGCGACGGTAGTCGCCGACCAGTGGGCGAACGACAGCACGGTAAACGGGTGACCACTGGGCAGCGCGGGGTTTGATTGCGATCGGTCCACGAGACTCATCAATTCTGGAAGTGCTGGGAGACGCCATCCTGTACGACCGCCCGTGTTCGAGTACAGGCAAGCAAGTGATGCGCTGAACCAAGTGCGACCCGACGTGCTTGGCACCCTCTCCCACACCAGCCCGGTCTCCCGATCCAGCACGGCCTCACTGTTCCAGTTGGTGAGAACGATGAACCGCGTGGCGGCCGGGAGCTTCTGGTCCCAAGACGGGGTTGCGTAGTACGGCCCGTCACCACCGGCGGCGATAGCAGCGCCGCTCAAACATAGCCCCACGGCGATCGAACACGGCGCCCACGCTCTTATGCATAGATTTCTCATCACGTACTCCTTCTCGTCTGGTTGAAGATGACCACCGCCTGCTACCGTCACTTCCGCTCCTTAAACCAGGTGACAAGGCCGAGCCCCAGCGCGAGCAAGGCGAGCGTGCCGGGTGCGGGCACCGCGCCATTGCTGCACGGCGTCGCCCCTGCCTGGTTCACGCACACTTCCCCGTTCGCCACATCGAAACCGCTATCGGAGAAGTTGAGAAACACGCTGGACAACGTGAGCGTTGATATCCCTGCAGCGATGGCCTCGAACTCGATGTCCACGATCACGCCATCGCCGGTCATCCCGGCGGAGGCGCCGCTCATCGAGTCCGCCACCCCGGAGAGCAGGCCCGCGAAGGAGAATCCCGTGAGCCCGGTGAGCACACCGCCGCCGGCGGTGGCTGCAGCGTCGAATGCTGTGGCGGCATCGGTGTAGCCCAATACCGAGAGGATGGCGTCGTTGTAACTGAGGTCGAACTGGAAGGCCTGCAGATCGGCGGCCCCCCGGACCGAGACAGAAATCGTGAACGTATCGCCGACCACGTGCGTCGCCGACCCCAGCGAAACGACAGGAGCGGCTTCAACGCGCGGCGCCAACATGAATAGCGCAAATGACGCCAACGCCAGAATGGTCCGAAGCCTGCCATGTCCACTCACCATGCTGTTCTCCCCGTTTGTCGAGTCCGCTCGATGGAATGGTCAGGCACCTGCGACCCGACTCACACCGATGAGCAACCAGCCGCCCAGCTGCAATGCCCCAAGAACGACGAGAACCGTCTTGCCTTGCCATTGAAATGCCTTGGGCAGGAACGTGGTGCGCATGTTTTGCCCGAAGACGTAGATGTCCCAAACCATGAATAGCGTGAAGGCAGCCATGCCGATGGCCAGTTGTTGGAGGGTCAGGCTGCCCAGAACGACACTTGGTTTGCCCGCTTCAACGACCAGCAGCTTGCTGATTGCAAAGGCACCACCATTGACGGCAAACAGCAGGCTGTAGCGGCGATGCTTCCCGTTCTCGTAGAGCTCGAAAGCTTCGTTGAGCGAAAGCTGTGTTGTGGACAGCATGTTCGACACGGGCAACTCCTCGTCGGTGTGTTGGGTGCTTGTCAAGTCATGTTGAATTCGACGGCGAAGTCCCAGATGATTCCCCTGGCTTGGGAGCCCACCGGTTGCAGCAGCTCGACATGCGAAGCAATCGGACTTCCGTTGAGTTCAACTCGCACGTTGAACCGGTGGCTGTCGCGCCACTTGACACCCAGGACGTTGAGAACGTTGTAGCCATCCTGCAAGGCTTCAGTCAGCCGCCGTTCATCGGTGAATCCCTGTTCGTCGACGCCCTGCTTGGCATAGGTCTCGTCGCCGTTGAGATAGGCGTGGACGGCGTTGTCCGCCGCGGTGCAGATCAGCTTGATGTTGTCGGTCCGGGTCACCTTGATCGTTGACATGATGAAACTCCTTTGATCGTCGTTTCCGACAGTCAGTTGTCCCGGGCTGACAGGCGCTCCATGCTTCCCGAGAAGAGCCGGCCGCCCGGCAGCGTGCCCAGCACGAAGATCTTCGCCCCGCCCCCAGGACAACCAGCTGCAATACCTCCGCGGGTCCGCCAATCGAGAGGCTTCGGGTCCACGTGCCGGTGCAATCCGCATTGACTGCATACGTGCCCGAGCTGGTGAACGGGAAGACCAGTCCTCCGACACTCGCGGTCTAGCTGCCGTCGGTTGTGCCGCCGGACTTGAACGTGTTCGGTCCTACCGACGCGATAGGAACGAAGTCGCCGATGCGGGACGGGATCGGGCCTGGAACGAAGTCCGAGAAGCCCATCGTCTGGATGCCGTAGCCGCCAACGATGGTTTCAGCCGCGCACCTGGGCGCGGAATGGGCCAGGGCGATGGCCGGACTCACGGCCGCAAAGGCCGCCGCAGTCGCGAGCGCCAGAGTGTCGGTGCGCATGTGTGGTCTCCAGTTCGGTTGATTCCCTCAGGCCACTGTGCGCCGCTGTCCCAACGCTGTACTGAAGCAACTCTGAAAAAACGCTGAAGCCGCGCTCGACGGATGCGATGCCGGCGCCTCAGCATGTGCGATGGTTCGTCTGCGCACTGATCCAAGCCGGGTCCCGGCGCAGCGTCAGATCGCGCTGCGCTTCGATGGCTTCGAGCTCCGGCCCGGGCGCGAGCTTCTGCGCGACGGTGCCCAAGGACGAGCTGTTTGACGCCGCTTGGCCGGATGTGGTGGTGGTCGAGAACGCCCTGCACCAGCACGTGCGGGCCTTGCGCAACGCGCTGGGCGACCGCAGCGGCCTGATCGGCACGGTCGCGCGGCGCAGCTACCGCTTCCTGGGTCAAGTGGAGGAAATTGCCGCCGAGGCCAGGGATGCGGCCACCCGGCGAGAGCCTGTTGCGATTCCAATCTCGCTGACGCCATTGATCGGCCGCGAAGACGATCTGCTGGCCGTCGAAGCGCTGCTGTTGTCTCACCGCTGCCTGGGCCTGCTCGTCCCAGGAAGTGTCGGCAAGACGCGACTCGCGCTCGAGATCGCACGGCGCCAGCGCGTCCGTGGCAAGTGCGTTTACTGGGCCGATCTGGCCGGCATCGAGCAGGGCGGCAGCGTCGCGGGGGCCTTGGCGACGGTGTTCGGGCTGTACGGCCCTTCGGGCATGGCGCCGCTGGCGCGTAGCTGCTGTGGACTGCGCGATGCCCCCGCCTTGCGGGTGCTGGACAACTGCGAGCATCTGATCGACGCCTGTGCGGCGACGACGCTCGAGCTGGTTCGCTGTTGCGCCGCGTTGCGGGTGCTCGCCACGAGCCAGCGCCCGCTGGGCATTGCCGGCGAGCAGCGGTTCCCGGTGGCGATGCTGGGCCTGCCGCCACGCGGGGAGTCCGAGGCTTCGGCCATCGCTGCCGCGCCCGCCGTTCGCCGGCTGACGGCGCGCGTGGCCGAGTGCGTCCCGCTATGGCGTTTCGATGGCGACGGATTGGCGGACGCGGCCGAGCTGTGCCGGCAGCTCGATGGCAATGCGCTGGCGATCGAGCTCGCAGCGGTGCGCGTGGCGACGCTGGGGCTGGCTGCTACGCGGGCCGCGTTGGCGGATCACTTTGCGCTGCTGTCCGGCGGG
>JANNDW010000399.1:0-3155 GCA_031378125.1 Methylibium sp. | reverse complement strand
GATGGCGCGCAGTTGCTCGATGAGCGGATGGCTGGCAGCTGGCGCGGGTTCAGGTTCTTCAACGCGCGTGTCGCCCTCGGCAAACAGATGGCGCTGCGGGCGGGTAACGCGTGCGGCTTGTTCTTCAAGATCGGTCAGGTGTTTGCGCGCGGCGCGGATCACGGCGGGCGGCACGCCAGCCAGTTGCGCGACCTGCAAGCCATAGCTCTGGCTCGCCGGGCCGTCGCGTACTTCATGCAGGAACACCACGCCGCCCGCGTGCTCGGCGGCGGCGAGATGCACATTGGCGCACTCCGGATACTCGCCAGCGAGTTGCGTGAGCTCGAAGTAGTGGGTGGCGAACAGCGTGTAGCTCTTGTTGGTTTCGATCAACCGCCGTGCAATCGCCCAGGCCAGCGCCAGGCCGTCGAAGGTCGAGGTGCCGCGCCCGACTTCGTCCATCAGCACGAGGCTCTGCGCGGTCGCGCCGTTGAGGATGGCCGCCGACTCGGTCATCTCGACCATGAAGGTCGAGCGTCCCTGAGCGAGATCATCGGCCGCACCGATGCGCGTGAAGATACGGTCGATAGGGCCGAAGCGTGCGGACGCGGCGGGCACAAAACTGCCCGCGTAGGCGAGCAGGGTGATGAGCGCGGTCTGGCGCATGTAGGTTGATTTGCCGCCCATGTTGGGGCCGGTGATGAGCAGCAGGCGGCGTTCGGGAGCGAAGGCGCAATCGTTGGGGACAAAGTCCGTCACTTGCTGCACCACCACCGGATGGCGGCCCGCAGTGATGTCGATGCCGGGCGTGTCATTAAGCAGCGGGCGCGTCCAGTTGAAGGTCCAGGCGCGCTCGGCCAAGGCACACAGCACATCGAGTTGCGCCACCGCGCGGGCGATGCGCTGCAGGGCGCTGATATGCGGGCGCAGGGATTCGATCAATTCTTCGTAGAGCGCCTTTTCGCGCGCCAGGGCCTTGGACTCGGCTGAGAGAGCCTTGTCTTCAAAGGTTTTCAGCTCCGGAGTGATGTAGCGCTCGGCATTTTTCAGTGTCTGGCGGCGGCGGTAATCGTCCGGCACCTTGCCAACGTGACTGGCAGTGACTTCGATGTAATAGCCATGCACGCGGTTGTATTCGACGCGCAGGTTGGGGATCCCGGTGCGCTCGCGCTCGCGTACTTCGAGGGCCACCAGATATTAGCCGGCGTTGGTGGTGAGGCCACGCAGTTAGTCGAGGTCGGCGTCGAACCCCGGCGCGATGATTCCGCCGTCCAGCACGCGCGCGGCGGGATCGCTGTGCAGACGGGTGTCGAGCAGTGCCACACAATCATTTGGAATGGTCAGATCGGCTGCGAGGCGCTCCAGGAGCGGATCTGCGGCAACAGGTACGCCAAGAACGATTACTGGTGCGGCTCTCAGGCTGGTGCGCAATGCGGAAAGTTCGCGCGGGCGCACCGAACCGAGCGCCACGCGCGCGCTGATGCGCTCGATGTCTGAGAGTTCGCGCAGGGCGCGGCGCGGCGCGTCGAACGGTTTGTCATCCGTCAGCAACGCGGCGATGGCAGCATGGCGCGCCTGTGGCACACGGCGGTCACGCAACGGATGGTGCAGCCAGCGCGACAACAGGCGGCTGCCCATCGAGGTAACGCAGGTGTCAACTGTCGCGAAGAGCGTCGGTGACGGCGCGCCACGCAGTGTCTCGGTGATCTCGAGATTGCGCCGCGTCACCGCATCGAGAATGAGGTATTCATCACCGGTCTCGACAGTGAGCATCTGAATGTGGCTGATCTGCCGCCCCTGTGTGCTCTCGGCGTAGTGCAGCAGCGCACCGGCGGCACCGAGCGCCAGCGTGAGACCGTTGCAGCCGTAGCCATCGAGGGTGGCTACCTTGAAGTGCTCGCACAGACGGCGTTCACCCGCGCGCACATCGAACTGCCAGGCGTTGAGCACGCTGCGTGCGATGCTGCCGGTGCTCAACAGGGGAACGAGACCGGCATCGCTGCCGTCAGGAACAATCATCTCGGCGGGGCGCAGGCGCTCCAACTCGTGGGCAAGGCGCGCCGGCGCAATCTCGGCGAGAGTCAATTCACCGCTCGCGAGATTGAGCCACGCCGCTCCCGTCATGCGTTTGTCGGGCAGCAGGGCCATCAACAGCGCGTCAGACTTCTCGGGCAACAAGCCCTGATCGGTGATGGTGCCGGCCGTGACCACCCGCACCACCTTGCGCTCGACCGGGCCTTTGCTGGTGGCCGGGTCGCCGATCTGCTCGCAGATGGCCACCGCTTCGCCCAGTTTCACCAGGCGCGCGAGGTATTGCTCCAACGAATGCACCGGCACCCCGGCCATCTTGACCGGCGCACCGCCGCTCTGGCCGCGCTGGGTCAGCGTGATGTCAAGCAGGCGCGACGCCTTCTCGGCATCGCCATAAAACACTTCGTAAAAATCGCCCATGCGGTAGAACACCAGCGTGTGCGGGTGTTCTGCCTTGATGCGCAGGTACTGCTGCATCATCGGCGTGTGGCCGGCGTAACTGCCGGCTGGAGTCGTGGCGAAATCGCCTCGGATGATGTTCGCACCGTCAGGTGCCGTTGTTTGGGTTTTGCTGTTGTTCAAGGCGGGTCGTTTCCTGGTACGCGGCGCTGCCTGGAGATACAAGCATTGCTCACACGCAGCGCACGCTGCACACGATTCGGGCGAAGAACGAATTGTAGAGTGGTCTTAATATCTTCAATTGGACAGCTATAAACTTTCATTTGGACGGACATTAATTTACAATTGGACGCTATGTTGGAAGCCCCGTTCCATCCTCGCTTCATCCGGCCCCGATTGTCCGAAGCTCTTGGTGACTCGCCCGTCGTGCTGGTGCACGGGCCACGCCAGTGCGGCAAGACCACCCTCGCGCGCGCGGTGGGCGATGCCGCCGGGTTTTCTTATCTGAGCTTTGACGACGACGTGCTGCGTGCCTCAGCGCAGACCGACCCGATGGGCTTCGTGGCTGATCTGCCGGGGAAGACCGTACTCGACGAGATTCAGCGGGTGCCGGCATTGTTTACGGCCCTGAAAGCCGCCATTGACCGTGATCGCAAACCGGGCCGCTTCATCCTTACTGGTTCGGCCAATGTGCTGTTGCTCCCGAAGCTGGCAGACTCACTGGCCGGCCGCATGACGATTCTGGA
>JANNDW010000259.1:0-5043 GCA_031378125.1 Methylibium sp. | reverse complement strand
GTCCTGCCTCCACCGATGCCGATGTCGAGCACCTCCATGGCGGCAAGCTGCGGGCCCAGCTCCGCGAAGATGGTGCGCTCCGGCGCCTGCAACGCGGAAATTCCGGTGTAGGCACGGACGACGCCGGCGTCCTCCCAGGTGGTCTTGTTGTGCACCGGTTCGATCCTTCCGATTTCGCTGAATCAACTCGACTCAGGCTGGAACGGCAAACAGCATCGTCTCGGGAACGGGGTTCGCCACCGCAGGGTTGGCGCACTGCACATCGTCGAGCAGCGCGCGCAGCGCATTGCCATCGAGGCCGGGGTGCTCGGCGCAGGCGCGCGCCAGCATTTCACCGGCGAGCGACCGCAACTGCCCGGTGGATTTTTGCAGCCGCGCGTCGAAGGCCGCATCGTCCAGCGTGTCCATCAGCCCACGATTCAACTCGGCAAACCACGGCAGCGCGGCTTGGTCGAGCATCACCGCCGGGTTGCGCTTTTGGCTCACGACGGACCATGCACGCAGGAAGTCCTGCACCGCGACGTTGAGTTCTTGGCAGTGCGCCAGCTCGTCGCGCAACCGGGACATGGCAGCCAGGTCGGCCAGCCGGTTCTGGAAGAACAGCTGCGACAACACGCCCCAGTAATAGGTGTAGTCCCAGATCACCTTGACGGGCAGCACCTCGGGGTCGGCGAACAGCGGGTACTGGCCGGTGTACAGCGCCAGCGTGCTCTCGTAGAACGAATGAAACACCTGGTCGTACAGCTGCGCGTGGGCGTTGAGCGACGCGCCGGCGCGGTCGCGTGCGATCAGCTCGCAGATGTAGGTGTTGCCGATGGCGATGAAGTCGCTGCCGGGTGAATAAAACGGGTCGAGAAACAGCCCTGCTTCGCCCGTCAATGCCCAGCGCTGCGCCGAAAACACCTGTTTGCAGCCGTAGGAAAAGCGCTTGAAAAATCCAAAGTCCTGCAGCAGGTGGCGTTTGCCGTCGAGTTCGTCGAACAGGCGCGGCTGGTAGGTTTCAAACCACTGCATCGCCTTGTCGAAGGTGTTGAAATGCTCCAGCGGATGAAGGCTGGGGTCGGCCACGATGCCCACCGAATGCGAGCCCGACGACAGCGGAATCAACCACACCCAGTAGCCCGCGCCGACCAGGTGGTTGGTGGAACGCCAGCGTTCCTGCGGTGTGCAACGGGCGCGCCATTCGGGGTTGTCGCTCCAATCGTCGATGACGATGCGGTCCTTGATGCGGAACCACACCGCATTGGCATCGTGCGCGTTGTCTTGCGCCAGCCCCAGCCGCCGCTTGATGAGCCCGGCGCGGCCGCAGGCATCGACCAACCAGCGCGCGCGGGCGTTGTGCATGGCGCCGTCGTGCAGCCATGAAACGCGGTGCGGCTCGGCACCTTCGCTCAAGTGCATGTCCTTGACCATCGCCTGGTCGATGAACCGGACGCCGCGCCGCCGCGCCTCTTCGGCCAAAAAGTTTTCGAAAATGCCACGGTCGATCTGGTAGCTGATCACCGGCAGCGCCTCGCTCGCGCCCAGTTCGGTGACCTGGTCGATGTCTCGCCGGCCTTCGGAAAAGAAGAACCGAAAGCCGAACTTGCGCAGCTGGTCTTGTTGCAGGTGCTGTCGCAGCCCCAGTACCGTGTCGAAGTAATGGGCCCCGATCTCCACGGTCGACTCGCCCACCTTGTGCGCCGCCACCGGCACCGGGTGCGGGCGCCGCTCGATCACGAGCACATCGATGCCCTCGAAGCGCGTTTTCAACTGCAGCGCCAGTGACAGGCCGGCCAGCCCGCCGCCCATGATCACCACGTCGTGCTGCGCTCCAGGCGTGTTCACGGATGTTCCTCGCTGCGGTGCACACGGGTATCCGCCCTGGGCCACGAAGGTGGCCCCTTTGGCTCGATGGCGGCCCGGCGGGCGAATGACGGACTGATTTCGATCTTCAATGACAGCATGGTCGACAAGGGCATCTGCAAGGTCTGGGGTCGGCCCGATGCAAGCGCCTCCAGCAGCGGCAGGGCATCGGCCATCGCATTGTCGGCCAAAGACCGCGCCGCTTCGGACCGCAGAGAAATCGACGTGTCGCGCCGCGGAAGCACTCTCGAATGACCCTGTGATCAGGGCCTGCCAGCCACCGTTTTGGTGCAGCGCCTGTCTAGCAAGCCGCGTTCCAGCCAGCCGCTCCACAACGCCCGCCAGGGCCCCCAGTCGTGGCCGCCGGGCACGGTGCTGGCGTGGTTGGCGGGCAAGGTGGTGGCCATGAGCTCAAGGCCGTGCGCAAAGCGGTCGTCACGGCCATAACCCAGGTAGACCGGTGGCCGGCCTGGTTCGGCCGGGCCACCCAGCCACCACCACATTGCGCTTTCGAGTTCAGTGGGCGCCTGGCCCAAGCGCTGCCGCCATGCCGGCGGCCCGCCGGCCTCGACGATCTGGCGCTGCAAGGCCTGGGTGCCGGGATAGGGCGCGATGGCGAGCACGCCGTCGATGTCATCGCCATGGCGTGCGGCATAGCCCAAGGCGCCAAAACCGCCGAGCGATATTCCGACCAGCCAGATGCTGCGATAGCCGGCCGCGCGGGCGGGCAGGATCACGTCTTCGCGCAAGCGGCGCATCACGCTGCCATCGCTGAAGTAGCCCAGGTGGGCGTCGACGATGGCCACGTCCACCGCCAGCGCGCGCTGGCGCAGGGCCGAGACATAACCTTCCTGCACAAACTCCTCGGGCGGGCTGTACGCGCCCGGCAGCATGACCACGAGCGCGGAGTCGGCGGCGGCACAGCCCGACAGGTCGTTCAGTACGAGCATGGGAGTCACGGGCGGGCGCGGCGAGGCACAGCCTGCGATTGTGGCCGACAGGGCGAGCGAAACCAGCCACGCCGAGATGGCCGCGCGCAGCGCAACGTGCGGCGCGGTCAAGGCCGATGCCGCGACGGATTTCAAAGCACAGCGGCTTCGGCTTCGGCCGGCAACACGCTGGCCAGCACCTTGTCGACTCGCTTGCCGTCCAGGTCGACCACTTCAAATCGCCACCCGCCCCATTCGACCGAATCGGCCGTGTCGGGAAGCCGGCCGAGCAACAGCATGATCATGCCGGCCAGCGTGTTGTAGCGGCCGCGGTCTTCTTCGGGCAAGTCTTTCAGGTCCAGCCGGTCTTTCAGCTCGGGCACCGGGATCAGGCCGTCGAACAACCAGCTGCCGTCCAGCCGCTGCACCGCCCACGCGTCTTCGGCCGAGGGCGTGGTGAACTCGCCTGTGATGGCTTCCAGCACGTCGCGCACGGTGATCATGCCTTGCACCTCGCCGTACTCGTCGACCACAAAAACGAACTGCGCATCGGAGCCGCGAAAATGCTCCAGCAACTCCATGCCCGACAGCGTTTCGGGCACGAACACCGGAGGCAAAAGCCCTTGGGTCAACGCCATCGGCTCACCCTTCATGGCCTGCTGCAGCAGGTTCTGCGCCGAGATGACACCGAGCACATCGTCGAGCCCGCCGCGGCACACCGGGTAGCGCGAATGTTCTTCATCGGCGATGGCGCGCAGCACGTCGTCGTGCGAGGCGCTCGCGTCGAGCCACACGATCTCGGCGCGCGGGATCATCATCGAACCCACCTGCCGGTCGTCCAGGCGGAACACGTTGCGCACCATCTGGTGCTCGTGCGCCTCGATCACGCCCGCGTCCAGGCCTTCTTCGAGGCTGGCCTTGATTTCTTCTTCGGTCACGCTGCGATCGGGTTCACCGCGAATGCCGAGCAGGCGCAAGGTGGCCTCGGTGCACACGGTGAGCAGCCGCACAAACGGCCGAGCGATCATCGACAGCCACTCCATTGGCCGCGCCACCAGGCGCGCCACCCGCTCGGGGAACATCTGGCCGACTCGCTTGGGCACCAGCTCGCCGAAGATGATGGTGAGGAAGGTGATGACCACCACGACCATTGCCGTGGCCGTGATGTCGGCCGCGCGGTCGTGGAGCGGAAACGTGGCCTGCAGCCACTTGGCGAACGGGGCCGAAAACGCCGCGTCGCCGACGATGCCGTTCAAAATGCCGATGGACGTGATGCCGATCTGCACCGTGGACAAAAACTTGGTCGGGTTGTCGTGCAGCTCCATCGCCGCCTGGGCGCCGGCATCGCCGGTTTCCACCATCACCTGCAAGCGCGCCTTGCGGCTGGCGGTGAGCGCCATCTCGGACATGGCGAACATGGCGTTGAGCAATATCAGAAAAATCAGCAGGGCAACGTCCATGCATGGGGCGCGGAACGACAAGGAGCGCAGCGTAGCAGAATTGCCCCATGAACTACCTGATTGGCGATGTGCAGGGCTGCTGCGATGCCTTGAACGGCCTGCTCGAAAAGATCGCCTTCTCGCCGTCGCGCGACCGCATCTATGTGCTGGGCGACCTGGTCAACCGCGGCCCGCAGTCGCTGGCCACACTGCGGCGCCTGCGCAGCTTGGGCGACTCGGCCGTCTGCCTGCTGGGCAACCACGACCTGCACCTGCTGGCCGTGGCATACGGCGGGCACAAACTGAAACGCGGCGACACGCTGGCCGAGGTTCTCGACGCACCCGACCGCGACGAATGGATAGCCTGGCTGCGCCACCGGCCGATGGCCTTGTTCGCCCACGGCTGGTTGATGGTGCACGCGGGTGTGGTGCCGCAATGGGACGTGGCGACCACGCTGCAGTCGGCACAGGAAGTCCAAGCGGTGCTGCGTGGCCCCGATGTGGGTGATTTCCTGAGCGTGATGTACGGCAACGAACCCGTGCAATGGGCGCCCGAGTTGAGCGGCACGGCGCGGCTGCGCCTGATCATCAACGTGCTGACACGCATCCGCTTCTGCGCGGCGGACGGCTCGCTGGACTTGGCCAGCAAGGAAGCTGCCGGCGCCGCGCCGACCGGCTTCTTTCCCTGGTTCGATGTGCCGGGCCGCCGCACGGCGGGCACGCCGGTGGCTTTTGGGCACTGGTCGACCTTGGGCCTGGTCAACCGCCCTGACCTTCTTGCGCTGGACACCGGCTGCGTCTGGGGCGGGCAGTTGACGGCGGTGCGGATC
>JANNDW010000213.1:0-5886 GCA_031378125.1 Methylibium sp. | reverse complement strand
CTCCTGGCAGTTTGCTCCGCGGGTTCGGTGTCCAGCCCGGGCTTTCGGAGCGGGGTGAGCATACCTTGGCTGGCGCGCGCTGGGCCGGGACCGCAAAGTTCTCATCGTGCCCGGCCGTGACCCGCGGGACCGGTGCCCCCCATCGCCGCGCGGCTGCCGAAGGCTAGCGTTCCCCTTTGCGGAAGGGCTTCATCAGCGCCTGCGGGTAAGCGGCGCGGCGCGCCACCGCGACCAGCGCGACGATGGACAGCAGGTAGGGCAGCATCAGATAAACCTGGTACGGCAGCGCCATGCCCAGCAGATCGCCCCCCCGTTGTTGAAGCCGCAGCTGCAGCGCATCGAAGAGCGCAAACAGCAACGCGCCCAACAAGGCTTTGCCAGGCCGCCACGACGCGAACACGACCAGCGCCACGCAAATCCAGCCGCGACCGTTGACCATGTTGAAGTAGAACGCGTTGAATGCCGCCAGCGTGAGAAAGGCCCCCGCCACGCCCATCAGCGCGGACCCGGCAACAATCGCGCCGATGCGAACGGCCGCCACGTTGATGCCCTGGCCTTCGGCCGCGGCCGGGTTCTCGCCGACCATGCGCACCGCCAGGCCGGCGGGGGTTCGATAAAGCAGGTAGCCGATCAGCGGCACCAGGGCCAGCGCCAGCAGCGTGAGCGGCGTCTGTGCGTTCAGGATCGGGATGGGCAGCCAGCCCATCGCCTCGAACGCCGTGATGGTCGGCGGGCTGTCGACCTTGGGAAAACTCACGCGGTAGGCGAAGCTCGCCACGCTGGTGGCAAACAAGGTCAGCCCCAGCCCCGACACATGCTGCGACAGCGACAAGGTGACCGTCAAAAACCCGTGCAGCAAACCGAGCAGGGCGCCCACCGCCGCGGCCACCAGGACCCCCGTCCACAAACCGCCGCCCTGGTACACCGTGAGCCAGCCGGTGAACGCGCCGGCCACCATGATGCCTTCGATGCCCAGGTTCAACACCCCCGCGCGCTCGCACAGCAGCACGCCCAAGGTGCCCAGGATCAGCGGCGTGGCGATGCGCAGCACCGCCACCCAGAACGGCACGGTCAACAACAGGTCGAGGGTTTCAGCGAACACCGTGCACCTTGGTTGACACCCCGCGAAACACGACCCGATAGTGCGCCCCCATCGACGCCACCAGCATCGCCAGCAGCGAGACCGAGACGATCACATCGGCAATGTAGGTTGGCACATTGACCGCGCGGCTCATGCTGTCGGCACCCACCAGGATGCCGGCCACGAACACCGCCGCGGCCACCACGCCGAGCGGGTTCAGCGCGGCCAGCATCGCGATCACGATGCCGGTGTAACCATAGCCCGGCGACATGTCCAGCGTGACGTAGCCCGCGCGGCCCGCCACCTCGATGGCCCCGGCCAGGCCGGCCAGCGCACCCGACAGCAAGGCGGCCTTGACGGTGACCCAGCCGACCGGCATGCCGGCGAACGCGGCCGCGCGCGCATTCGCGCCCACCGCGCGGATCTCGAAGCCGGTGGTGGTGTGCTTGAACAGCAGCCACAGCAGCAGGGCCAGCATCAACGCCCACAGCAAGCCGGTGTGCAGGCGCGTGCGCGCGACCAGCTTGTCGAGCTGCAGCGCGTCTTGCAGCACCACGCTTTGCGGCCACCCCATTGCCGTGGGGTCCTTCATGGGCCCGTCCAGCAGCATCGAAACGAACAGCAGCACGATGAAGTTGAGCAGCAAGGTGGTGACGACTTCGTCGACACCCAGGCGGCTTTTCAGCAGCGCCGGGCCGAGCAGCAGCAGCGCGCCGGCGAGCGCGGCGGCCGCCATCATCAGCGGGAACAGCAGCCACGGCGGTAGCGCGAAGCCGGTGCCGCCATGCAAGCCACCCACCGCCACGGCCGCCAGCGCACCGGCATACAGCTGTCCTTCGGCCCCGATGTTGAACAAGCGCGCCTTGAAGGCCGCCGTTGCCGCCAGGCCGGTCAGGATCAGCGGCGTGGCGCGGGTCAGCGTCTCGCTCCACGCAAACAGCGAGCCGAAGCCGCCGTCGAGCAGCAGCGTGTAGGCCCGGCCGACCGGCGCGCCGGCCCAGGCCACCAGCAACGAGGTGATCAGCAGCGTGAAGACCACCGCCGCAAACGGCGCGCCGAGTTGCGCCGCGCGCGAAACTTCGGCGCGGCGTTCAATTCGCATGCGCGGCTTCGTTGTCGCCGGCAGCGCTGCCACCACCGCTGGGCTCGCCGGCCATCGCCAGGCCGATCGCAGGCAGCGTCCACTGAGCCGCCGCACGGGCTTCGGTCAGCCGCCCATGGTGGATCACCGCCACGCGGTCGGCCAGCGCGAAGATCTCGTCCAGGTCTTCGGAGAT
The DNA here is from genome assembly GCA_031378125.1 of Methylibium sp. Lineage (GTDB taxonomy): Bacteria > Pseudomonadota > Gammaproteobacteria > Burkholderiales > Burkholderiaceae_C > LGRD01. The sequence goes on along the minus strand of JANNDW010000213.1, from coordinate 3,528 downwards.
CACCAGCACCGCCGCCCCTTGCGCACAGGCATCGAGCAGTTGCTGGTGCACATAGGCCACCGCACCGATGTCCAGGCCCCAGGTCGGCTGGTCGGCGACGATCAGCGATGGGGGTCGATTCGCTGCCGGGTCACCCACCAGCGCGCGCCCGAGAATCAGCTTTTGCATGTTGCCGCCCGACAGCGCACGGGCCGGCGTTTCCAGCCCGCGCGATTCGGTGCCGCGCACGTCGAAGCGTTCGATCAGCCGCTTCGCAAAGGCCTGCGCCGCCCGCCGCTTGATGAAGCCGGCGCGTGAAAACGCCGCTGTGGCGTAGCGCTCCAGCATCGCGTTCTCCCACGCCGGCAGGTCGCCGACCACGCCGACCGCGTGGCGGTCTTCGGGGATGCGCGCCACGCCGGCGTCGACCCAGGCCCGCGGATTGGCCGGCATGGCCCGGCCGAGCAGCGTGAGCTTGCCAAGGTCCAGCGCATCCAAGCCAAACAGCAATTCGGCCAACGCTTGCTGGCCGTTGCCGGCGACGCCTGCGATGGCCACGATCTCGCCGCCGCGCAGCGCCAGGTTCACATCGTCGAGCAAGCGGCGGCCATGCGGGCCCTTGACCGTGGCGCGTTCCAATCGGCACACCACCTCACCGGCCGGGCGCGCGCGCCGCTGCGGCGCATCAACGCGCTTGCCCACCATCACCTCGGCCAGGCGCGGCTTGTCGGCATCCACCGAAGCCAGCGTGGCCACCAGCTTGCCGCCACGCAGCACGGCAATGCGGTGCGACACACGCAGCACCTCGTCGAGCTTGTGGCTGATGAAGATCACGCTCAGGCCCTGGTTGATGAGCTGGCGCAGCGTGGCGAACAGCGACTCGGACTCGGCCGGCGTCAACACCGCGGTGGGCTCATCGAGGATCAGAATCTTCGCGCCCTGTCTCTGGTCACTGCCGACCAGGGCCTTGAGAATCTCGACCCGCTGGCGCTCGCCCACCGACAGGTCGGTGATCTGCGCGTCCGGCGCCACCCGCAAGCCGAAGCGCTCGGCCGTGTCCAGCAGCTTGTGCCGCGCGGCACTCCGGCGCGAGCGCCAGGACCACAGCGGCTCGGTGCCCAGCATCACGTTGTCCAGCACGCTCAGGTTGTCGGCCAGCGTGAAATGCTGGTGCACCATGCCGATGCCGGCCTGCAGCGCGGCGCGCGGGTTGCCGGGCGGCAAGGGTTGGCCAAAAACTTCGACGCTGCCAGCGTCAGCCCGGTAGTGCCCGAACAGGATAGACACCAGCGTGCTCTTGCCGGCGCCGTTTTCACCCAGCAGCGCCAGCACCTCGCCGCGCGCCAGGTCCAGCGAAACGCCGTCGTTGGCGAGCAGCTTGCCAAAGCGCTTGGTGATGCCCGAGAGCCGAAGCACCGGGGCGCTCGGCGCCCCGCCCGCCGGCCCGCCCGACAGCTCGATGAACCGCGGCTTCTGTGGCCCGTTGACTGGGCCTATCTCAGCCACTGATTGGCCACTACTTGGCCGTCGGCTTCGGCGGGTTGTCATCGACCTTCACGCTGAACTGGCCGGCCAGGATCGCCTTCTCCTTGGCCTGCACCTTGGCTTTGATGTCGTCCGGAATCTTCTTCTCGAAGGTGCCCAGCGGCGCCAACTCGCTGCCCTTGTTTTTCATCATCGAATACTCGCCGTAGTCGTCGGCCTTGAACTTGCCGTCCTTCACCATCTTGAGCGCCAGGTCGATCGTCGGCTCCATGTTCCACAGTGCCGAGGCCACCACGGTGTCGGGGTACTTGTCCTGCGTGTTGATCACGTTGCCGATGGCGAGTTTGCCTTTCTCCTTGGCCGCATCGCTCACGCCAAAGCGCTCGGCATACATCACGTCGGCGCCTTTGTCGATCATCGCGAAGGCGGCCTCCTTGGCCTTGGGCGGGTCGAACCAGCTGTTGATGAAGCTGACCGTGAACTCGGTCTTGGGATTGGTTTCCAGCGCGCCGGCCATGAAGGCGTTCATCAGGCGGTTGACTTCGGGAATCGGGTAGCCGCCGACCATGCCGATTTTGTTGCTCTTGGTCATGCCGCCGGCAATCATGCCGGTCAGGTAGGCGGGCTCCTGGATGTAGTTGTCGAACACCGCGAAGTTGGGTTCTTGCGGCTTGCCCGAGCTGCCCATCACGAAGCTGATCTTCGGGTAGTCCTTGGCCACCTTGCGGGCCGCCGCTTCGACCGCGAACGATTCACCGACGATCAGTTGGTGGCCCTTCTCCGCGTAGCCGCGCATCACCCGCTCGTAGTCGGCGTTGGTGACGTTTTCGGAGAACACGTACTCGATCTCACCGCGCGCCACCGCCGCCTTGAGCGCCTTGTCGATGCGGCTGACCCACTGCTGCTCGACCGGCACGGTGTAGATGGCGGCGACCTTGATCTTGGTTTGCGCGACGGCTGGCAGGCTCAGGCCGGCCAGTGCAACCGCAGCGACGGCGACGAGGGAATGGCGACGGGAGAAGGACATGGGGTCTCCTTGTTGTGGGAAGTGGACGTTCAGACAGATCAACTGCATCAGAGCAGAGCAAGCCGCGTGCCGCCGGGCGCAGCCCCGCCGCCCTCAAGCGAACAGCGCGGATCCGGCTTTGCCGGGCCGCTGGTGTTGCCCCCAAGGGCCACGAAGGGGCCCCTCGTGGCCCCCGGGGGAGCGGCGAAGCCGCTTCGGGGGTGGGTCATATCACCCCGGCGCGCTCCAGCATCGCGTGCAGCAGCACGTTGCAGCCGGCGGTGATGTGCTCGGGCTTGGCGTCTTCGATTTCGTTGTGGCTGATGCCGTCCTTGCACGGGATGAAGATCATGCCGCTGGGCGCCAGCCGGGCCATGTAGACGGCGTCGTGGCCGGCGCCCGAGACAGCGCGCATGTTGCTGTAGCCCAGCTTCTCGGCGGCGCGCGCCACGGCGGCGATGCAGTCGGGGTGGAAGGGCTGCGCCGGGTACGCCGACACCGGCACGATCTCGATCGGCAAACCACTCTCGGTGCTCAGCCGCGCGGCCACGGCGCGGATGTCGGCATCCATCGCGTCGACCAGCGGATCGCTGGCATTGCGCAAGTCGATCGAGAACTTGACGCGGCCCGGAATCACGTTGCGGCTGTTCGGGTGCACCTGCACCATGCCGACCGTGCCGCGGCCATGCGGCGGGTGGCGGTGCGCGCAGGCCACCACCTCCAGCATCAGCTTGGCAGCCACCTGCAGCGCGTCCTTGCGCAAGGCCATCGGCGTCGGGCCGGCGTGGGCTTCCATGCCGGTCACGGTGCAGTCGAACCAGCGAATGCCCAGCACGCCGGTGACCACGCCGATGGTCTTGTCGTGGTCTTCGAGCACCGGGCCTTGTTCGATGTGGGTTTCGAAGTAGCAGCCGATGGGGTGCGCGCCGGGCTCTTCGCTGCCGATGTAGCCGATGCGCTCGAGCTCGTCCTTGACAGACTTGCCCTCGGTGTCCTTTGCCGCGTAGGCATGCTCCAGCGTGAACGCCTTGGCGAACACGCCCGAGCCCATCATCACC
>JANNDW010000127.1:0-22328 GCA_031378125.1 Methylibium sp. | reverse complement strand
CATGTGCAAGCGCGGGTTTACGATCACGCCACCTGTTCACCAAAGGACCGTGATGCGCACCACGATTGAGCTACTGGAACGAGCGATTCAAAAGGCTGGCCAGCCATCGCACCGTGAACTTTCGCAGCGACTAGGGCTGTCACCGACCACGCTGACTGAGGCACGCCGACGGGGCAACCTAAGCCCGGTTGTTGCAGGGCAACTTGCTGAAATCGCCGGAGAACCCATCGACGAATGGATAGCCATCGCCGCGCTCGAAGCAGTGCCACGCTCCCGCGTGACGGATCACCTAAAGCGGCTGGTCGCCGCCGCTAGGAGTTCGAGTAAAGTCTAGCTTTCCCTCTTGATCTCATTGATTTTTATGGAGAAAGCGCTTCCCGCCATTCCTGCCAAACGCTACTTCACGATCGGCGAAGTCAGCGATTTGTGCGGCGTGAAGCCGTATGTGCTGCGCTACTGGGAGCAAGAATTCACCCAGCTCAAACCGATGAAGCGGCGCGGCAACCGGCGCTACTACCAGCACCACGAGGTCTTGCTGATCCGCCGGATTCGCGACCTGTTGTACGAGCAGGGCTTCACCATCAGCGGCGCCCGCAACCGGTTGTCCGATGGTCATGGCGCACCGCCCATCACGGCAACACCCTACGAGATGGATGTGGAGGCTGACGAGGTGATCGACGTCGCCGCGATGCTCGCCCTCAAGCCCGACGTGGCGGGTGCGGCCTTGGCAGTGCAGGCGGAAAACACGCTGCTGTCGTTTGAGCAGGTCCGCGACGAACTGGTGGTCTTGCGCGCGCTCTTGACCGAATGATCGCGGCCCCGCGCCTGAGGTGAATCATCGCCTTGCCGGTATAATCATTTTGGTAATCGGGGCGTAGCGCAGCCTGGTAGCGCACTTGCATGGGGTGCAAGGGGTCGCGAGTTCGAATCCCGCCGTCCCGACCAATGAAGTCAACGGGTTAGCTCTCACAAAGAGCTAACCCGTTTTCTCTTTCCGGGCCTCGGGCAACAGACTGGGCAACAGAATTCTTCTTGCGGCTTCGTCGCAACACATGTTGTTGCCAACGCGGCGATGCGCCCTCTGCCTGAGCCTTGCGGGGCCGGGGCGGTTCTACACGGCGGGAGACCACTGCGCGGCGCGTGATGCTGCGCCAGTCGGCACCGAGCTACCGCCAGCGCTACGTGGTAGTGTTTGTGTGCGCGATCGAGTTCGTGCGGCCCGATGACAGCATCTGCTTCGACCTTGCCGACCTGGAGCACCCCTTGATCAGCCGCAACGACGTCTTCCTGCTCGGCTTTGCGACGCCGAGCTCATTCTTCCGCGCCATTAAGTGCTGGGCCGGGCACACGCCCGAGTCTTTCCGCCGCGGCGCGCGGGGCGCGGCGATGGCAGGGGTGCGCTGAGTGGTCGCGGCCGACGTCGATACCGAGGTGATCGCGCAATACTTCGGGCGATTTGCCAACGTGAGGCGCCAGGACATTGAGTCTTTTGTTGTTGCGGGACGGCTGCGCCAGCTTGCGGCCGGCCAGCCGTTCTGCGAACTCGGGCAGCGCCACCACGAACTCGGATTCATCCGCGAAGGAATCCTGCGTTACCACGTGACACTGGCCGACGGGGAGGATGCGACCAAGGACTTCAGTTTTGCCGGCACCTTTGCCGTGTCGTTCGGCAGTGCGTCGATGGGGTGTCCGGCCGAAGTGGCCATCTCCGCCGTGGTCGCCACCGAGCTGAGGGTGTGGCCTTACGAGACCCTGCTCGCCCTGTATGAATCGGGCCCGGAATGGCAACGGCTGGGACGCCGCGTCGCCGAGTTGCTGTACGTGCGCAAGGAACGGCGCGAACTGTCTTTCCTGCTCGAGGATGCCGAGACGCGCTATCGGCGCCTGTATGAACAACTCGGCCAAGGCATCCACGCCATCCCGCAGTATCACCTGGCCTCCTATCTGGGTATCCGGCCGCCGTCGCTGTCGCGATTGCGCAAGCGGATCGCAAATTCACCCAGGTGAATGACGCGGCGAGCCCGCTGGCTCATGATGCAAGCACATTGCAGCCACCGGAGAACCGCATGAACTCGCTTCGCAAACTTGCCTGGGGGACGCTGGCGCTTTCGCTCGCCGTTGCCGGCGGCATCGGGCTTTCATTCGCCTTCGCCCCGCTGCGCGCTGCGCCAGTCGTCGCCGCGCACGTGGCGGCAGCGCTGCCGGCGTCGCTGCGAGCGCGCCCCGACGGCCGGCCGGTCGATTTCACCGTCACGCGCATCGCGCACGCCAGTGTGTTGCTCGACTTCGGCGGCTCGGTGGTGCTGACCGATCCCTGGTTCAGCGAGAAGATGCACTACCACCACGGTGAGCCGCTCGGGCTGGCGCTGGAGCAGTTGCCGCGGTTGGCCGCCGTGGTCGCCAGCCATGCGCACTACGACCACTTCGACATCGAGACCTTTGCCCGCTATCCGCACAAGGATGTGCCCTTCTTCGTCGGCCCCGGAATGGCCGATGCTGCCCGGGCGGCGGGGTTCACCCAGGTGCGCGAGCTCAAGCCCTGGGAGGCTGCCACGGTTGGCGCGCTGACCATCACGGCTGCCCCGGCCGCGCACAAGGTTCCGGAGGTCACGTTCGTGATCCAGGCCCACGGCGCCACGGTATTCTTCGGCGCCGATACGCGGCTGATCCCCGAGTTGCGCGAGCAACTGCCCAAGCGTTTTCCGTCGATACAACTCGCCCTGTTGGCGATCAATGGCCTGAAGGTCCTCGGCGAACAGGTGGTGATGAATGCCGAGGAGGCCGCCGAACTGGCGGCACTGATCGGCGCCGAAGTCGCCGTGCCGATCCACTACCGTTTTCACGGCAGTGCGTTCACCGATCACTTTGTCCTCGGCTACGACGGTTCGCCCGAGAGGTTTGTCGCTGCGATGCGAACGTCGGCGCCCTTGGCATCGGCAAGGGTGCTGGCGCCGGGTGAGTCCTTGCGGATGTTCGGTCGTTGAGGCGACACGGAACGTTCGACATGCCTGCCTGACTCAACCCATTGCCGCCCTCAGATTCGCGACAGTGACTATCAGCGTCATCGGCTCGAGCGGAGAAGGGTTCAAGCCCAGTTGCAGGTAGAACGCTTTCGCCTCTTCGGAGATCGCATGAACGAGCAGGCCGCGAATGCCGATGGTGCCGGCCGTCCGCACAATGCGTTGGGCCGCGTCCTGAAACATGGCGCGGGCGATGCCTTGGCCCTGGTGAGAACTTGCGATGGCCAGCCGGCCGAGTACGACGACCCGAATCGGATCGGGCAGGTTGCGGCGGAGCTTGCCCGGCGCCGATTCGGTCGCGATGGCACTCGCTGCCAGCGCGTAGTAGGCGACCACACGGCCGGCGTCGCAGCTCACGAACGTTCGGTACGCGCCGCTCGCCTGGTTGGGCAGAGCGCGTTTGCGCAGCCAATCGTCGAGCGAGGCGACGCCGCTGTCGAAACCGTCGAGCACGTGCGCCGCGCTCAGCGGCTCGGGGCGTTGCAACATCAACCGCGCAGGCCGGCGCTTATGTCGCGTTTATGGCTGGGACCAGGGCGGTTTGGCCTTCATCGTCCGCCTCAGGCGGGCATTGGGTTTGGCTGGGGCGTCGAGCATTGCCAGGAACTTCGCGTAGGTCGACTGGCTGACCAGGAACAGCGATTGATCCAGCAAGGCATCTTCGGCGGCGCGGCGTGCTGCACCGAGGATGAAATCGGTGCGGGTCTTGCCGCTGGACTGTGCGGCGCGGTCGATCAGGGCCTTGGCCAAGCGGCTCCCCATTCGCTTCGCTCCGGCCGCATGGGCCACGAAGAAGCCTCGGCGTGGCGCTTGGGCGCCGTCCGGCTTGGAGCGGCCCGGCGCCGGACCGAGCCCGATGCGCCTCTTTTGCGCTATGCCAACCCCAGCAGCGCCGCGTCGCCGCGCCCCTGGCGCACCAGCGCGGCGACCCCGTCACTGAGATCGACCACCGTGGTGGGCCGCCCGGGGCATGCGCCGGCATCGACCACCGCCTGAATCAGTTTCTGGAAGCGGTCGCGAATCTCCCCGGGGTCGTTGAGCGGCTCGGTCTCGCCCGGTGCGATCAACGTGGTGGCCAGCAGCGGCTGGCCGAACACCGCCAGCAGTTCCTGGGTCACCTTGTGGTCCGGCACGCGCAGGCCGATGGTCCTGCGCGATGGGTGCGACACGCGCCGGGGCACCTCCTTGGTGGCCTCCAGAATGAAGGTGAACGGCCCCGGCGTGCCGAGCTTGAGCAACCGGTACTGCTTGTTGTCGACGCGCGCGTAGCTGGCCAGCTCACTCAGGTCGCGGCACAGCAGCGTGAGGTGATGCTTGTCGTCGACCCCGCGAATTCGGCGCAGGCTTTCGGCCGCGGCCTTGTCGTCCAGGTGGCACACCAGCGCGTAGCTTGAATCGGTGGGGATTGCCGCGACGCCGCCCGCATGCAGAATTTGCGCGGCCTGCTTCAACAAGCGCGCTTGCGGGTTGACGGGATGGACTTCGAAGTATTGCGACATCGGCGGATTGTCGCGCCGGGTTCGGTCCGCTGCATTGGCGAACCCACTGAATCACCTGGCGTCAGACCGGGCTTTGAACGCGTGATTCGAGAACGCTCCACACGGGAGTCAGCTTGGCCGGCAACTCGGGCAGCCTGCCCAGATCGGTGTGGCTTTCTTCGGGGCTGTGGAAATCGCTGCCGCGCGAGGCCAGCAGGCCGAACTCCTGTGCCGTTTTGGCGTACTTGGCGGCGTCGGCCGCGCTGTGGCTGCCGGTCACCACCTCCACGCCGCGGCCGCCATGCATCATGAACTCGGTGAACAGCGCGTACTCTTCGTTGGCGGTGAACTTGTAGCGCGCCGGGTGCGCAATGATCGCCACGCCGCCAGCCTGGGTGATCCACGTGACCGCGTTGCGCAGCGAGGCCCAGCGGTGCGGCACGTAGCCGGGCTTGCCTTCGACCAGGTACTTGCGAAAGACCTCGTAGGTGTCGGCGCACACGCCGGTGGCAACCAGGTGGCGCGCGAAGTGCGTGCGCGACACCAGGCCAGGATTGTTGACGTAGTTGAGCGCTCCTTCGTAGGCGTCCGGGATGCCCGCTTTGGCCAGGCTCTCGCCCATTTCAATCGCGCGCTGAGTGCGCCCGCCGCGTGTGGCGGCGAGACCGGCCTGCAGTGGGGCGTTGTCCGGGTCGAAGCCCAGGCCGACGATATGCACCGTGATGTCGGCGAAGGTCACGGAAATCTCGGTGCCCGTGAGGTAGGGCAGCTTCAAGGCCATCGCCGCGTCGCGGGCGCGTTGTTGGCCACCCAGCTCATCGTGGTCAGTCAGCGACCAAAGTTGGACGCCGTTGGTCTTGGCGCGCAGCGCCAGCGCTTCGGGTTGCAAGGTGCCGTCGGAGATGACGGAATGGCAATGGAGGTCGGCGTTCATTCAGGCGGTCAAGGGCTTCAGGATGCCATTGTAGGGATGCCGCCCCGCGTCGCAGCCCAGCGCGGGTATCGGGTGGGGCTTGCGCACCCGACCCATTGCCGGCAAAAGCGAGCGCTGCGAGCGACCGATTACAAGCTTACTGTTCAAGCCGTATCACACGACCGTTGCGGTGGTCGGTCAGCAGGTACAACCAGCCGTCCGGCCCCTGTCGCACATCGCGAATGCGCTCGCCCAGGGATTGCAGCAGCCGGTGCTCCTTCAGCACCTTGCGTCCATCGAGTTCCAGGCGCACCAGCATCTCGCCACGCAGCGCACCGATGAACAGGTTGCCCTTCCATCCGGGGTAGCGCTCGCTGGTCAGGAAGGCCATGCCGCTGGGCGCGATGGAGGGCACCCAATAGGTCAGCGGGGTCGCCACGTCGTCGCGTGCCGTGCCCTCGCCAATTTTGAACCCCGTGCCGTACTCGCGTCCATGGGTGATCACCGGCCAGCCGTGGTTGCGCCCGGCGGCGACGGCGTTCAGTTCGTCTCCACCCTGCGGGCCATGTTCGTGAGCCCACAACTCGCCGGTCTGAGGGTGGATGGCAGCACCTTGCAGGTTGCGGTGGCCGTAGCTCCAGATTTCCGGCAGCGCGCCGCTGCGCCCGACAAACGGGTTGTCCGCCGGCACCCGGCCGTCGGGCTCGATGCGCACCACCTTGCCATGGTGGTTGTCCAGCGTTTGTGCATCGTCGCGCCGGCTGAACCGATCGCCCAGCGTGATGAACAGCCGCCCATCGCGCGCAAAGGCCAGCCGCGAGCCGAAGTGGAGCGAACTGTTCACCTTCGGGCTCTGGCGAAAAATCACCTGCACACCGGTCAGCCGGTTGCCTTCGAGTTTTCCGCGCGCCACCGCCGTGCTGTTGCCACCTTCACCGCCCGCGGCCGGCTCGCTGTAGCTCCAGTAGAGCAGCGCGTTGTCGGTGAACTTCGGGTCGATGGCCACATCGAGCAGGCCGCCTTGCCCGCCGGCGTCAACGCGCGGCAGGCCCTGCACCGGCTCGCTCAAGCGGCCATCGGTCTGGACGATTCGCAAGCGGCCAGGGCGTTCGGTGACGAGCATCCGGCCGTCGGGCAAAAACGCCAGCCCCCATGGGTTCTGCAAACCGCTTGCAATGGTGACGGGCCTGAGTTCCTGCGCCGCCGCCGTGAGGCCGGCGGTCAACAGAGCAACAGCAATCAGGGCGTGGCGCATGGTGGGCGAGGAAAAGGATCGGAGATGCACAGCATGCCCAACCCGCGGATGCCCGCACCGACCAGCGGGTCAATGCCGGCGAACCGACGTCCGCCGCGGACGCACACCCACCGATCAGCGCGCGATGCGCACGATCCTGTCCGTCAGCATGTACAGCGCACCGTCCGGCCCTTGCCGGACCTGGCGCACGCGCGCGCCGGGGAACAGCGATTCGCGCGACGCCACCGTGTCGCCGTTGAGTACCAGCCGCCACAGCGCCTGCCCGGCCAACGCGCCGAGGAACAGGTTGCCCTGCCACTCGGGGAACATGCTGCCGGTGTAGAAACACAGGCCGCTGGGGGCGATCGACGTGGGCACCCAGAACGTCAATGGCTCGATGAAGGCGGGCGCGTGGGTGCCGCCGCCGATGCGGCAGGCCGTGTTGTCGTTGTTCACCACCGGGTCGCCATAGTTGCAGCCGTAGCTCTTGATCGGCCAGCCATGGTTGCCACCGGCGCGCGAGATATTCACTTCGTCACCGCCTTGCGGCCCATGCTCGGTCATCCACAACTCGCCGGTGGCCGGGTGCAGCGCCGCGCCCTGCGGGTTGCGGTGGCCGTAGCTCCACAACTCGGGCCGTGCGCCCGCGCCCAGGCTGGGGTTGCCACTGGGCACAGTGCCATCGCGATTGATGCGAACCACCTTGCCCAGGTGGCCCGTCAGGTCTTGCGCCGGGCTGCCCTGCTGGCGCTCGCCGAGGGTCACGAACAGCGTCTTGTCGCCGCGAAACACCAGGCGGGATCCGAAGTGGCCATCACCGCCGACCTTGGGCAACTGCTGGAAGATCACCGCCACGTCCTGAAGCGCATTGCCCACCAGGCGACCGCGGGCAACGGCCGTGCCTGACCCGCCGGCACCGGGCTCCGAGAACGTGAAGTAAACCCACGGATCGGTGGCGAAGTCCGGATCCAGCGCGACATCGAGCAAACCGCCTTGGCCGGCCGACACCACCGTGGGCACACCGCTGACGGGCGCGCCCACCGACTGTCCGTTGGCCGACACGATCACCAGCGAGCCGCCCTTTTGCGTCACCAGAATCCGGCCATCGGGCAGGAACGCCATGCCCCAGGGCTCGGACAAGGCAGGGGTGAAGTTGGTGGCCGTCGGCGCACCGGACGAGGGCGGCGGTGCCGGTGTCGGCGATGGAGCGGGTGCTGGAGCCGGTCCAGCCACCGGCCCGGGTGCGTCGCTGCCGCCACACGCCACCATCGCACCGGCGGCCGATCCGCTCACCGCCAAGGCCGTCATCCGCCACAGGCGGGTCAAGGCTTCGCGGCGTTCGTTCCGCGCCAGCAGTTCGGTTTCGTTCAGCTCAGGGATCGAGTTCATGGCCATGCCTTATCCCGCGCGGGACGGCGGGTTGCCGAGACAGTATGGTCAAGCATCGACCGAGTGCTGATACCAGTTGCAACTGGGCCGTATCAGCCGACGGCTTCCACCACCATCTGCACACGCTCGCGGCCGTTGTATTCATCCACGCTGAGCCGATAGGCCATGCGAACCCGCGCACCCACCGGCTCGCTGTGGCCGAACCAGATCGCGTCGCGCAGCACGCCCGCGTGTTTGACGCTGAGCTTGAGGTGCTTCTCGCCGACCAGCCGCTGCGACACCACCTCGACCTCGTCGCTGAACATCGGCGGCTCGAAGGCCTGGCCCCACACCTGCGCGTCCAGCGCGCGCACCGTCTCGGCATTGAAATGCTCCAGCGCCAGCGGCCCGTCGCTGAGCAGCTTGCGCGCCAGCGTGGCCGCATCCAGCCACTCGCGGGCCACTTGCTGCAGCCCGGCATCGAAGGTGTCGAAATGCTCTTGCGCGATGGTGCAGCCGGCGGCCATTGCGTGGCCGCCGAAACGCTTGAGCACACCGGGGTGGCGCTTGGCCACCAGATCGAGCGCGTCGCGCAAATGAAAGCCGGGGATCGAGCGCCCCGAGCCCTTTAACAGTCCGTCCTGCCCCATCGCAAACACGAAGGTCGGCCGGTGCAGGCGGTCTTTCAGGCGCGCCGCGACGATGCCCACCACGCCCTCGTGAAACGCCGGGTCGAACAGCGACAGCGCCGCGGGCGGATCGGCGTTGACCCGGTCTGCGTGCTGCATCAGCGTTTCCAACAGCGCCTCGGCTTGGTCGCGCATGCCGGCCTCAAGCTCACGCCGCTCGCGGTTGATGGCGTCCAGCGTGCGCGCCAGTTCGCCGGCCTTGGCGGCATCGTCGGTCAACAGGCATTCGATGCCCAAGGTCATGTCCGACAGCCGGCCCGCCGCATTGATGCGCGGCCCCAGTGCAAAGCCGAAGTCGAAGGCGCTGGCGCGCCGCGCATCCCGCCCCGCGGCGGCGAACAACGCGGCCACGCCGGCCTGCATCTTGCCGGCCCGGATGCGTTTGAGGCCCTGGGCCACCAGGCGGCGGTTGTTCGCGTCCAGCCGCACCACGTCGGCCACGGTGCCCAGCGCCACCAGGTCGAGCAGCGTGTCCAGGCGTGGCTGGGTCTGCGCGGTGAACACAGCCCGTTCCCGCAACTCGCCGCGCAAGGCCAGCAGCACATAGAACATCACGCCCACACCCGCGAGGTTTTTGCTGGCAAAGCCGCAGCCCGGCTGGTTGGGGTTGATGATCACATTCGCATCCGGCAGCACCACCACGCCATCTTCCAGCGCCGGCAGGTGGTGGTCGGTCACGACCACGTCCAGCCCCATCGCCCGCGCGTGCGCAACGCCTTGCAGGCTGGCGATGCCGTTGTCCACCGTCAGCAGCACATCGGGCTTCTTCCGCAGCGCCAGGTCGACGATGGCCGGCGTCAGGCCGTAGCCGTGCACCGCGCGGTCCGGCACCACGTAGTGCAGCGTCTCGGCGGGCGCGCCCAGCAGGCGCAAACCGCGCAAGGCGACGGCGCAGGCGGTGGCGCCGTCGCAGTCGTAGTCGGCAACGATGCAAATCCGCTTGCGTTCTGAAATGGCATCGGCGAGAAAGCGCGCCGCCGCCTGGGCGCCGAGCAACTCGGCAGGTGCCAGCAGGCGCGCCAGGCCGTCGTCCAGCTCGTCGGCGTTGCGCAGCCCGCGCGCGGCGAACAGGCGTGCCAGCAGCGGGTGCACGCCGGCCTGCTCCAGCGCCCAGACGGCACGTGGCGGCGCGTCGCGCAGCGTGATGGTCGGCTCGTGTCTGGCGGGAGCGATTGGCGTGTTCACAGCGCCTCCAAAACGGCATGCGGCTCAGGTGCTTTCCAGCGGCGCTGAAACCGTTCCAGCAGAGATGCGGGGCGGTGCTCGAAGCGCTGCGCATGGCGTTCGCCGCACAGGGTCAGCGTCGCGCCAGCGCCCTGTTCCACGCGGTCCAGCAACGCGGTCAGCGGGCCTGCGTCGAGCGAACGCCAAGCCTCCGCCCAAGCGGCCCAGTCCTGCATCAACAGCGGGCCGCGCAAGGATTCATTCAACGCCGCAGCCGTCTCGTCCGCCGCCCTGTGCCGGCCACAGCCACTGAGCCAGAAGGAGTTCACCGTCAGCTCGCCACGCGCCTCGCGTGCTTCATTGGTGGGGTGCGGGTACAGAAGCAGCTGTACCTCGCTCTGCAAGCGCCTGAGCAGCCGCGCCGGCTGGCCGGCCTGCGGGTCGCCGCGCAGCCACAGGTCCACATTGCGGCCGATCACGCGGTCCAGCGAGGCGCAGCGCAGGCCGGCCAGGCTCTCGTGCGCGGCATACCAGCGAGAGGGGGCGCCCCAGGCGAGTGCAAAGCCTTCGCTTTCAAACAGGCTGCGCACCGCGTTGAACAATTCGCGCGACTCGCTTTCGCCGAGGTCCAGCGCCAGCGGGTCGGTCAGCGTGACATGGTCCCTGCCCACGTCCCAGTGCGCGGGTGTCAGCAGGCCCCAGGCCTGCTGCGCCACCTCGATGCCGTCGGCCGCCGCCGCGCGCGCCGCGAACGGCAGGCCGCCGTCGACGAGCGGCCAGCCCCAGGCATGGGCCAGCGCCCGTTCGTGCGGCGGCGACAGCGAGGCTTCATCGCCCTCGTCACGCGCCAGCGCCGTCATGCGGCGCAGCAACTGCGCCAGCGTGGGCAGCGACAGGTCGCGGATGACCTCGCCGGCCGCGTCGGACAAGGCTGAAGCGAACGGAATCAGCAGGTGCATGCGAGGCGATTATCCGGGCCGGGATGGGCACCGCGTCCTGTAGCATCCCTCCCCCATGAACTGGCCTTTTGAGCTTCAAATCGGGTGGCGCTACACGCGTGCCGGCCGCGCTGGGCGGCGCAACGGTTTTATCTCCTTCATCTCCAGCGTGTCGATGCTGGGCATCGCGCTGGGCGTGGCGGCGCTGATCATCGTGCTGTCGGTGATGAACGGCTTCCAGAAAGAAGTGCGCGACCGCATGCTGTCGGTGATCGCGCACGTCGAGGTGTTCGAGCGTGACGGCAATGCGCTGGCCGATTGGCAGGCCACGGCGACGCAGGCACGCTTGAATCCGCAGGTGATCGGCGCCGCGCCGTTTATCGCCTCGCAGGCATTGATCGCGCGTGGCGACGACATGCGCGGCGTGCTGGTGCGCGGCATCTCGCCGCCCGACGAAGCCACGGTCACCGACCTGGCCGCGCAGTTGAAAGACAGCACGCTCGCCAAGCTCGTGCCCGGCGCCTGGGGCATCGTGCTGGGCGGCGAGCTGGCGCGCTCGCTGGCCGTGAAAGTGGGCGACAAGGTCACCATTGCCGCGGCCGGCGGCCAAGTCACGCCGGCCGGCGTGGTGCCGCGCCTGAAGCAGTTGACCGTGGTCGGCACCTTCGACGCCGGGCATTTCGAGTACGACAACGGCCTGGCGATGATTCACCTCGATGACGCCGCCAAGCTGTTTCGCGTCGACGGCCCGACCGGTGTGCAGCTGCGCCTGAAAGACCTCAACCAGGCCAGGCAGGTGGCCATGGATCTGGCGCTCGGCCTGGGCCAACAGGTGACGGTACGCGACTGGACACGGACCAACCGCAACTGGTTTTCGGCGGTGCAGCTTGAGAAGCGGCTGATGTTCATCATCCTCACGCTGATCGTCGCGGTGGCCGCGTTCAACCTCGTGTCCACCCTGGTAATGACGGTGACCGACAAGCGCGCCGACATCGCCATCCTGCGCACCCTGGGCGCCAGCCCGCGCTCGATCATGAGCATCTTCATGGTGCAGGGCGCGGCCTCGGGGATCATCGGAACGCTCGGTGGCGTGCTGCTGGGGCTGGCCATCGCGTTCAACATCGGCGTCATCGTGCCGGCCATCGAACGGGCCTTGAGCGTGAGTTTCCTGCCCAGCAGCATCTACCTGATCAGCCGCATGCCCAGCGAACCGCAGGCCGACGACATCGTGCCCATCGTCGTGATCTCGCTGGTGTTGGCCTTCGTGGCCACGCTGTACCCGAGCTGGCGCGCCAGCCGGGTGCAGCCGGCCGAGGCACTGCGTTATGAGTGAGACCGTGATCCTGGCGCGCGGCCTGCACAAACGATTTACCGAAGGCGCAGGTGCGTCGAAGCTGGATGTGCACGTGCTGCAAGGTGTCGACCTGGAGGTGCATCAAGGCGAGACGATTGCCGTTGTCGGCGCCTCGGGTTCGGGCAAGAGCACGCTGCTGCACCTGCTGGGCGGGCTGGAGGCACCGACCGAGGGCAGTGTGCAACTGAGCGGCCGCAACTTCGCCCAAATGAGTGCGGCCGAACAAGGCAGCTGGCGCAATCGGCACCTCGGCTTCGTCTACCAGTTCCACCACTTGCTGCCGGAGTTCAGCGCGCTCGACAACGTGGCCATGCCGTTGCGAATTCGGCGCATGGACAAACCCGCGGCGCGTGCCCAGGCGCGGGAGGTGCTCGCCCAAGTGGGTTTGGCCGAGCGTGTGCGTCACCGCCCGTCGCAGCTGTCGGGCGGCGAGCGCCAGCGCGTGGCCATTGCGCGCGCGCTGGCCGGCCGGCCGGCCTGTGTGCTGGCCGATGAACCGACCGGCAACCTCGATCGTGAAACTGCCGATGGTGTTTTTGCGCTGATGCTGGAGCTGGCCCGCCAACAGGGCATGGCGTTTGTGCTGGTGACGCACGACGAGACGCTGGCCGCACGCTGCGATCGGGTGTTGCGGCTGAAGCTCGGCCGCTTGTAGAGTTTCAGCCCGGCCGCTTGTATCGCGGCCGGTCCTTCGCCAGCCGAAGATCGCCTTCCGGCGCCCTTCGCGCGGGCTCAGCCCTTCAGCCGGTGCGGTTCGTGGCGGATCACCTGCTGCGCCATTGCCATTGCCATCAAACGCGCCGCTTCGGCCGACGGCCACCAGTGGCCGCCCGCCAGGCTTTCGTGGCGAAAGGCCTCGCGCGGGTTGCCATCGTCATCGTGGATGCGTTTGACGACGACCGCGGCCACAAACCCCTTGCCGCCCGGCGCCTTGATCGCACTGGCATAAATGCGGTAGTCCCCTTCGGTACGTTGCTCGCTGCGCATTCGCTTCTCCCGACAGACATTGATGACCAGCCGCCGCACGAATCATGCCGGCCTGAGGTGCTGCGCCGCATCCCCCATATCGGGGAGAGTGGCGCGTTGAATTAGGGGGCCGCAACTCAGCAAGATTCAGCAAGCCGAACGCAAGGCGCGTCAAGCCGCTGCGCCCAGCTTTGTGCCTGCCGGTGCGGGCGCTTGGGACCGGCTGGCGCAGCGCTCTCGCGAGACGCGAGCGGTTGCGGTGGGCGACCGCAAATGCGGGCAGAGTCATTTGCATCGCTCCCGATCTCTGCCCTGGCTTGCGCCCGGCTCGTGCTGCCAGCCAGCCGAGTTCTTTGGCGCCGCCCACGCTTGTCATGACTTCGCACCCCCTGACCCATCACGACATCCTCAGCCTGGTAGAGCCCTTCAGCCGGCGCGGCCGCCATGTGGACCTGCTCGCCAGCAATCGGGTGGAGCGGCGGCTGTTGTTCAGGCCCATCGAGCATCGCGACCAGGCGACGTCGTCGCTGAACCTGCGCGAGACGCTCCAACTCGACAACCCCGAGCCCGGCACTTTTGTGCTGACGCGCACCCTGCGCCTTGCCAGCGGACTGCGGGCGCTGCTGCAGGCCACGGGGCCGCATCCCGGTGAGCTGCTCGCACGCATCGAAACCATCCCCCTACCGAGCCAATTCCGTTCGGGGCCGGGCTTCTTGATCGCCCACAGCCACCAATAGGAAGCGACCTCGGGCGGCGCGTCGGGCTCGGTTGCGCCGGTGCGGCTGACTCTGATGCAAGCTGAGGCACAGGTTGATGGCCTCACCCTGGTAATGAAAGCGCCCATGGTTCATGGCTATCCGGCCGACATCACGTTGCAGGCCGCCGGCGCAGGCTCCATCGAGCTGCCGCAAGACCTGTTGGCCGCGAGTTGCGCTCGCCGCCTACTCGACGAACCCCAGCACCACGCGGCGTGTCATCGCTGATTTCTTTTCGATCTTGGTGACCACCACCACGCCGATCTCGGCCGTGTTGCCCACATGCGTGCCGCCGCAGGGTTGCAGGTCCACGCCGGCAATCTCAAGCACGCGGATGCGGCCCAGCCCAGCGGCCGATCTTGGCGGCTGCACGCTCATGCTGCGCACCAGGCCGGGGTTGACGTCGAGTTCGGCTTCGCTGATCCAGCGGTGGCTCACCGGGTGCGCCTCGGCCACCAGCCGCGCCAGGCCGGCGGTCAGCACTTCTTTGTCGAGCGGCTCGGTCATGTGGAAGTCCAAGCGCGCGTAGTCGGCGGTGATCGAACAGCCGTCGACCGGGTGCGGGATCAGCGCGCACAGCAAGTGGGTGGCGGTGTGAAAGCGCATGTGGCGTTGCCGGCGCTGCATGTCGATGCGGGCCTGCACCGGCTGGCCGATGGCGATGCGTGCGAGCAGTGCTTCTTGTGCCGGTGCGGGCACATGCACAATCTCGCCCGGCAGCGCGCCCTTGCGCGTGTCGGCGATCCGCAGCTCGGCGCCATCGGGCAGGACCAGCACACCGCGATCACCGGCCTGGCCGCCACCGAGCGGGTAGAAGATGGTTCGGTCGAGTTGCACGCCGCGCCCATCGATGGCGGTGATCTGCGCGTCGCAGAGGCTGAGCGCAGCGTCTTCGCGGAACAGTTCTTCGGTCATGGGCAGGTCTGGCTTTCAGCCGGGGTCGGCGGGTGGTTGCTGGCGCCTGAAGGCTACCAGCAGCGCCAGGTCATAGGCGATTTTCAACACGCCACACGCCACCAGCGGCGCGCTCAGCCAGCCGGCGGCCAGCATCGCGCCGGCCAGCGTGGGGCTGGCGGCGGACGCCAGGCTGCGTGGCACGGCCGTGAAGCTGGCCGCCGCGGCACGCTCGGCCGGTGTCACCACCGCCATCACGAAAGCGGTGCGCGTGGGCACGTCCATCTGCGACAGCGCACTGCGCACGAACAGCAGCGCCAGCGTGATCGGCAGGGTCGGCGCCAGTGCGGCCAGGATCAGGCACACATTGGCCGGGATGTGGGTGAACACCATGGTGTTGAGCAGGCCGATCTTGCGTGCGACCAGCGGTGCCAGGAGCTGCGAACCGGCCGCGAGCAAGCCGCTCCAGAAAAAGAACGCACCGGCCTGCGCCAGCGACAAGCCGAAGCGTTGAAACAGCCACAGCGACATCAGCGAGTTCACCACCAACCCGCCGGCAAACGAATCGACGCTGAACAGCGCAGTCAGCCTGAACACCGTCTCGCGCGATGGACCCAACGGTGCCGGAGCTTGCGCCGCTTCGGCATCGACTTGCGGCAATCCGCGGTACAGCCACCACACGGAGCCGCCGATCAACGCGTACAAAACGAACATCGCGCGCAAGCCGTCCAGCAGCGGCAGCCCGGCGTGCGCCGCCAGCCACGGGGGCAGGGCAGCCGCCAACGCACCGACCGCGGCGCTGAGTGAACCGGTGAGCGAATAGCGCGCGAACAGCGCGGTGCGCGCGTCGGCGCGCGCGGCTTGCGCCAGCCGTGAGTGTTCCAGCGGTAGAAACACGCTGACATCGCCAGAACTCGGGTTCAGCGTGCCGACAAAGGCCACCAGCAGCAGCGGCCAAAAAGCAGACAGCCCGGCGAAAGCGACGCCGGTGGCCGCCATCAGCAAGGCCGCACCGCGCAGCAGATGCCGCGGCGGCCAGCGGTGGCCGATCACGCCGACTGCGATCGTCGCCAGCGCCGAACCGGCCAGCGTGGCCGTGCTCAGCAAGCCAACGTCGAACTGGCCGAAACCCAAAGCCAGCAGGTAGGCGGGCAACAGCACCGCCACGTAGCCGTCGGCAAAACCACGCAGCGCGCGGCCGACAAGCAAGGGCGCGACGGCGGCGTCCACACCCGATGGCAGTAGAAGCCGGGCCGGCGAGATCATGGTCGATGATGCACCATCAGCGGGTTCGAACGCCGGGTTCAGCGCAGCACAACGATGCCGGGCAGGCCGGCTTCTACACTGCACTCCGATCGTCAGCATCCAGAAAGTTCGACATGGCCACTCGCACACTCCCCACCTATTTCATCTCGCACGGCGGCGGGCCGTGGCCGTACATGAAGGACCAGCTGAACGGCGCCTACGACCGGCTCGAAGCCTCGCTGCAAGACATGCCGCGCCAACTCGGCGCCGCACCGAAAGCCGTGCTGATGATCTCCGCGCACTGGGAGGAGCCGGCCTTCACCGTGATGGCCAGCGCCCACCCGCCGATGATTTACGACTACGGCGGTTTCCCCGAGCACACCTACCACGTCAAGTACCCCGCGCCGGGCTCGCCGGAGACGGCCGAGCGCGTTCGCTCGCTGATCGCCGGTGCGGGCATGGCGGTGCGGGTGGACAGCCAGCGAGGTTTCGACCACGGCACGTTCGCACCGATGGCAGTGATCTATCCCAAGGCCGACGTGCCCGTGCTGCAGCTCTCGTTGAAGACCGGCCTGGACCCGAACGACCACTTGGCGCTCGGCCGCGCGCTCGCGCCGTTGCGCGACGAAGGCGTGCTGATCGTCGGCAGCGGCCTGAGCTATCACAACTTGCGTGAGTTCGGGCCGAGCGCCAAGCTGGCCTCGGCGGCGTTCGACCGCTGGCTGCAGCGGGCGGTGGTGGCCTCCAGCCCGACCGAGCGCAGCGCGCAATTGATCGCCTGGGAAACCGCCCCGTCAGCCCGCAAGGCGCACCCGCGCGAGGAGCATTTGCTGCCGCTGATGGTGGCCGTTGGCGCGGCCGTTGGCGAGGCCGGCGCTTGCGTCTATCACGAGGAAGATTTCATGGGCGGGGTGGCGGCGTCGAGCTTCAGGTTCGGCACGAACTGAAGTTCAGATCGTCTTGCGCCGCGTCTGTTCGAGCTGCTGCTCCAACAGACGAATGGTGGCCGCCGCGCCGGGCAGGTTCGGGTTCACCTTCAGCGCCCATTCGAGGTAGTTGATGGCCCGTTCAAAATCGCCCAGCGTGATGAACATCTGCCCGTAGCCCGACAGCGCGCCGAAGTGATTCTGGTTGCGCTTGAGCACCTCATCGCAGTCCTTCATCGACAGCTCGTACTGGCCCAACAAGTAGTAGATCGTCGCGCGCTTGTTCCAGCCCTCGGCGAATGAGGGCTTGCGGCGGATGATCTCGGAGAAGGTCAGCAGCGCCTGAGGGAGTTGCCCGGCCTCCATTTGCTCGACGCCGCGCAACTGCAGCGCGTCGATGGCGCTGTCGCCCGAGCGGCTCCAGATGCGCCACATCGCGGCCTCGGCGAGCTGGCGAACCTGCGCATCGTCGTCATTCAGGCGCGTGACCAGCCGATCGGCGTCGGCCATGGTGCCCACCTCGCCCAGACGCGCCGCAGCCGCGCGGCGGGCTGCGGCGGCGGGTTGCTCGATGGCCCTGAGCGCTTGTGCACGCGTCAGTGGTTTGTCGGCGGCGGCCAGCGGCATCGAAGCCGCCAGCGCCAGCAGCGCGGAACACAAGCTGCGAAAAAACATGGTGCCCTCCCTGGCGGTTGGAATGACTGCGCGGTATCCCATTTTGCGTGAATGTGGCGTTAGCAACATCGTGAGGCGACCCTCAGCTGGAGCCCGCCGTCAGCCGCCAGCGCCGCGCCGGGCTGGCTGGGGAACAGCCTCATCCACAACGCCGCCATGGCCAGCAGCACCAGGTCGAGCGAGATGGCGGCTGCGGATGAAGCTCACGCCGGCCAACATCGTGGCCAGCGTGACCGCCGACATCATCATCTGGTAGGCCATGGTGCTGGCGGCGCGGGCGTACCGGAATGCCGTGAACGCGTGGAAGTGGAGCTGGGGCTTGGGTGGGCATGGGGGCAAATGCGGGCTTAAGTGCGACGCGCGTCTCCTTTCTCTGCAACAAACCTTACTCAGTTAATTCGTAAGGAAACCACTCATGCTCGCCACCCTGACCAGCAAGGGCCAGCTGACCCTGCCCAAGGCTGCCCGAGACGCGCTCGACCTGAAGGCCGGCCAGCGCTTCGAGGTCGTTGTCTCCGATGCTGGCGACTTGATGCTCAAGCCGCAGCGCACCGATGCACTGGCCGTTCGTGGCATCTTGAAGTCACCGCACGCGCGGCCTTTGACCGTGCGCGAAATGGATGCCGGCATCACAGCCCATCTGCTCGCCAAGCACCGGCGCCGCGCGCGATGATCGGCATCGACACCAACGTGCTCTTGCGCCTGCTGCTCGACGACGACGCCGCGCAGGCTGCAAAGCTCGCGAATCTGTTCGGCTCGCAGGTTCAGGCAGCGGGCTCGGCACGGATTGCCAACCTTGTGCTTGCCGAGTTGGTGTGGACGCTGGGCTCGGTGTACCGCCAACCGAAAGCCGCGCTCGTGCGCGCCCTGCGGGCGCTGCTGGCGCAGCCCGCCTACGGGTTCGAGGATCGCGCTGCGGTCGAGCAGGCGCTCGATGCCTATGCCTCAGGCCGTGCCGGCTTTTCCGACTGCCTGATCGTGGCGAAGAACGCCGCTGCGGGCTGCGCCTTCACGGCCACCTTTGATCGCGCGTTGCGCGCTGTGCCGGGCGCAGAGGTGCTTTGAAGGGGCGGCGTCGGCCGCGGTCAGCGCGTCGGACTTGATGGCCGGATCACGAGTTCGGCAAAGCCCGTTGCCGCATCGGGCTCGCGGAAAAAGCGATGGCCGGGCAACAAGGCCAGCAGCACCTCGGCGGTGGTTCGCACGACGCATTCCGGCGTTCCGTGGCCGTCGAAAACCTTGCCGTCGGCGTCCGAGACCGACGTGTGCAGATGCGCGCCGTGGGGTGAAAGCAATGTATCGGCGACAAACCAGCCAGAAGCTGTAGGGGCAGCAATCGATGTCGCGGCGACGGTAGCGTCCTGGCGGAGAGGGCGGGATTCGAACCCGCGGGGGGCTGTTAACCCCCACACGCTTTCCAGGCGTGCGACTTAAACCGCTCATCCACCTCTCCAACGCGCGAAGTTTAGCCCAGGCCCTTGGCGCGTCCGACGGAGCTGAAAGCGAAGGACTGCAGCGTCTCGATGGGCACGTGGTCCAGCGCGCGCTCGTGGGTGGCTTCCAGCACCACGGGTGGCGCCATGCCGGCCTCAAACGCCTGCACCCATCGCGTGGCGCACAGGCACCAGCGGTCGCCGGGCTTCAGGCCGCGAAAGCGATACTCGGGGCGTGGAGTGCTGAGGTCGTTGCCGCGCTTCTTCGAGTAGCTCAGGAACTCGGCCGTCATCTTGACGCAGACAACGTGCGTGCCGACATCGTCTTCGCGCGTGTTGCAGCAGCCGTCGCGAAAAAAGCCGGTCAGCGGGTCGTAGGAGCAGGGCTGCAGTTCGCCGCCCAGGACGTTGCGTGCCATGGCTCAGGCCGCTTCGCCGGGGGTCTTGCTCTTCATCAAGGTCATCGCGGTGGCGATCAGCGCCGAGACCTCGCTCATGTTGCCCGGCACGATCATCGTGTTGTTCTTCTGCGCCAGTTGTGAATAAGCCTCGACGGCCTTTTCGGCGACCTTCAGCTGCACGGCCTGCTGGCCGCCGGGCTCCAGAATCGCCTGGGCGACTTTGCGAATGGCCTCGGCATTGGCAATGGCCACCGCGACGATCGCCGCGGCCTCGCCCTGGGCCTTGTTGATCTCGGCCTGGCGTTGGCCCTCGGAGCGGGCGATGAAGGCCTCGCGCTCGCCGGTGGCGATGTTGATCTGCTCCTGCTTGCGGCCTTCGCTCGCCGCGATCAGCGCGCGCTTCTCGCGCTCGGCGGTGATCTGCGCCTGCATCGAATGCAGGATCGCGGCCGGCGGCGTCAGGTCCTTGATCTCGTAGCGCAACACCTTGACGCCCCAGTTCGACGCGGCTTCGTCGAGTGCCGCGACGACCGACAGGTTGATGTGGTCGCGCTCTTCGAAGGTCTTGTCCAGCTCCATCTTGCCGATCACCGAGCGCAGCAAGGTCTGCGCCAGCTGGGTGATGGCCGAGATGTAGTTGCTGGAGCCGTAGCTCGCGCGCATCGGGTCGGTGACCTGGAAGTAGATGATCCCGTCGACCTGCAGCTGCGTGTTGTCTTTGGTGATGCAGACCTGGCTGGGCACATCCAGCGGCACTTCCTTGAGCGAATGTTTGTAGGCCACCCGCTCGATGAAGGGCACGACGAACTTCAGGCCCGGCGTGAGCGTGCGGTCGTACTTGCCCAGGCGCTCGACCACCCAGGCGTTTTGTTGCGGCACGATCTTGAAGGTCTGAAAAATGAAGATCGCGGCGATGACGAGCAGAACGATGGCGACGGTCATGGGGGTCTCTTTGGTTGGGTGTTCAGTGGCCGGTGGCGGGGGTAAGCACCAGCCAATTGCCTTCAACGGCGCTGACCACATGCTCACCCGCGGCAGCCGCCGCGCCGGGCGCCAGCCGCGCGGTCCAGGTGGAGCCGCGGTAGGGCACGCGGGCGGTGCGGTCGCTGGCCCAAACGGCTACGTGGACGCGTTCACCGATGTCCAGGTTCACGTCGCGGTTCTCACGCGCCGGCGCCGAATGCGGTTGTTTGTAGCGGTGCCAATGCCAGGCCGCGGTGGCGCCGCCGCCGATCAGCGCGGCGCTGACGATCTGGCCGGTGCCAGACAAGCCCAGATGCGCGGCCACCGCGGCGGCGGCCAGGCCGAGCGCGATCATCAGCAGGTAGAAGGTGCCGGTGGCCAGCTCGGCAGCGACCGCCACACCGGCGGCCACCCACCAGAACGTCGGCGTTGAGAAATCCATGGCAACTCCTTGTGGCGGTGGCGGCGGCATTGGCGTGGTGGCAGTGTAGAGGGCGGGCGGCGATGCCGTGTTCGGTGGCCCTACACTTCGCGCTTCCCGCATTTTCTGTGCTCCGCCCACCGAAGGTTTGCCCATGCTGCGCTTCCGCTTTCCCATCGTCATCATCGATGAAGACTACCGGTCGGAAAACACCTCGGGCATTGGCATCCGCGCGCTCGCCGAGGCGATCGAAAAAGAAGGCTTCGAGGTGCTGGGCGCCACCAGCTATGGCGACCTGAGCCAGTTTGCGCAGCAGCAAAGCCGCGCCAGCGCGTTCATCCTGTCGATCGACGACGAGGAGTTCAAGGGCGGCCCGGAGCTGGACCCGGCGGTGCTGAACCTGCGCAAGTTCATCAAGGAGATCCGCTTCAAGAATGCCGAGATCCCGATCTACCTGTATGGCGAGACACGCACCTCGCAGCACCTGCCCAACGACATCCTGCGCGAGCTGCACGGTTTCATTCACATGTTCGAGGACACGCCCGAGTTCGTGGCGCGCCACATCATCCGCGAGGCCAAGAGTTACATGGATGGCCTGGCGCCGCCGTTCTTTCGCGCGCTGGTCGACTACGCGCAAGACGGCTCGTATTCATGGCACTGCCCCGGCCATTCGGGCGGCGTGGCGTTTTTGAAGAGCCCGGTGGGCCGCATGTTCCACCAGTTCTTCGGCGAGAACATGCTGCGCGCCGACGTGTGCAACAGCGTCGACGAACTCGGGCAGCTGCTGGACCACACCGGCCCGATCGCGCAGAGCGAGCGCAACGCCGCGCGCATTTTCAACGCCGACCATTGCTTCTTCGTGACCAACGGCACCAGCACCAGCAACAAGATGGTGTGGCACCACGCGGTGGCGCCGGACGATGTGGTGGTGGTGGACCGCAACTGCCACAAGTCGATCCTGCACGCGATCATCATGACCGGCGCGGTGCCGGTGTTCCTGCGGCCCACGCGCAACCACTACGGCATCATCGGGCCGATCACCCAGGCCGAGTTTTCGCCCGAGGCGATCCGCAAGAAGATCGCCGCCAACCCCTTGCTCAAGGGCGTCGACGCGAAGAAGGTGAAGCCGCGCATCCTGACCCTGACGCAAAGCACCTACGACGGTGTGCTCTACAACACCGAGACGATCAAGCACTCGCTCGACGGCTACATCGACACCCTGCATTTCGACGAAGCCTGGCTGCCGCACGCCGCGTTCCACAAGTTCTACGGCACCTACCACGCGATGGGCAAGAACCGTGTGCGGCCCAAGGACCAGCTGGTGTTCGCCACCCAATCCACCCACAAGCTGCTGGCGGGCTTGAGCCAGGCGTCGCAGGTGCTGGTGCAGGACTCGCAAACCCGCAAGCTCGACCGCCACCTGTTCAACGAGGCGTACCTGATGCACACCTCCACCAGCCCGCAGTACGCCATCATCGCGTCGTGCGACGT
>JANNDW010000111.1:0-5013 GCA_031378125.1 Methylibium sp. | reverse complement strand
GACGTGCCGATCTGCGCCGGTGAATCCTCCAGCAGGCTGGCCGGCGTGATGAGCCGCTTCTCGAACGCGAGGGCATAGACGAAGGGCTTCAAGGTGGAGCCGGGCTGGCGGCGCGCGAGCACACCGTCCACCTGCGCCGCGGCGGACAAGTCGCCGCTCCCGCCCACCCAGGCCAGCACCGCGCCGCTGGCGTTGTCGAGCACGATGATCGCGCCGTCTTCGACATTGCGGCCGTTCAGCTCGGTCAGCTGGCGGCGCAGCGACGCATTGGCCACTCGTTGCAGGCCGGCATCCAGCGTGCTGCGTTGGGCTGGCTGGGCGGCACCGGTCAGCACATGGCGCGCAAAGTGCGGCGCCAGTTGTTCGCCCAAGGGCATGCCGCCCTTGCGGGCCAAAGCGGTCTCGGCCAGCGCCATCACGCCCGTGCACGACAGGCCCTGCGGCTTCAACACCCCACAGGCGCGCGTGGCCACGGTCTGGGCCAATGCGTTCGGTCCGCGCACCAGCGCGGCGGCGAGCGCGGCTTCTTGCGCGTCCAGCCCGCTGGGATGTTTGCCGAAGTAGGTTTGCGCCAGCGCATTGATGCCCACCACCTCGCCGCGAAACGCCACCGAGTTGAGGTAAGCCTCGAGGATCTCGCTCTTTTTCCACTCCGCATCGAGCCAGGTCGCGGTGACCGCCTGGCCGATCTTTTGCGCCAGGCTGCGGCCGGCGGCCGGGCGCGCCAGGCCTGCGTCGATCAGGCCGGCAAGCTGCATGGTCAATGTGGACGCGCCTCGCGTGCGCGTGTTCCACACATTGCCCCAGGCGCTGCGCGCCACGGCCGCCCAATCGACACCGCTGTGTTCATGGAAGCGCCGGTCCTCGCTCAGCACAATGGCCTGCAGCAGCGCGGGCGACATGTCGGCGAGCGCCACCCAGGGCAGGCGGCGCACGCTCTTGTCGATGCGCAGGGTTTGAATCGGCTCGCCGTCGCGGGCCAGCAGCGTGATGTCCGACGGCTGGTGCGCCGCCTTGACGTCGCTAAAGCTCGGCAACGACGGCAGCGATGGCAGCGCCCGCGCGCCGATCGCGGTGGCCGCCAGCACGCTGGCCAGCAGCCCACGTGCCAGCAACAGCGCCGGTGTCACGGGCTCACCTCGAGCAGGGCATTTGGCGCTTCAGCAAAACTCTCTGGCGCATACATCGCCTCGACGCGTGTCGGCGGCAGCGCAAAGCGGCCCGGGTTGTTGAGTCGCAGCGTGTATTCGACGACATGCTTGCCGCGCGGCAGATATTCAAAGTAGCTGCGGAAGGCTTCGAAGCTGCGCTCTTCGTACGCGGCCCAGGCGTTGCCCTCCTTGCGTTCGCCGCGCGTGGCAATCGCGGAATCACGCCCCAGCCCCGAGCCGAGAATCAACCCGCCACCGGGGACCGGGTCGCTGAGCACCACCCAGGTCATGTCGGCTTGTGCGTCGATCTCCAGGCGCACCCGCAGCACGTCGCCGCGCGACCACTTGCCCTTCTCCTTTTGCTCCACCGCCGTGACGCTGCGGGTGATGGCATAGCCGGCGCGGACGGGCGCCCTGAGCGGCACGGCGGCCAGGCTTTGCACCGTGAGCCAGGGCTTGCCGGCGCCGTCTTGCGTGATGTTGAGGATGCCTGCCTTGTTGGGCCAGGGCAGCTTCATCGTGCCACCGTCGGCCAGCGCGCCCCAGTCGATGCTGCGGGAGCTGTCGCCCGCGCTGCCGGCCAGCGTTGCGCTGGTCTTGCCAACGATCTTGATCGACTCGAAACTGGCCGAGAACTTTTCCAGCGCCAGCGCGCCCCACAGGTTGGCCGTGGTCGTCAGCCACGCGCCGCCACGCTGGCGCGCCAGGCTGCCCACCACCATGCGCGGCAGGTCTTCGCGCCAAGCCGGGTCGTCGAGCACGGCCAGGATCAGCCGTGCGGCGTTGGCGTCGGCGCTGTCCATCAACCACCACCAGAAGTCGCCTTCTTCGTTGCTGAACTTCAGCGTGGTGCCGGCATAGGTGAGGCGGCTGCGCAGGATTTGCCGGGCTTCGTCGAGCCGCTTGGCCTGGTCCGCCATGCCGTTGATCCGGCGCAAGATGTTCAGCCAGTCGATCACCGCCGCGGTCGGCCACAGGTTGGGCGTGAGGTTCACCGACCCCAGCATCCTGGCCTGCGCCCGGCCGTAGCGCGACAGTGCTTCGATGGCCGAGAGCTTGCGCACATCCAGGTCGGCGCGGGGCGACCAGAATTTGCGTTCGATGCGGCCTTCGACAAAGGCGGTCAGGCCGGCCAGCATCGCGTCGCGCGCCGCCGGTGGCAACTCAAACTTGGCCTCGTGCGCGGCCGCGAGCACGTAGGCGGTGAGCCGGTCGCTGCCGCGCGCGCCGTCCTCAGTGCGCGGTGGAAAATAGTTCGCCAGGCCATCGCTGTCCAGGTAGGTGGGCAGCGCGTTGGCGACCGCGGACCACAGCTTGGCGTCCGCCAGCCCGATCGCCTTGGAGGTTTTTTGCTCCAGGCAACTGAAGGGATAGGTCTCGAAGTAGCGCCGCATGCCGGGCAGCGCGCCGCTCAGCCGGGCTTGCACCGTCACGTTGATGCCGCCGCGCTTGACGCCACCGGCCGCCAGCGCCGCTGTCAACGCATCGGCGGGCGCGGCCACCGGCAGCATCAGGCTGCCGTCGAGCTGCTGCAAGCTGGCCTGCATCACCCGCACCGGCACGGCGGCGCTGACGAGTTGGGTGAGCTTGAGGCGGTCCCTCGCGCGCTCCGGCGACGGACCGGCCTGCTCTTCGACCGCCGCTTCCCAACTCACGCTGAACGCATCGGCCGGCACGTCCACGGGCCACGACACTTCCTTGGCGGCACCCGCGGCCAGCACCGTGTCTTGCGGCGGCAGCGTGAGCGGCGTGCCTGCGATCGGGTCTGCGCTGTTGACCACGCCTTGCAACGTGGCTCGCACCGTCATCTCGCGCGCGGTGGTGTTGCGCAAAGTCAGCATCGCGCTGAATTTGTCGCCTTCGCGCACCAGCGGTGGCAGGCCCGACAGCACCTGCAGGTCTTGCGTGACGCGGATGCTCGTGCTGCCGGTGCCGAACAGATGCACGCCGGCATCCGCCACAGCGACGAGCCTGAAGCTGGTCAAAGAATCGTTCAGCGGCACTTCGACCACCGCCTCGCCGTTGGCGTCCAGCAGCACTTGGGCCTTCCACAGCAACAGCGTGTCGAACAGCTCGCGCGCGCTGCCGCGCCCGCCGCCGCCGCCCGCGGCGAGCGCCTTGCGGCCGTAGTGGCGGCGGCCGATGATTTCGCTCTGCGCGGTGCTGGTCTCAACACCCCACGGGCGCCGCTGGATCAGCGCGTTCAGCAAGTCCCACGACGCATTGCCGCGCAGTGCGAGCAGGCCTTCGTCGACCGCGGCGAACGCCACTTCGGTGCCCGAAACGGGCTTGCCGCCTTGCGTGACCTTGATTCGCGCCTGGGCCTTTTGCCGAATGCTGTATTGCGGCTTGTCGGCACTCACGCTGACCTGCAGCTCGTGTTCGGCAATGCCCACCCGCAGCGCCGCCACACCGAGCTTGAACGCGGGCTTGGAAAGGTCGACCATCGCGGTGGGCGGCTGGTAGTCACGCCCTTCGTAGATGAAGCCGCGCACCCAGCTCAGTGGCTCTTTCCAGCCCCAGGTGAAGAAGGAATACCAGGGCACGTCGCGAATGCGCCCGCGCAACGCCAGCACGCTCACGTACACGTTCGGGCCCCAACTTTTCTGGATCTTCAACTCGATGGTCGGGTCGTCGCCGCGCAGCGTGACGAGTTGCGTTTCGATGATGCCTTCACGCTCGACACCGATCAGCGCCGTCGCTTCTCGAAACGGCATGCGCACTTGCAGCCGCGCGGTCTCGCCGGGCTCGTAGCGTTTTTTCTCCGGCAGCACGTCGATGCGGTCGTCGTTGTCCTGCGCAAACCACAGCTCGCCTTGTTTCGTGACCCACACGCTGGTGGCGGCTTGAGTGGTGTTGCCTTGCGCGTCGGTGCCGCGCACGATCAGTTCCACCTCGCCGGCGGTCTGCAACTCGGCTTCGCACGGCAGCAGGCCGCGCTCGTCGGTGCTGCCGGTGCACAGGCTGCCGACTTCCTTGACCTCGGTGCGGTTGTCGTACGCATAGAAGCCGCCGACCATGCGCTTGCGGGTGCTGATGACCTGGCTGAGCCGGCCGCGCACATCGACGCTTTGGCCTTTGACCGGCAGGCCCTTCGTGTCGAGCGCCACGGCCGTGAACTTCACCTTGCCGCGGTTGCTGGCCCACGATCCGGCCCGGATGCCCAGCACCACCGCACTGGGCCACAACTCGATGCGCGTGCTGGCGGTCTGCACCTCGCCATTGGGGTCGTTGAACGTGATCTCGGCGACCAGCTCGGAGGGCCGGTCGACGCGCGGCAGGTCCTTCAGCGTGAAGGTGGCGGCGCCATTTTTGTCGGTGCTCAGCGGCAGCTTGTCCGCAATGAGCTTGGCGCCGCCTGCCGGGCGCTCATCGCCCTCATCCGCCGGCTGCGTTTGACCGGGCTGGCGCGGTGGCTCGAACGAAAACTCGTCGAACCCCGCGAAGCTGACAACGCGGTTTTTCAACAGTGCCGACGCGCGTGCCGGCGCCTGCGCCATCGGGCCGCCGGAGAAGTAGTTCAACTGCAATCCGAGCGGCAGCTCCTTGGGCGCCACGGCCACCGCCTTCGGGCCGCTGATGCGCGCATCCACCAGCGGCAGGCGAAACTCCTCGACGCGGAAGTTGCCACTGCTCCATTGCCGATAGCGCTTGTCGTCGCCGGGTTTGCCACGCTCCAGCAGCACCTCGTACACGCCGAGCTTGGCGGCGGCCGGGATGCTCCAGCTGGAGGCCGCGCTGCGCGACCCGCTCCATTGCAGCGGCTGCACGAACTCCTGGCCGCTGCCCTGGTGCACGATCTTCATGTGCGTCGGCAAATCATCGGCCTTCAGCAAGGCCAGGCCGCTGGA
This sequence comes from Methylibium sp., assembly GCA_031378125.1. Taxonomy (GTDB): domain Bacteria; phylum Pseudomonadota; class Gammaproteobacteria; order Burkholderiales; family Burkholderiaceae_C; genus LGRD01. The sequence continues at coordinate 11 of JANNDW010000111.1, read as the reverse complement.
GGTCTCCAGGC
>JANNDW010000082.1:0-7269 GCA_031378125.1 Methylibium sp. | reverse complement strand
CATACACATTCGAGGTGTATAGATCGAACCCAAGGGCAATCCATGGAAACGCGGACCAACATCGTGCTCGACGACGAGCTTGTCGCCAAGGCCATGGCCAAGGCGGGCGTCAGCACCAAGAAAGCGGCCATCGACACCGCGCTGCGCGCCTACGTGCGCGAGCCTGACTGGCAAGGCCTGCTGGCGTTGGCAGGGTCCGGCGTGCTGGCCGATGACTACGACCCGGCCCACTTGTTCGCCGGCGCTGCCATGCGGCCCATGGTTTCGGAGCCGCTCGTGCCTTACGGCGCAAAGCGCCGCACCCCGATCAAGCCCGCCCGGCCCGCGGCCAAGCCGCGCCGCAAGTGATCGCCGACACCTCGGCCTGGGTCGAATTCCTGCGGGCCACCGGTTCGCGCTGTGACTTGCGCTTGCGCAAGGCTTTTCGCGCCGAACAAACCGTCTGGATGCCTGCGGTGGTTCTGCAGGAGTTGCTGCAAGGCGCGCGCAACCCGGCCCAGTTTGCACGCCTCGAAGTCCAGCTTGAGCGCCTGCCCGGCCTGGATGACCTGAGCCCGCGCGACATGGCGCGCGACGCTGCGCTGCTGTACGCCCGCTGCCGCTGGCAAGGCGTCACCGTGCGCAGCCCGAACGATTGCGTGGTCGCGGCTTGCGCCATTGCCAGCGGCTTGCCGGTGCTGGCGCGGGATCGGGACTTTGAGGCCATTGCGCAGGTGGAGCCGGGGTTGCAACTGGTGTGACGCACACCTTGCCTGCAACAAGCCCGCTGTCAGCCGCGCCCCACGCATACTCATGCCCATGGTCAAGCACAAGGAGGGACCTGCATGAACCGCAAACTCCGATGGCTCGGGCTGTGCGTCAGCGCGCTGGCGCTGGCCAGTGGCGCCCCGGCGGCGGAAATTGTTCTTGAGCTCTCGGCGGTGGACAAGCTGGTGGCCCAGGCGCTTTTCACCAACGCGGGCCGATACGATCTGATGAAGGGCCCCTGCTTCGCCTACCTCGCGCAACCCACCGTTGCGATCCAGAACGGCCGCCTGCGGATCCGCTCGTACCTCACGTCGCGCCTGGGCGTGGTGGCCGCGGGTTCTTGCGTGGGCGTCAGCTTTGCGTCGTGGACCGAGGTGTCGGGCAAGCCGGTCTCGCGGGGCGGCTCGGTGGTGCTCGGCGATATTCGCATCGACAAGGTCGAAGACCCGAACGTTCGCTTGCTGCTGGAGTCGGGCCTGGTGCCGGCCCTGCCGCGCGTCATCGAGCTCGACGTGTTGAAGGCGGTTCGCAGCATGTTGCAGGAAAGCGGCGGCCAGTTCCAAGCCACAGTCGACGCTTTCAACATCACCTCCGTGACCGCGGTGGACGACAAGCTCTCGGTCAAGTTCGACTTCACGCTGGTGGCACGGTAGCGCGGTGCACTACGAGGCGCTGGGCATCACCACCGGCACCTCGGTCGCCGGCGGCGTGTTGCGGCTGCGCCCGCAACGCACGATGCCGTCGATCATCACCATGCCCACGCCGGGAATGTCGCCGAGCTGCACGCTTTCCAGCAGCGTTTTGCCAGCGCTGTGTTGAGCCCGGTCCATGAACACAAAATCGGCCGTGCGCCCCACTTCGATCAGCCCGCAGTTCAGCTTGCGAATGCGCGCGGTGTTGCCGGTGGCAAAACAGAACACCAGCTCGGCTGGAATGTTGGCCAGGCTGGACAGCAGCGCCACCATGCGCAGGATGCCCAGCGGCTGCACGCCCGAACCGGCCGGGCCGTCGGTGCCCAGGATCACGCGGTGCGGGCACTTGAGTTGCAAGGCCATCCGCGCCGCGGCGATGGCGACGCGCTCGTTGCCGTTGTGCACGATCTCGATCGCGCGGCTCGACTTCTCGCACAGCTCGCACACATGCGCTTCGGGCAGCGACGTGTGGCCGCCGTTGATGTGGCCGATGATGTCGGCGTCGGCCTCCAGCACCACGTCCTTGTCGATCAGCCCCGAGCCAGGGATCGACGGACCTCCGGTGTGGATGGTGCTCTGGATGCCGTATTTGCGCGCCCAGGCCACCATCCGTTGGGCTTCGTAGCCGGCCTTCACCGAACCCAGGCCGACCTCGCCGAGCAAGCCCACGCCGGCTTCGGCCAGCTCCTTGAAGTCCTGTTCGGTCATGCCTTTTTCGATGATGGGCGCGCCGGCCAGCACCTTCACGCCAGCGGGGCGGAAGTTGTAAAACGCACGTTGCGCGGTGATGGCCAGCGCCTTCAGGCCGACGATGTCTTTCGGCCGCCCCGGCAGGTGCACTTCGCCGGCCGAGATCATCGTCGTCACGCCGCCGTGCAGCGTCGATTCGATCCAGCCGAGCTGGCTCTGGCGCGGCGTCCAGTCGCCAAACACCGGGTGCACATGGCTGTCGATCAGGCCGGGCGCCAGGCAGGTTTTGTGCGCGTCGATCAGCGTGCGCGGTTGGCTGGTGTCGCAGTCGGCTTCTTTGCCGACCGCGACGATCAGGCCGTCGTGGACAACGATGGAGTCGGCATCAAGAATCGGCCGATCGATGTCGCCCGACAGCAGCAGCCCGATGTTGCGGATGACGACCTTGCCGGACTTGCCTTCGCTAGCTGCGTCTGCCATGGCGATCTCCTTGCGTTCAGACGGCAGTGGCACGCGCTGCCGTGCGCTTGCGGGCCGCGACTCGTGAGGTGGTGACCGGTTCTGCGGCAACGGTGCGCATCACCGAATCGATCAGAAATTTTTCCCAATGCGCCAGCGCTTCGGCCGACTCGAGCGCCTCGCCCAGAAACGCCGACAGCGTGAAGCGATTGGAGAGGTAGAAGTAACCCATGGCCGCGATCATCAGGTAGATGTCGCGCGCCGCCACATCAGCGCGAAACACGTCTTTCGCGGCGCCGCTTTGCAGCACCCGCGCCAGCACGGCGATCGCCGCAGATGAATAGTCGCGCGCGCGCAGCGACTTGGCGATGTGCGTGCCACGGTGCAGGTTTTCCGTGTTGAGCAGCGTGATGAATTCGGGGTTCTTCTGGTAGTAGCCCCACATGAAGCGCGTCACCGCCTTCAAGGCTTCGACGGGTTGGGCCACATCCAGCACCAGCTCGGACTCGGCCTCGTTGAAGCGGCGGTAGGTTTCCTCCAGCACCTCGATGAACAGGCCTTCCTTGCTGCCGAAGTAGTAGTAGATCATCCGGTCGTAGGACTTCGCGGCCTGGGAGATTTGCCCGACGCTGCCGCCATTGAAGCCGTGCTTGGCAAACACCTTGATCGCCGCGCGCAAGATGCTCTCGCGCGTGGCCTTGGCGGCCAGCTCACGCACACCGGGTGGGCCCGAGCGTTGTGCGCTGGCGATGGGCCGGCGTGCTGTCTGCGTGGCCATCACTGTTCGGCGAACGCGCGCTCGATCACAAAGTCGCCTGGCGTCGAGGTATTGCCCTCCTTGAAGCCACGCCCTTCCAGCAGCACTTTCAGGTCTCGCAGCATGCCGGGGCTGCCGCAGATCATGACGCGGTCTTGCGCGGGGTCGAAGGCCGGAATTTGCAAGTCCTCGAACAACTTGCCGGTGTCTATGAGTTCGGTCACACGCCCCATGTTGCGGTAGGCCTGGCGTGTGACCGTGGGGTAGTAGCGCAGCTTGTCGGTCACCAGCTCGCCGAGGAACTCGTGCTTGGGCAGGTGCTCGATCAGCAGGTCGTGGTAGGCCAGCTCGTCGACCTGGCGCACGCCGTGTACCAGGATCACTTGCTCGAATTTTTCGTACGTCTCGGGGTCGCGCACGATGCTCATGAAAGGCGCCAGGCCGGTGCCGGTGGACAGCATGTACAGCCGCTTGCCCGGCAGCAGGTAGTCCACCACCAGCGTGCCGGTGGGTTTGCGGCCGACGATGATGGTGTCGCCCACTTTCATGTGCTGCAGCCTGGACGTGAGCGGCCCGTCGGGCACCTTGATGCTGAGGAATTCGAGGTGCTCTTCGTAGTTGGCGCTGACGATGCTGTAGGCGCGCAGCAGCGGCTTGTTGTTGACCTTCAGGCCGATCATCGTGAAGTGGCCGTTCGAGAAGCGCAATGCCGGGTCGCGCGTGGTGGTGAAGGTGAAGAGCTTGTCGGTCCAGTGGTGCACGCTCAGCACCGTTTCTTCGTTGAATGCGCTCATGGTCGTTTTTCGACGGTGATGGAAAGTGGGGTGATCGCAATTTTGGGGCGTCTTGCAGGCCCCGGGAAAACCGGTTGCGAAGGCGGATGGACTGCGCTAAATTAGCCACTCATGTAGCGAATGCAACATTCCCGTTGAGCAAATGCTACATGAACACCACGCTCCACGCAACGCCATGACCGACACGCCATGACCGAACACACCAAGACCGACGGCTTGCCGGGCATGGCCGCACCGGAGCGGCCGCCGGTGCTTGCGCGGTCGCGGCCGCGCAGCGAACGCATGGCCGGCGACAAGATCGAGTGCAACGCCTGCCCGGTGCTGTGCCAGATCTCCGCCGGCCGCAGCGGCGCCTGTGATCGTTATGCCAACCACGCCGGCACCCTGGTGCGTGTGGACCCGGTGGTGCTGTTGCGCCGCACGCTGGATGCCCAGGCTGGCGGCGGCGCCCGCGTCATCCCTTTTGCAGAGCGGCCGTCGGTCGCCGAGCCGGCGGACTGGAACGGCGACCTGTTGCTCGCCGACGAGGTGTTCGTCACCGGCGTCGGCTCGTCCACCACCTACCCCGACTACAAGCCCGCGCCGTTCATCGTTGCTTCGCAAGCCGCCGGGGTCGACATGGTGACCGTCGTCACCGAGGGCATCTTCAGCTACTGCAGCCTGAAGGTGAAGATCGACACCGACCGCTACCTCGGCCCCGAGCAGGCCGACGTGCGCTGCCAGGGCGAGGTGGTGGGCCATGTCACGACGGCCGAATACGGCTCGCAGATGTTGTCGCTGGGCGGCGTGCACCACATCACCGGGGGCAGCAAAAGAGAGGGTCGCGTCACGGTCGAGATGATGGAGCGGCTCGGCAACCAACATGCGGTCGAATTCGCAATCGACGGCGGCTCGCAACTGCGGCTGCAGGCCGGGCGCGCGCCGGTCGTGGGCGGTGTCGAAGAGCAGCGCATGCGGGTCGGCTGCGGCTCGGCCACGATCGGCATCTTCGCGAAGCAGTTTTTTGGCTGTGCCGACGAGGTGGTGGTGGTCGACGACCACATCACCGGCGTGCTCACCGAGCACCAGGCCGGCCGCTGCCTCGACATGCGACCTTCGGGCGTCAAGCTGCGCGGCCGCAAGTCCACGCCGGGGCGCTATTTCCAGGTCGCCAATCCCGGCACCGGCTGGGGCGGCACCGACCTCTTCGACCCGCTGGCCGTCATCGAACGCTGGGACGCCAAGCTGGCCTGGCCCGGCCTGCGGCTGCTGATGACCTCGACCACCGGCGAGCACTGCGCCTGGTATGTGCTGGACGAGGCGCTGAATCCCATTGAACAGGCCCTGCCAGCCGAGGTGAAAACAGTCGTCGACCGGATCGGCGAGAACTGCGAACCGTCGCTGACGAGCGTGCTGTTTTTGGGCGGCGCCGGCGGCAGCCTGCGTGCCGGAGTGACCGACAACCCGGTGCTGCTGACGCGCTCGATCAAGCAGGCGCTGGTCAACGTCACCTGCGGCGGCGCACCGGCCTATGTGTGGCCGGGCGGCGGCATCACCGTGATGGCCGATGTGATGCGGATGCCGCACAACAGCTTCGGCACCGTGCCCACGCCGGCCATCGTGGCACCCATCGAGTTCAGCATGCGGCTGGCCGACTACCGCGCCTTGGGCGGGCACATGGAGCATGTGCGGTCGCTCGAAGACGTGCTGCGGCATGGCGCCTGGCACAACGATGGCGCGCCCACCGGGCGGCGCTGGGTGCTGCAATCGTCCAGCAACCCGTGGCCACTGGGCCAGCCGCCGTTGCTGGGCTGACCATGTCTGCCCAACGCGCCCCGCTGTCCAACGGCCGCTGGCATTTCCAGCACGGCCCGATCGACATCGTGATCGGCGCGAGCGGTGAGGCGCCTGCCCTGGCGGCAGCGCACGAGGCGGCGTGGCGCCGTTTTGAGACCGTGCTCGGTGAACTGGTGCGCGAGCTGCCGATGCTGCGTGCGCCGGTGGCCGGGCCATGCCCGCTGCAAGGCGTTGTGGCGCGCCGCATGTGGCATGCGTGCCGGCCGCACCAAGCGGAGTTCATCACATCGATGGCGGCGGTGGCCGGTTCGGTGGCCGATGAGTTGATGGCGTGCTACCGGCGCGCGGGCATCACCCGTGCCTGGGTCAACAACGGCGGCGACATTGCGTTGCATCTGGCGCCCGGCCAGTCCTTGCGCGTCGGCCTGTATGCCGATCTCGCGCGCTTCAATGCCGATCAGGCGCGCGATGCGCAGGGTGCGGGCCGCGCTGGCGGCCTTGCGGTCGATGGCGCCTTCACCGTCTCGACATCGCACCCGGTGCGCGGCGTGGCCACCAGCGGCTGGCGCGGGCGCAGCTTCTCGCTCGGCATTGCCGACAGCGTGACGGTGCTGGCGCGCACCGCGGCGCAAGCCGACGCCGCGGCCACCGTGGTCGCCAACGCGGTCAACGTCGACGATGCGCGCATCCAGCGCCGGCCCGCGTGCGAATTGAAGGACGACAGCGACCTCGGTGCGATACCGGTCACCGTCACTGTGCCCGTGCTGGACGCTGAATCGGTGCGCCGCGCGCTGGCCGCCGGTGCGCATCGTGCCCGCGAACTGCAGCTGCGTGGCCTGATCTGGTCGGCCGCGCTGGTGTGCCAGGGCAGGGTGATGACGGTCGACAATGGGGCCGCGGCGGCAAGCCGTGGAACTGAGCAAGCCGCTGACCAGCCGGCCCTCCTTGCGCTGGCCTGAATTGCTGCAACGGGATTCGTGATGATCGAGATACGACGCATCTTTACCCACGTGGAAGACATCCACCACGAGTTCGGCCCGGCGGCGGCAGAGCCGCTGCGCAGAGGCGCCATCGCCGCGGTGCTGCGCAACCCGTTCGCCGGCCGTTATGTGGCCGACATCCTGCCGATGATGGAGGTGCTGCAGCCGGTGGGTGTCACCATGGCACAGCGGCTGCACATCGCGATGGATGTGCCGGTCGAACGGCTGGAGAGCTACGGCAAGGGCGCCATCGTCGGCGCGGCCGGTGAACTGGAACATGGTGCGCTGTGGCATGTGCCGGGCGGTTATGCAATGCGCGAACTGCTGGGCTGGAAGGGCGACGGCAACGCTTACGCCAAAGGGCAGGGCTCTGC
>JANNDW010000046.1:0-1517 GCA_031378125.1 Methylibium sp. | reverse complement strand
GGCGGGGTTTGACGTTTACAAGAAGGGCTTGATCGCACTGCGTCACGGCCGGCTCAACATCAATGCGCTGATGACGGTGGCGGTGACCGGCGCGTTCGCCATCGGCCAGTGGCCCGAGGCGGCGATGGTGATGGCGCTCTATGCCATCGCAGAAGCCATCGAAGCCAAGGCCGTCGACCGGGCCCGCAATGCCATCAAGGGCTTGCTGGCGATGGCGCCCGAAGAAGCGGCCGTGCAGCAGGCCGACGGCACGTGGCTGAACATGCCGGTGGCCCAGGTGGCGCTGCAGGCGGTGGTGCGCGTGCGCCCTGGCGAGCGGGTGGCCATGGACGGCGTGGTCACGGCCGGCCACTCCACCATCAACCAGGCGCCGGTCACCGGCGAGAGCATTCCGGTGGACAAGGCGGTGGGCGACCTCGTGTTCGCCGGCACGATCAACGAGACCGGCACGATTGAAGTCCGGGTCACGGCCGTGGCGTCGAACTCCACCTTGGCCCGCATCATCCACGCGGTTGAAGAAGCGCAGGGCACACGCGCGCCGACGCAAGGTTTCGTCGACCGCTTCGCGGCGGTCTACACGCCCGCGGTGTTTTTCATCGCGCTGGCGGTCGCCTTGCTCGGGCCCTGGCTGCTCGACTGGACCTGGCTGCAGGCGGCCTACAAAGCGCTGGTGCTGCTGGTGATTGCCTGCCCGTGCGCGCTGGTCATCTCCACGCCGGTGACGGTGGTCAGTGGCCTCGCCGCGGCGGCGCGGCGCGGCATTCTCATCAAGGGCGGCGTCTACCTCGAAGGGGCGCGCAAGCTCAAGGCCATCGCGCTGGACAAGACCGGCACCATCACCGAAGGCAAGCCCAAACTGGTGGTGTGGGAGACGCTCGAAGCCGGCGCCGACCGCGCGCAAATTGAAAGCCTGACGGCGGCGCTGGCCGGCCAGTCCGACCACCCGGTGTCGCGTGCGATCGCGCAGGGCCTGGCCGCACCCACGCTGGCGGTGCGTGACTTCAAGGCCCTGGCCGGGCGCGGCGTGCAGGCCGATATCGAGGGCGTCAGCCACGTGCTCGGCAACCACCGCCTGATGGAAGAACGCGGGCAGTGCACACCGGCGCTGGAAGCCAGGCTGAAGTCGTTCGAAGAAGCCGGCCGCACCGTCACGCTGCTCGCCTCGCCGGCCGGCGTGCTGGCGCTGTTCGCCGTGGCCGACACCATCAAGCCCTCGTCGCGCGAGGCCGTGGCCGAACTCAAGGCGCTGGGCATCACGCCGGTGATGCTGACCGGCGACAACCAGGCCACCGCCTCGGCCATCGCCCACGAAGCCGGCATCGATGAAGCGCGCGGCATCCTGCTGCCCGAAGACAAGCTGACGGCCATCAAGGCATTGCAAGCCCAACACGGCATGACCGCGATGACCGGCGACGGCATCAACGACGCGCCGGCGCTGGCCCAGTCCGACATCGGCGTGGCCATGGGTGCGGCCGGAACCGACACCGCGATGGAAGCTGCCGACGTGGTGGTGATGA
>JANNDW010000021.1:0-10259 GCA_031378125.1 Methylibium sp. | reverse complement strand
CGCCCGGGCTCTCCAGGTCGAGGTACAGGGTGTTCGGGTGTTCGCCCGCGATGGCGCGGGCCAGTGTCGTCTTGCCCACCTGCCGCGGGCCGAGGATGGCCACGGCGGGGCTGGCGTCGAGCCGCTGGCGGATGCGCTGGGTAGCAAGGCGATCAAACATCATTGCATAATAAACACGCGATATTCAAAATGCAATGGTGTTTTAGCGACAGGCGGCTCCTGCAACGGGCCGCCGGTTTCCATCCCGCCCAGCATCCCACCCCGCATCCCGCCACGCCGGGCAGTCTTGTCAAACCACCCGGCGGGCCGATCGCTGCCGGCTGCTGAGGCGGCGCTGAACAAGTCCCCGCGAGGGGCTTGCTCAGCATTGCCCTAATGTGTTCGGTCGAACTCGATGCCCTTGCGCGTCTCGGCCAGCGTCTGGTCCACGAGTTGCAACGCGCGGGCCCGGTGGCCACCCTTGTCGTGGGTGGCCTGTTGCAACTGGGCCTTGGCTTCGAGCAGCGATTGCACCGCCGAGTGCATGTGCGGCTGGTCGGCCCGGGTCGCGCACGCAAGCGCGAGCACGGCCGCACCGATGATCAGGGGCAGACTCTTTTTCATTCGGATTCCTTTCGTTGACAAGAGGGCGGGCCGATGCATCACGCGCTTCGCGCCATCAGGCTGGCTTCATGAAACCGAGGTCGGCGCTGTCGAAGCGGCCGATGTTGGGGAAGACATCGGCCATCTGGCCCGGTTGCACGCCCAGCCATTGGGCCAGCGTGGCGCCGTACTGGTCGACCGCGATGGCCGGCAGCAGGCGGCCGCTGCCCACGTCGTTCGGGCCGTTCACCGCAACCGCCGGCAACTGGCCGACCCAGCGCCGGCCGTTGACCGCGCCGCCCATCACAACGTGGTAGCTGCCCCAGCCGTGGTCGGAGCCGTCGCCGTTGCTGGCCAGCGTGCGGCCGAAATCCGAGCCGGTGAAGGTGGTCACGCGATCGGCCACCCCGAGGGTGACGGTGGCGTCGTGGAACGCTTTCATCGCATTGGCCACCAGGCCGAGTTGCACCGGGTGCTGCGCGATCAGGTCGTCATGCATGTCAAAGCCGCCCAGCGAGACGAAAAACACCTGGCGTTTTAGGCCCAAGCTCGTGCGCGCGGCGATCAGCCGGGCCACGATTTTGAGTTGGGCGGCGAGCGGGTTGTCGGCCGGGAATGTGAGGTCGGGCACGCCCGCGAGCGCCGCACGCACTTGCAGATCGGCGGCGATCGAACGGCGCGCGATTCCCGCGTGGCTTTCGTCGAACAGATGCGTGCCCTGCCGCTGCATCACCCGCTTGATCGCCGCCGTGGCGGCGTCGCTGCCGAACACCTTGCCGACCTCGATCGAGCCGCCCGGGCTGACCTGGTATTGCACCACGTTCCTGCCCGACATGAAGACCGCATTGCCGGCGGCGGAGATGCTGGTGAACATGCCCGCCGAGCCGTTGCCTTGCAGCATCAGGTCGGCGACGCGGCCGCCCCAGCCGGTGAGCGCACCCTCGGAGACTCCGGCCTGCCAGACCGACTGCTGATCGTTGTGCGAGAACAGTTTGGGTGGCAGGCCGATGCCGGCATTGAAGTTGGCCAGCGTGGTCGGGCCGGCCAGGGTGCCGACGTTCATCGCCAGCGCCAGGCCGCCGCTGTCGAACAGCGTCTTCAGCGGCGCCAGAGCCGGGTGCAAGGCCATGCGCCGCGCATCGGGCCAGGCGTTGGCGGGCACCAGTTCGGTCGGCGCCAGCTCCGCCTGCGTCAGCGTGATGCCGGTGCGGATGCGTGCATACGCCGCGTGGCTGGCGACGTCCAGCGGCACCACGGTGTTGTGGTTGTCGTTGCCGCCGTACAGGAACACGCACACCAGCGCGCGGTAGTCGCCGGCGGCCGATTGCGCTGAAGCCGCCGACATCGCGGCCAGGTTCAGCGCCCAGGGCGAGGCGGCGCCGGCCGCGGCCAGAGCGCTGCTGCGGCGCAAGAATTCGCGGCGTGAAGCTTGCTGGGTCATGATTGAATTTCCTTCACTTCTGGGCGATGAATTCGGGCGCGGCCATGGCGATCAGCCAAGCGATGCGCACGCGGTTGAGGCGTTCGGCGTCGGTCTGCGCGGGCAGGGCGGCAAGCGTGGCGACGATGTCGTCCCGGGTCGCCGCGGACAGCGACTCGTTGGCCAGACGCAGGTGGATGCTGGCCACCAGCGCGGCCGGATCGGCGGCCAAGGCCAGCTCCTTGGCGTAGTCGAGGCTGATGCCGCTCGGCGGCTGCGTCATGAAGCGCTGCAGGAAGTTCACGCTGCCGGGCACTGAGGTGTCGGTGGTGATCTGGAACTCCGGCGCCACCAGGCCCGCGGCGGCGATCGCCGTGTTGGGCGGCACATAGCCGGGGCGGTAGAAGTTGAAGACCGAGGGCGAGTGCAGCGGGCTTTGGCCCAGGGCGGTGGCGGGGTCCGACAGGCTGCCGATGCGCCAGATCGGGCCACTCGCGCTGGCATTCAACGCGCGCGCCAGCGCCGTGAAGCGCAGCACCGGCTCGCGCAGCTTGCCCCAGCCGGGGGCTGGCTGCACGATGTTCAGCGGGGTGCGTGCTTCGGGGTCGCGCAGCACCTGGTCGATCACCGCCTGCATGTCGCCGCGCACGCCGCTGCCGTTGTCGTTGAAGCGGGTTGCCACGCGGGCCACGTAAGCCGGGCCCGGGTTGCTCGTCACGAGCCGCTGGATCAGCTGGCGGCCGATGAAGGGGCCAACATTCGGATGGTTGAACAAGGTGTCCAGCGCGGTCTTCAGGCTGCTGGGCCCGTCGGTGCCGGCGGGCACCGTGACGCCGAGGAACCTTTTCTCTTCGGGCGAGTGGTTGGCCGCGATGTGCCGCATCGGCGCACGGTAGCGCTCGTCGCCGGCGCTGGCGGGCTGCCAGTCCCAGCCGGTAAACACGCGCGCGAGGTTGGCCACGTCGCCCTCGGTGTAGCTCTCCCGGGCCATGCCGTTGGCGAGGGCGGGTGTGCCGTCCAGGTTCAGCTGGACCAGGCCGATGGTGAACAACTGCATCACCTCGCGCGCATAGTTTTCGTCCGGCACGCGCACGGCCACGCCGCTGGCGTCGTACTCGGCTTTGCGGTTGCCGCGGTGCGACAGGTACATGCCCATCGCCGGATTGAGCGAAACGTCTTCGAGCAGCTGGCGGAAGTTGCCGAACGCGCCCTTCTCAAGCACGTCCACATAGCCGGCGGCCAGCTTCGGGCGCGTGGTTCCGCCGCCGCTCAAGCCCTCGATCGAGGTGACCATGATTTGCGATAACGCATAGCCGACGCGCTTGCGCAGCGGGTCCGGGCTGGACAGATACGCCTGCCAGATCGACCAGTCCCACACGGCGGCGGGCAACTTGTCAGCGGTGCGTGTGGCGTCCTCGGCGAGCCAGGCGGCCTGAACCGCCTTGACGCGGTCCCAGTGGGTGGGTGCCGCCGGCAGCGCGAACTGTTGCGCCATCCAGCCCTTGCGCCAGTTCTGCTGCACGCTGGCGATGTCGGCGGCGACCGCCCCGAACGTTGCCTGGTTGAGAAAGCGCACTGCCGAACGCGCCGGCATTTGCACCGGCACGGCACCGGGCGCCACGGTCACGCCGGCCGGCAGCGCGGCCAGCTCGTCGCGTTGTTCGGCCAGCACCTGCGCATCGGTGCTGGCGCCCGCGGGCGGCGCGGCGGGCGCCGGCGTCGACGAGCCGCCGCCGCAGCCGGCCAGCGTGATGGCCAAGGCCGCGGCGAGCGCGAGCGCCGAATTGATCCGCGGCGCGCAAGGCGCTGCCGGGCGGGGCTCGCGGGAGCTTGTCTGCATGGGGTGTGACTGCATCGTTCGACTCCTGAAACTTGTCGCAGGCCCTTGAGCCATTGAAGAACGACAATTGAAAGACAACAACATGTGCGTTATGCACATGAATAGAATACAGGACGATGTCCAACCGGCTCAAGCGGCTTTGCAGTTCATTACAAACACAGGGCTAGGTTGAGCGTCATCGCCCCCTTTGGGCTCGGCGTTGTGCTTCAATATGGGCGAACTGCACTTGCTTTCGGACGATCTCCGCCTTGACCGATTCCCACGCCCCGCAGCGCGCGACGCTGGATGCCGCGCTCGCCATGCTCGAGCCGCTGGCGGGCTTGCTGCTGTCGCGCCAGCTGCGCTACGCGCAAGCCGAGGAACTGCTCAAGGCGGCCTTCGTGCAGGCCAGCGCGCGCGCTTTCGCCGCCCAGGGCAAGCTGCCGACAGTCAGCACGCTGAGCGTGGCCACCGGCATTCGACGCCGTGAGATCAAACGCTTGCTGGACATGCCGGGGGAGCCGGCCGCCCAAAAGCCCTCGGTCGCGGCGCAGGCGCGCTTGCGCTGGGCCGCCGATGCGCATTACCTCGACGCCGCCGGCCAGCCGCGGCGCTTGCCGCGCACCGCCGAGACCGGCGAGCCGAGTTTTGCGGGCCTGGCCGCGGCCGTGTCCAAGGACATGCATGCGCGCGCGCTGCTCGATGAAATGGTGCGCATCGGCGCTGTTGAAGAGGACGCTGAGTTCGTCACGCTGCGCCAGCGCGAGTACCAGCCGTCACGCGCCGAAGACGAGGCCATGCGCATCGCCGGGGCCAACCTGGGCGACCACCTGTCGGCGGTGTTGATGAACCTGCTGTCCAACCCGCCACCGTTGCTGGAGCGCGCCATCTTCGCCGACGGCCTCACCCAGGCCTCGGCGCGGCACGGCACCGAGCTTGCGCGCGACGTGTGGCGCGACGTGCTGGGCGGGCTGCGCGAGAAGCTGCAAACCCTCACCGAGCTGGACGCCGCGGCCTCCGACAACCGCTGGCGCATGCGCATTGGCCTGTATGCCTACTACGCACCGGAGGACCGTTCGGCCGCCCCCGTCAGCGCAAAGACGAGGCGCGGCGCGGCCGCGGCCGGCCCCTCGGCGATGAAAGCCCGGCCCGAGGGCAAGCGCACCCGCAGCGGCAAAAAACCCCAGGAGAGCGACACATGACCACAACCCCAGGACGGGCCGAATGGCAGCGCGGCGCGCGCGCCTGGGCGGCGCTGCGGCTGGCCGGCTGTGCCTTGCTCGGCGCTTGCGGCGGCGTTGGTGAAGAGGGCACCGGCGCGCAACCGGTGACCGTCAGCGTGGGCGTGCTCAAGGGGCTCGACGATTCGAGCGTCACCGTCAACGGCGTTGCTTACGCACGATCGGACGCCACCGTCGTCGACGGCTTCGGCAACCCGCTGAGTGGCGATGCCCTGCGCCTGGGCATGTGGCTCGAGGTGCAAGGCACGCTCCGGCCCAGCGGCGAGCAGGGCGCGGCGCAGACAATCCGCGTTCGCCCCGCGGCGCGCGGCGTGGTCAGCGCCAGGGATGCGACCGGTGTTTCGGTAACGGTGCTCGACGCGAGCGTTCGCCTGGGCAACGGCACGGTGCTGGAGGGCGTGGCGAATGCGTCCGGACTCGTCGTGGGCGACACGGTCGAAGTACACGGCCCGCTGGCCGGCGCTGCCGGCGACGTGAGCGCGAGCCGGGTGGAGAAGTTGGCGCAGCCCCCGACGGCGCGGCAACCGTTCGAACTGCGCGGCCGGGTGAGCCAGCTCGATGCGGTGGCGCGCACGCTCACGGTCGGGCGGCGCTCGGTGTCGTACGCATCGGCCAACGTGGCGCTGCGCAGCGCGCTCATCGATGGGCTGGTCGTGCGCGTCTCGGCGGCAGCGGCTCCACCGGCCGCGGGTCTGCCATGGGCCATCGACAGGCTGGTCGCCGACCAGCCGTTGCCGGACACGCTCGGCTTCCTGTACACCGAGGGCATCGTCGAAGACCTGAAGCCCGGGCCGCTGTTCCTGCTGGAGGGCCTGAACGTGGATGCCGGCAAGGCCAACAACAAAGGCGCGATCAGCGCCAACGGGTTGCGCGTGGCGGTGGTCGGCGCGCTGGTGGCTGGCACGCTGCAGGCCAAGTCCGTCGCGGTGATCGAACCCGGCGAGCCGGTCATCTTCACGCTGAGCGGCGCGGTGGCCGACTTCGTGTCGCCGGCAGACTTTCGGCTGCGCGGGGTCGGCATCGATGCCGGCAGCGCCAGCTATGTGGCGCCCGCCTCGCCGGCGAGCCTTGCCAACGCAGTCCGCCTGCGCGTGGAGGGCACGATGCTGGGGCGCAAATTGATCGCGACGCAGGTGGCGGTATTGCCCTGAGACCCGGCTGGCAGCGCGGCGTGTCACCTCGTAGGCGGCATGCGCGCTCGGTCGCGCTGCTGATGGTCCCCTTGTCTGTTGTTCGTCTTCCGCAATTGATCGCGGCGCAATATCATCCAGGCCATGCCCGTCGTATTTCACTACAAGGGGTTCCGATTCTTCTTCTACTCGAATGAGGGGAGCCCGCGCGAGCCGGAGCATGTCCACGCCAGAGGAGGAGGAGGCGAGGCCAAGTTTTGGCTCAGGCCCGCAGTGCGGGTCGCGATCAGCGATGGTCTCGACGCGCGCACCCTGCGCGAACTGACGGGCGTCGTTGAACAGAACATGGAGCTGATCGAAAGGACATGGCATGAGTACTTCCGCTAAATCGGTGCGGTTCGATGACAACAGCATGTGGGTCGATCTGTCCGATGGCCGGGTCATCGCGGTGCCGTTGGCCTGGTTTCCGCGGCTGCTGCATGCAACGCAACAACAGCGTGAGCAGGTCGAGTTCAGCTCGCAGGGGCTTCACTGGGAAGAACTCGATGAGGACATCTCGGTCGCCGGGTTGCTTGCTGGTGTCGGCGATCTGACGCGGCAGGCCCCGGTGGCCGTGTGATGGGCTGCCGAGCATCGCCGACCCACTGCATTTGCCGGACCGAGCCGAAAGAGCTGACAGGTATGGTCCGCCCATTGAGCGGTCAAGAAATGAATTGTGATGAGTGGGAACTCCAGTCTCGTCAAGAGCCAAGTAGTTGCTGAGGAACGCAAGAACACGTCCGGACGACCAAAGGTCCTTCTTCGACGCGTTGCTGCGCAGCAGGAAATACTGACAGGGATTGATCCGGACGCCGATGTGCCAGGTAGCGTTCAGCGATTCTGGTCACTGTTGGAAGAGCGATTCGGCCGGTGACGGAGTTGAAGTTCAGTCGACCGGCAAACGGTCGTGCTCCACGACTTACATGCTCCGCCGATACTGCCCACCCACCTCGAACAGCGCATTCGTGATCTGCCCCAGCGAGCAGCACCTCACCGCTTCCATCAGCACCTCGAACACATTGCGGTTGGCGATCACGGCTTGCTGCAGCTTGCGAAGCATGGCCGGCGCCTCACTCGCATGCCGCGCTTGAAACTCGGCCAGCCGCTTCAGCTGCGACTGCTTTTCGTCATCGGTCGAGCGTGCCAGCTCCAGCGTGTGCGCGGCAGGGTCGCCGTGCGGGTTGCGGAAGGTGTTGACGCCGATGATGGGCAACTCGCCGGTGTGTTTGAGCATCTCGTAATGCATGCTCTCTTCCTGGATCTTGCCGCGCTGGTAGCCGGTTTCCATCGCGCCGAGCACGCCGCCGCGCTCGGCGATTTTCTCGAACTCTGACAGCACCGCTTCTTCGAGCAGCTCGGTCAGTTCGTCGATGATGAACGCGCCCTGGTTCGGGTTCTCGTTTTTCGCCAGGCCCCATTCGCGGTTGATGATCAGCTGGATGGCCATCGCGCGGCGCACGCTGTCCTCCGTCGGTGTGGTGATCGCCTCGTCGAAGGCGTTGGTGTGCAGGCTGTTGCAGTTGTCGTAGATCGCGATCAACGCCTGCAGCGTCGTGCGGATGTCGTTGAACTGGATCTCCTGGGCATGCAGGCTGCGGCCGCTGGTCTGCACGTGGTACTTCAGCTTCTGGCTGCGCTCGTTCGCACCGTAGCGATCCCGCATCGCCACCGCCCAGATGCGCCGCGCCACCCGGCCCATCACGGTGTATTCGGGGTCCATGCCGTTGCTGAAGAAGAAGCTCAGGTTCGGCGCGAAGTCGTCGATGTGCATGCCGCGCGCCAGGTACGCCTCGACGAAGGTGATACCGTTGCTCAGCGTGAAGGCCAATTGGCTGATCGGGTTGGCGCCGGCTTCGGCGATGTGATAGCCGCTGATGCTCACCGAGTAGAAGTTGCGCACGTCGTGCTGCACGAAGTATTCGGCGATGTCGCCCATCACCTTCAGGCTGAACTCGGTGCTGAAGATGCAGGTGTTCTGGCCCTGGTCTTCTTTCAGGATGTCGGCCTGCACCGTGCCGCGCACATTGGCCTGGGCCCACTCGCGGATCTTGGCCAGCTCGGTGTCGGTGGGCTCACGGTCGTTGTCCACCTTGAACTTGTCCACCTGCTGGTCGATGGCGGTGTTCATGAACATCGCCAGGATGCTGGGCGCGGGCCCGTTGATCGTCATGCTGACGCTGGTGGCCGGGTGGCACAGGTCGAAGCCCGAATACAGCACCTTCAGGTCGTCGAGCGTGGCGATCGACACACCCGAGTTGCCCACCTTGCCGTAGATGTCGGGCCGGCGGTCGGGGTCGTTGCCGTACAGCGTGACCGAGTCGAAGGCGGTGCTCAGGCGCTTGGCCGGCAGGCCCTCGCTGACCAGCTTGAAGCGCCGGTTGGTGCGGAAGGCGTCGCCCTCGCCGGCGAACATCCGGGTCGGGTCTTCGCCTTCACGCTTGAAGGCGAAGGTGCCGGCGGTGTAGGGGAAGCTGCCGGGCACGTTGTCGAGCATCAGCCACTTCAGCAACTCGCCGTGGCATTCATAGGCGGGCAGGGCCACCTTGCGGATCTTGCTGCCTGACAGCGTGGTGTGGACCAGGCCGGTGCGGATCTCCTTGTCGCGGATCTTCACCACGTACTCGTCGCCGGCATAGGCTTTCTGCATCTCGGGCCACTGGGCCAGCAGCTTGGCAGCGGCCGGGTCTTGCTTGAACGCGCGCTGGTCGGCCAGGCGCAGCACGGTGTTCTTCGCACCATCGCGTGCGGCGTCGTCGTCGTGCAGCATCTGGGCGGTGGCGCGCAGCTGCTGCAGCTCACGCGCCAGCTTGGCCTGGGCGCGGGCGCGGGCCTTGTAGCCGCGCACGGTGTCGGTGATCTCGGCGAGATAGCGGCTGCGCGCGGCCGGCACCACCGGCGTCTGGTGGGTGCTGTGCTTGGTGTGCACCTCCGGCAGGCGGCCTTCGGTCAAGGGCAGGCCCAGCGCGCCCAGGCGCAGCTTCAGCGCCTGGTACAGCGCGGTCACGCCGTCGTCGTTGAAGCGGCTGGCCATGGTGCCGAACACCGGCATCTGGTCCGGCATGACATTGAAGGCCTCGCGGTTGCGCTGCACCTGCTTGGCCACGTCGCGCAGCGCGTCGGGCGCGCCCTTGCGGTCGAACTTGTTGATCGCGACGAACTCGGCGAAGTCGAGCATGTCGATCTTCTCGAGCTGGCTGGCGGCGCCGAACTCGGGCGTCATCACATACATCGGCACGTCGACCAGCGGCACGATGGCGGCATCCCCCTGGCCGATGCCCGAGGTCTCGACGATGATCAGGTCGAAGCCGGCGGCCTTGGTGGCGGCCAGCACGTCGGGCAGGGCGGCTGAGACTTCGCTGCCGGTGTCGCGGGTGGCCAGGCTTCTGACATAAACCTTCTGACCGTCTCGCCAGGGCCCGATGGCGTTCATTCGGATGCGGTCGCCCAGCAGCGCACCGCCGCTCTTGCGGCGCGATGGGTCGATGCTGATCACCGCGATGCGCAGTGCATCGTCCTGGTCCAGCCGGATGCGGCGGATCAGCTCATCGGTCAGGCTGCTCTTGCCGGCACCGCCGGTGCCGGTGATGCCCAGCACCGGGGTCTGGCTGGCCTGGGCGGCGGCCTGCAGTTCGGCCAGCAGGGCGGGGGCCACACGCTGGTTCTCCAGTGCGGTGATCAGCTGTGCCAGCGCCCGCCAGGCCGCCTCGGCGTGGCCCTGCACCGCCGACAGGGCCTGGGGCGCGTAGCCCGACAGGTCGCGGTCGGCGCGCATCACCATCTCGCCGATCATGCCGGCCAGGCCCATGCGCTGGCCATCCTCGGGGCTGAAGATGCGCACGCCCTGCTCGGCCAGGGCGCGGATCTCGGCCGGCACGATCACCCCACCGCCGCCGCCAAACACCTGGATGTGCTCACCACCCCTGGCCTTCAGCAACTCCACCATGTAGGCAAAGTACTCGTTGTGGCCACCCTGGTAGCTGCTGACCGCGATGCCTTGCACATCCTCTTGCAGCGCGGCCGTGACCACC
>JANNDW010000018.1:0-11701 GCA_031378125.1 Methylibium sp. | reverse complement strand
CCACCTGGTACAGCCGCAAGGGCGCCCACATCATCGGCGTGACCGAAGAGACCACGACGGGCGTGCACCGCCTGAAGGAAATGAGCGCCGCCGGCACGCTGATGTTCCGCGCCATCAACGTGAACGACAGCGTCGCCGTAGCCGGCCACCACAGCCACCTTGCCGGCGATCATCACGTCGGTCGCGCGCTTGATGGAGTCGACCAGCGATTCGCGGCAGCCGTACAGGTTGTCGAACTTGCTCTTGGTGACGCTGTCGTTCACGTTGATCGCGCGGAACATCAGCGTGCCGGCGGCGCTCATTTCCTTCAGGCGGTGCACGCCGGTGGTGGTTTCTTCGGTCACGCCGATGATGTGCGCGCCCTTGCGGCTGTACCAGGTGGCGTCAATCGCCAGCTTGGCCTTGATGGCGGCGTACAGGCAGGTTTCTTCTTCGCTGCTGGGGTTGCTCAGCACGGACGGGTCGGTTTCGGCGCGCTTGCCCAGGTGCATCAGCAAGGTGGCGTCGCCGCCGTCGTCCAGGATCATGTTCGGGCCTTCGTCCTTCGCGCCCTTGGCGGCGAATTCGAAGATGCTGTGGGTGTAGTCCCAGTAGTCCTTCAGCGACTCGCCCTTGTAGGCGAAGATCGGTGTGCCGGCCACCACCAGCGCAGCCGCGGCGTGGTCTTGGGTCGAATAGATGTTGCACGAGGCCCAGCGCACCGAAGCGCCCAGCGCCTGCAGCGTCTCGATCAGCACGGCCGTCTGGATCGTCATGTGGATGCTGCCGGTGATGCGCGCGCCCTTCAGCGGCTGGCTCTTGGCGAATTCGTGGCGAATCGCCATCAGGCCGGGCATCTCGGTCTCGGCGATCTTGATTTCCTTGCGGCCCCAGGCAGCAAGCGCCAGATCGGCAACAGCGTGGTCGACGGCGGTGGTGGTGGAAGAAGAGGGTTTCAGTACAGCACTCATGCGTGGCTCCGGTTCAGGGTTGGACACCTCTGTCGGGCATGGCTGCGGTGCGCGGCACTCACCACTCCAGACAGGGGGTGAGCGCGGTTTGACATATTCCGAGCCTAGGACGTCGCGTCGTGAAGACAGCGGTCTCGCAGCGCTCCTCGGAATGCCCGCAATTATAGACAGCCACTGAATCCCATGCCACGAACCAGCGCGAACCAGCGCGAGCCAGCGCGAACCAGCGCGAACCAGCGCGGTGTTGCGGCCGTTCTTCTCACCCACGCCGATCAAGTGGCGTTGGCCCCCGGCGCCAGCACCCCGAGGCGCCCGCAAACGGCGGGCCTTGTGCAAGCGTTGTGCGAGACTTTGACGATGAACCGCGATCGTGTCCAACCCCTCAGCGCCTTGCCGGCCGCCGCGCTGAACGGCCTGCGCGGCGTGCTGACCGATATCGATGACACGCTCACCACCGGCGGCGCGATCACCGCCGAAGCGCTCGCCGCGCTGTCGTCGTTGCGCGCCGCGGGCCTGCCGGTGGTGGCCATCACCGGGCGGTCGATGGGCTGGAGCGAACCGTTCGCGCGCCCGTTTCCACAAGGGTGGCCGATCGACGCCATCGTGGCCGAGAACGGTGCGGTGGCGTTGTTCCACGAAGGCGGGGCGCCGCGCGTCGAGTACGCGCAAGGCGAGGCAACTCGCCAGCGCAACACGCGGCGCCTGCGCGAGGCCGCCGCGCGCGTGCTGCGCGAGGTGCCCGGCGCGTGCCTTGCCACCGACAGCGCCGGCCGCGTGACCGACATCGCGGTCGACCACGGCGAGCACGCTCACCTTGGGCCGGGACAGATTGAACAGGTCGTGGCGGTCATGCGCGCGCAAGGCATGAGCGCGACGGTGAGTTCGATCCACATCAACGGCTGGTTTGGCGAGCACGACAAGCTCAGCGGGGCGCGCTGGATCGTGCGCCGCCTGTTCGGGCGCGAGCTCGACACCGAATGTGAGCGCTGGGTCTATGTCGGCGACTCGACCAATGACCAGTTGATGTTCGGGCACTTCCCGTTGAGCATTGGCGTGGCCAACCTGCTGCGCTTCGAATCGGAGCTGCGGGTCTGGCCGGCCTATCTGACGCAGCACGAGCGCGGCGCGGGATTTGCAGAACTGGCGCATCACTTGTTGAAGGTGCGTCTAGCCGCATGAAACCCGCATCGGCGCCGCCTTCCACCTTGATCGTGGCCGCGTCGCTGGCGCTGGGGGCGGCCGTCTCGCTGGGCCTGGCGCGCTTCTCGTATGCCTTGCTGCTGCCACCGATGCGTGCCGACCTGGGCTGGACCTATCTCACTTCCGGTGCGATGAACACGGTCAACGCCGCCGGTTACCTGGTCGGCGCGTTGCTTGCCCCGGGTTGGTTGGCGCGCCACGATCCACGCTCTGTGCTGCTGGCCGGCATGGGTGGCACGGCACTGCTGCTGGCCGGCCATGGCATGGTGCAGGGCGATGGGCTGCTGTACGCGCTGCGTGGGTTGTCGGGCCTGGCGAGTGCGGCGGCGTTTGTTTCGGGCGGGCTGCTGGCGGCACGCTTGGTCGGCGCGGGGCCGCGGGTGGCGCCGGCGGGGCGGGAATCGGGGGCGGGGGCTCGATCGGCGGCGCGCGCCGCGCCGTCCGCCGGGCTGGTGCTCGGGCTGTACTACGGTGGCACGGGGGTCGGCATCATTGCCTCGGCGCTGCTGGTGCCGCCGCTCGTGGCGCGGGCGGCAACGCATGCGTGGCAATCGGCCTGGCTGGCGCTGGCGCTGCTGGCCCTGCTGGCCACCGTGGTCGCGGCGGCGTTCACGCGCCACCTCGCGGCGCGGCCCGCGGCGGCGTCACGGCGCGGGCATTTCAAGTGGCCGCTCTTTGGGTTCGGGCTGGCCGGCTATTTTCTTTTCGGGCTCGGCTACATCGGCTACATGACCTTCGTGGTTACCTTGCTGCGCGAGCAGGGCCTGGCGGGGTCGCAGATCGTCGCGTTCTACGCGCTGCTCGGCATCGGTGTCATCGCGTCGTCGTGGCTGTGGGCCGCGATGCTGCAGCGCTTTCTAGGCGGTGAGTCGCTCGCTGTGCTGAATGCTTTGCTGGCGCTGGCCACGCTGCTGCCGGTGATCAGTGCGCATCCGGTGGTGGTGTTCGCATCGGGCGCGCTGTTCGGCGGCGTGTTTCTTTCGGTGGTGGCGTCGACCACGGCGCTGGTTCGGCACAACCTGCCTGTCGAGGCCTGGCCGGCGGGCATTGCGGCGTTCACGATCGTGTTCGCGGCCGGCCAGATCGTCGGGCCGGCGTTGGTGGGCTGGGTGGCCGACGGGCCGGGCGGGCTGGCGCGCGGCTTTGCGTGCTCGGCCCTGGCGCTCGGCTTGGGTGCGCTGCTGGCGTGGCGGCAAAAACCACTCGCGATGCCGGTTGCGGCACGGCTTGCGGCGCCGTCACCGGATTGATTTGGCAGCCGGTTCGGCGCCCTGCCAGCGGACCGCAAAGGCAGCGTCGCCCAGCCCCAGAAAGCGCGCCATCGACGCCAGCTCGGCGTTCAGTGCAGGCTTGAAGCCGGCCTCGCGTTGCAGCTTGCGCGCAGCGGTGCCGATCTGGGCGTGCAAGCTGTCGTCGCTCACGCTCAGGTTGGCCCAGCCCACCACCTCGTCGCGCCACAGCAGCGGCAGCGCGTAGTAACCGAGCTTGCGCCGGGGTGCGGGCGTGTACGCCTCGAAGCGGTAGGCCCAGCCCCAGAACAGCTCGAAGCGGCGCCGGTCCCACACCACCGGGTCGAACGGCGCGAGCAGCCGCACCGCATCGCCGGGGGCATGGCGGGGCGCGCGCGGGTTGTCGTCGGTGGGCCAGAACCAATCGACGCCGTCGATGCGGGCCGACGCCATGCTTGCCTTGGCGCGCTGCAGCGCGCCGGCGCGGTCGTCGCGCCACTGCGGCGCGCCGCCGTGCAGGTGGCTCACCAGCTGGCCGAGCGACGCCGCCGGCAGCGGCGCGTATTTGCGCACGATCAGGTCGACCAGCGCGTCGTGCCGCACGCGCCGCTCGGTCGCGTCGGCGGGCGCCGGGGTCGGCTCGCGCACGGCATAGACCCGCACGCCGCCGTCGCGCCGCGCGATGCGCAGCAGGCCGCGGTAGTGCATGCCGTCGAGCAATTGCGTCGTTGCGTTGGACGAACCGCCGAACCAGTTGCGCACCTTGCCATGCGCAAAATGCGCGTCCACTTCGCGCGGGTGCACGGCGCCGTGTTCGCGCACGAAGGCCAGCACCGCAGCGGCCTGCGTCCAGCGCGCCTGGGTCCACACCGTTCGCGGCGTGCGCGGGTGCATCAGCGCCTGGGTCTCACGCGGCACGAAGCCATAGTTGACGAAAAAGTCCTCTTCGATGGGCAGCCGCGCATAGCGCTGTTCGAGGTCGCCGGCGCGGTAGTCCTTCACTCGGTGGCGCAAGGTCAGGTCCTGCGCGCGCGCCGGGGCGCGGATCGGGTCAGCCTGCACGAAACCCAGCTTCTGGATCGCGCGCGGCAGCGTGGTGGGGGTGAACAGGCTGCGGGCGATGGCATAGCGGCGCAGGTCGGCAAGGGTGGTCGGCATGTCGCGATCATGCCGAAGATTTCGGGCCTAACGCCTTCATAACGCACGACGCTCTACAACCCTGTCCAAGGCGGTGCACGTGAAGCGAATCGGAACGACGTGATGCGATTGGTTGAATCGATGCCTGAATCGGCCGGCACGCTGTTCTGAAGCCCCGCTCCCTGAAGCCCCGTTCCAGATCGCGGCGTCGCGGTTGGGGCGGGCGGTAGTATCAATCGAGGACGGCGCCCCATTTCCCATGCTGCAACTCAGTCTCAGCGGTTCCCCCCAGGCTCGGCTGGCAGGCGGCGGTTCGGCGCCGCTGGCGCCGCGCGACGCCGCGTTGCTGTGCTGGCTGGCCCTTGAGGGGCCTACGCCGCGCGTGCGCCTGGCGCAGCTGCTGTGGCCCGACAGCGAGCCTGAGGCGGCGCGCAATGCCTTGCGCCAGCGCCTGTTCCAGATGAAGAAGCAGCTCGGTGTGGAGCTGGTGAGCGGGAGCGCGACCCTGTCGCTCGCCGAGGGTGTGGCCCATGATCTTCATGAATCAGACGGCGTGCTGGGTGACGCCGTGCACGAGTTGGGCGCCGAACTCGTCGCCTGGCTCGCTCAGCAGCGCGAGCGCCGGCGTGCGCGCGTGCGCCAGTCGTTGATCGAGTTTTCCGAATTGGCCGAGCAGGCGGGCGACTACGCCGACGCGCTCTCGCACGCCCACGAACTGCTGGCGCTGGGGCGCTTGTCTGAAGAGGCCTACCGGCGCGTGATGCGCCTGCACTACCTGGCCGGAGACCGCGCCGCGGCGCTGCTGGCCTTTGACCGCTGCGAGCAGATGCTCAAAGACGAGGTCGGCGCCCAGCCGTCGGCCGACACCCTGGCGCTGCTGGCCACGATCGATCAGGCGGGGCGCGGCGTGGCGGCGAACGACACCGCCCCCGCGCCACGGCGTGTGCCGGCCTCGGTGCTGCGCCCGCCGCGCCTGATCGGCCGCGAGCTGCCGTGGGCGGCACTGCATGAAGCCTGGGACGGCGGCCGTTGCGCCGTGGTCACCGGCGAGGCCGGCATGGGCAAGACGCGCCTGGTCAGCGACTTTGCCCAGGCCCGCGGGCGCACCTTGATGGTGGGCGCACGGCCGGGTGACGCGCGGGTGGTGTACGCATCGATATCGCGCCTGCTGCGCCAGTTGCCGCGCGCGGCGGTCGATGGCCTGGAGCCCGCCGTGCGCCGCGAACTGGCCCGCCTATTGCCCGAGCTGGGCGAGGCCGCTGCGATGGCCTCGGCCGACCAGCGCACGCGATTCTTCAACGCCGTTGCCGCGGCGCTCGAGAACCCCGCGCTGGCGATCGACGGTTTCGTGTTCGACGACCTTCACTTCGCCGACGAAGCCAGCGTCGAGCTGCTGCAGTACGTTTCGGCCGGCTCGCGGCGGCGCTGGTTGATCGCCGCGCGTGGCGCGGAGGTGGGTGAGCCGGGACGGGCGTTGCTGGCCGAGTTCACGGCGCACGCCGAAGCCGTGCCCATCATGTTGTCGCCGCTCACGCTGGCGCAGGTGGGCGAGCTCGTGGCCTCACTGGGCATCCAGGGGCTGGACGCGGACCAGGCCGCGCCGGTGCTGCTGCGCCACAGCGGCGGCAACCCGCTCTTTTTGCTGGAAACGGTGAAGGCCTGGCTGATGCATGAGCGGCACGAGCGCGGGCAGCCGCCGGGCCCGCAACCGCCGCTGCTGCCGATGCGCCTGCCCGTGGTGGCCAACGTGGCGGCGCTGATCGAGCGCCGCATTGGCCAGCTGTCCGTGCGGGCGGTGCAGCTCGCACGCTGCGCCGCGGTGGCGGCGGGCGACTTCTCCATCGAGCTGGCCTCGCATGTGCTGGGCCTGCGCACGCTGGACCTTGCCGACCCCTGTGCCGAGCTCGAAGCGGCGCAGGTATTTCGGGATGGCGCGTTTGTGCACGACCTGATCCACGAGAGCGCGCTCGCGTCGGTGCCGGCGCCGGTGGCGCGGCAGTTGCACGCGGAGATCGCGGCGTTTTTGCAGGCGCGAGGCGGCGAGCCGGCCCGTTTGGCGCAGCACTGGGTGCAAGCGCGGAACTGGTCACACGCGGGCGCGGCCTACCGTGCGGCGGCGGACCGTTCGCGCGACGCGGCGCGCCTGTCCGAACAGGCGGCGTTGCTGGCCGAGGCGGCGCGCTGCTTTGAGCGGGCCGCCCTCCCGGCGGAACGCTTCGACGCCCTGCTGCAGCGGGCGCGCACGCTCTGCGCCAACGACCTGGGCGCGCAGGCCCTGGCCGCGGTCGTGCAACTCGAACAGGCCGCCTGCACCGACGAGCAGCGCCTGCAGGCGCTCGACACGCGGCTGGAATTGGCAATGATCCGTTACGAGAGCGATGAAGCGCTGCGCCTGGGCCGCCACGCGCTCGACAGCGCTCGCGCGCTCGGGCGCGAGGAGCTGGAACTGCGCTTCGCGATCATCCTGTCCGGCGCACTGTGAGATGCGCGCCAAGCCGCCGAAGCCGTGGCCCTGCTTGAGCCGTATGCACAGAAGGTGCAAGCCCTGGCCGGCATCGAACAGCAATGGGAGTATTGGGAAGCCACCGCGTTGGCGCTCGACTACGACAACCGGCTGCGCGACGCCATGCCCGCCTGGGCCGAGGCGCGCGCGGTGGCCCAGCGCGCGGGGCGGCGCGACATGCTGTGGAAGACCATGTCCAACACGGCGTCGACGCAGGCCAAGATGGGCCTGGTTCAGCAAGCGGCGCAAGCGGGTGCCAAGGCGCACCAGCTCGCACTCGATGGCGCCGAGGGCGTGTCCATGCGTGTGTTGCAGATGCAGGTGACGCTGGCGCACCGGTTGCGCGACCTCGGCCGCTACGACGAGGCGCTGCCGATGCTCGAACAAGCCCTGGCCGGCTACGAGGCGGGCGGTGGTTCGCAGTCCGACAAGGCCCTGACCGAACAGCGCCTGGTGGTGCTCTTCCAGCAGCTCGGGCAGCCGGCCCGGGCGTTGCCGCTGCTGGCCCGACAACGCCCGGGCGTGCCGCGCGGCGTGGCCATGATTCGGCTGGCGCACTGTGCCGAACTCGAAACCCAGATGGGGCGCGACGGCCTGCCCCTGATGCGCGAGGCGCTGCGGATCATCCCGAACCCGGACGACATCTACCACCGCATTGCCAGCCTGTTCGCAACGCGCCTCGTTCCGGCCGAGGAGGGCGAGGCCATGGCCGCCGGCCTGGCCGCATGGGCCGGTGCGCGCGAGCGCTACGGCGTGGCGCTGGCCGGCCATGTGCGCGCCGCCGCCTGCGCCCTGCGGCTGGGGGCGCCGGCACGCGCCCTGCCGCACACCGAGGCTGCGCTGCACCTGGCGCGGACCTACCAGCCCGACAGCTTCTACCTGCCGGAACTGTGGCTCGTGGCCGCGCAGGCCTGGCACGCGCTCGGGCGTGCAGCCGAGGCCCGGCGTGCCGCGCACGATGGGCTGGCCTGGGTGACGGCGGTGCGCGCCGCGCATGTTCCGGCCGCCTTCAAAGACAGCTTCCTGTACCGCAACCCGGTCAACAGCGAGTTGCATGCCTGGGTTGCGCGGCACGGCCAGTGACGCGCCCATCGGGCAAGCTCCGTGCCGCGCACCGCGGAGTTCGCCTTGGAGCTGAGACCGGACGTGGAACCGTCCTGAGGACGGTTTCGCGCCTGTCGAAGGACTGCGGCCTCCGGCCGCAGGCGGCCCGGCGCGCTCATCAGGCCACCTCCGTGCTGCGCACTGCGGAATTCGCCTTGGGGCGGCCCGGCGCGCTCATGTCGCCGGCAGCCATAACGCTTTCATAACGCCGAGCGCGCAACACTGTTCCCCGACGACCGCGGCATGGTGCTGTGGCGTATCACTCAGGGGACCGTCATGCACCTCGTTCGCAGCCAAGCTTCTTGCGGCCAGCCGGCTGACCCGACCCGGCCCAACGGCGGCCACGCCAGGGCCGACACCGCCGCGCCGCGCCAGCGCCTGGCAGCGCTGATGGCCAGCGTCGTGGCCGCGGCCGCGCTGGCGGCCTGTGGCGGCGGCGCAGCGCCGACCGATCCCATCGGGAACGCGCCGTCCCCCGCACCGGCACCGGCACCCGCACCGGCCGTCGGCACGGTGCTTGTCGGCACCGTGCGCGGGTTGGTCGGCGCGCAGCTGGTGCTGCAGAACAATGGCGGCGACGACCTCGCGATCAGCGTCGCGCGCTCGGTGGCTGGCACCGATCTCTATGACGAGACGCCTTTCAATTTCGCCACCAGGCTTGTCGATGGCGCACCGTACCTGGTGAGCGTGAAGACCGCGCCCGCCGGGCAGACCTGCTCGGTCTACAAGGGCGCCGGCGGCACCATGCCCGTGCTGGCCAGCGCGGTGCGCGTCGGCTGTGAAGTGACCTACGACCTGGTCAGCCGCAGCACCGGTGACAGCGTGCGCGGAACCTACTTCGACAGCAGTGCGCCGGTCATCGGCGGCAGCAGCACGGCGGTCGGCAGCACCGCCGACGGCTTCGGAGAAGGCCGCTTCGTTGCGTTCGTCTCGAATGCCGCCGGCATGGGCGGGGCGACCGCCGCGCACCGCCAGGTGTTCTGGCGCGACCGGCTGACCGGCCAGACCCTGCTGGTGAGTGCCGCGGCAGGCGGCATCGAAGGCAACGGCGACAGCTTTGCGCCGGCCATCTCGGCCGACGGGCTGGTGGTGGTGTTCGAGTCGTACGCCAGCAACCTGGTGGCCGGTGACACCAATGCCGTGCGCGACATCTTCGTCTGGTCGGCGCAGAGCCCCGCAGCCGGTGTGCAGCGCGCCAGCCTGGGCGCGGGTGGCGCTCAGGCGAATGCCGAAAGTTTTGAGCCCAGCGT
The DNA here is from genome assembly GCA_031378125.1 of Methylibium sp. Taxonomy (GTDB): domain Bacteria; phylum Pseudomonadota; class Gammaproteobacteria; order Burkholderiales; family Burkholderiaceae_C; genus LGRD01. The sequence goes on along the minus strand of JANNDW010000018.1, from coordinate 2,328 downwards.
GTCCGGCGACGGCAAGGTGCTGGCGTTTTCCAGTGGTGCGAGCAACCTGAGCGCGGGCGTGTCGGGCATCAACACCATCAACGTGTTCCGGCGCGACCTGGCCGCCGGCGCCAACACGTTGATCAGCGCCGATGCGGCCGGGCTGGGGGTGGGCGGCGCGCGCCCGGCGCTGTCGGAGGACGGCAATCGCCTGGCGTTCTACTCGTACGCGTCGACCCTCGTCGCGGGCGACGCCAACGGCCTGTGGGACATCTTTGTCTACGACGCCACCAGCGGCGTTCGCTCGCGCGTGAGCCTGGCCAACGGCGGCGCCGAGCGCAACCAGGGCACGGAGAGCGCCAGCCGCGTCGTGGCCCCGGCGATCTCGGGCAACGGCCGCCATGTGGCGTATGCGACGACCGCCAGCAACCTCGTCAACGGCGACACCAACGGCCGGCAGGACGTGTTCGTGGTCGACACCCAGACCGGCGCGGTGGTGCGCGCCAGCGTCGACGGCGCGGGCACCCAAGGCAACGCCGACAGCTCGAGCGCACAGGGCGAACGGGTGGCGCTGTCCTACGACGGCAACTGGGTGGCCTTCAACACCAATGCCTCCAACCTCGGCGCGCCGGCGGGCAACGTGTTGATGCGCAATCTCGCCACAGGCGAGACCCGTGTGGTCTCCAGCCAGACGGGCAGTTCGGTGGGCAGCGTTTCGATGTCACGCGGCGCCGCGTATGTGGCCTTCGGTGCCGGCGGCGCGCTGGACGGGCGCTACAACGCCACCGGCCTGTTCGCGCGGTTCACCGGCCTGGCGCGGTCCTGGTGGTGGATCGATTGAGCGCCGCCTGTGGCGCTGACGCGTTTGGCGTGTTTCGCGGATGCCTCGATCGGACATCACGCGGTTCAATCACCCAGCGGCGCGTGCGCCCGATGCACCGCTGGGTTTGGCTCCAACGTCAGGATGATCACGACTACAGTAAGGTCTGTTTAGGAAAGTATTTGAAGTATTGAGGTCCAAATGCGAAGCGCAATGCATGAACTCAAGGCCGGTTTGTCGCACTACGTCGCACAAGCGCGCGCGGGCGAGGTGATCGTGGTCACTTCGCACGACAAACCTGTCGCGCGCATCGTCGGAATCCCGCCTGCGGACCCATCGGGTGTCGGTCGATTGCTCGCGCGCGGTGCGGCGCAGTGGAGCGGCGGTAAGCCAGATCCTGGGCTCGCAGCGAAGCTCATTGCAGGCGGCAAGGGCTTGAGCGAAATCGTGCTGGAGGATCGCGGTTGATCCGGTTCTGCGACACGTCGGCGCTCGTCAAGTTGTACGTGGATGAGGACGGCACCGGCACGGTGACTGAACAAGCCGCTTCCAGTGACATCATCGCCGTATGCCGCATTGCATGGGCTGAATGCATGTCTGCCCTGGCCCGACGTGCTCGCGAACAGCCGCAAGACGCCAACCCGATTGCCCGGGCGCGGCTGCGCTTCGTGGCGGACTGGCCGCGCTACCTCACCCTGGAAGTGACGCAGGAACTCGTTGAACTGGCGGGCGACTATGCCGATGCCTTTGCATTGCGCGCCTATCACAGCGTGCAACTCGCCGCGGCGCAACTGGTGCACCGCGAGATGCCGGGCGAAGTGACTTTCGCCTGTTTTGACGCGCGTCTGCTGAAGGCGGCGCGGGTGTTGTGCCTCAACGCGGATTGATGCGGGTGCGCGAGGAGGGCAACTCGCAATCCCGTCCCGTGCTCATCACGCACCACGCACCCTTTGGCCGAAGGCACAGGCATTTGACAAGAGCGGCGCGACCACCCGTGAAGTTGTGCGTCGATCTACAGGCCGGCTGCAGACTTGAGGACCGCAGCTTGTGGCTGCGGCCGGCGCTGCGCGCCTTAACTTCGAAGTGTGCCTGCGCCGCAACGCCTAAGCGCTGCGTGCGGCCGCGCCTTACAGGCCCGCCGCCGCACGCAGCGCTTGGGCCTTGTCGGTGCGCTCCCACGTGAACTCCGGCTCCTCTCGCCCGAAGTGCCCATAGGCCGCAGTCTTTTCGTAGATCGGGCGCAGCAAATCCAGCATCTGGATGATTCCCTTGGGCCGCAGGTCGAAGTGTTCGTTCACCAGCGCGGCGATTGCCGCGTCGGAGATCTTGCCGGTGCCTTCGGTGTAGACGGTCACGTTCATCGGGCGCGCCACGCCGATGGCGTAGGCGACCTGGATCTGGCATTGCCGCGCGATGCCGGCGGCGACGATGTTCTTTGCGACATAGCGCGCCGCATACGCGGCCGAGCGGTCGACCTTGCTCGGGTCCTTGCCGCTGAACGCACCGCCGCCGTGCGGGCAGGCGCCGCC
>JANNDW010000494.1:0-3010 GCA_031378125.1 Methylibium sp. | reverse complement strand
GCGGGCGCAGCAGGTGCCGGCTGAAGAACGCGGCGACCTTGCGATCCACCTCCGGCAGCGCGCCGCGGTCGAAACCCGGCGGGTCGTTCAGCAGGTCACCGACCAGCCCGGTGAAGCCCGGCGGCAGCGGCGAGAGCAGTGCGCCGTGGCCGGCGCCGGGCAGGTCGGCGATGTGTTCACAGGGCTTGCACGCCTGCAGCACGCGGTCGCTGTGAAAGCGGGGAATGAGCCAGCGGTCCTGCTGCGCGGTGACCAGCCCCAGCGGCACACGCGGCGTGGTCAGCGAGGCCATGTCAAAGTCGGCCGACACGGGCACGCTCGCCACCACGGCCGCCACGCGCGGGTCGTGGTGGGTGAGCGGCGTGCTGTCGTCGAAGCGGTGCCGGATCACGGCCAGTGCGACCCATTTTTTCAGGCCGTCGAACAGGCCACCGGTCAAGCGCGCGGCCAGGCCGACACAGGTCTGGAAGTCTTCGGCCAGGTTCGCCTCGCAATGCTGCTTGAAGCCGGCCGGCGACCAGCGCCCACCGGCCAGGCTCAACGCGGTGTGACCGCCGGCCGACATGCCGTAGACACCGACCCGGTCGAGGTTCAGGAGCGGTGCGAAACGCGCGTCGCGCCCGACCGCATCGATGGCGCGCGACACTTCGGCCGGCCGGATCGCCCAGCTGTCGGGGCCGGGGCGGCGGTCGTCCTTGAAGTTGTCGCTCCGGTGCTCGGGCATGGCCACGACGAAGCCACTTTGCACCAGCCTGCGCGCCAGATCGGAATGAACCCAGGGCCCTCCGCCCGAGCCGTGCGAGATCACCACCAGGCGGCCATTTCCCCGCACCGGTGCGCCCTGTGGCGCCAGGTTCAGCGCAAAGGGCCCGCGCTTGAGCACTTGCTCCGGGTCGCTGGACGGGTAGTACAGCGTGACCGGGCCGTCCTCGGTGGTGGCGGCAATCTCGCTCAAGCCCACCCCAGGGCTGGCCTGGGCAGCGGCAAGACCGGCCAGCAGCGCCAGCGCCGCGCCCAGCAGCGTGCGGCGCCCGGCCGCATGAAATGAAAATCGGCAATCCACCATGACTCACACTCCTCATCGAAGGCACCTGCCCCCGGTGAGGCGCACGATGCCGTGCCGCAGCGGCCGCGTCTCGCCGAAGCCTGCACGATTCGGCTTGCGGCTGGCCGATTTCAGGAATCGGCCAGCTTTTCGCGCCGAAATTCGGTGGGGGTGAGGCCGGTGGCGGCCTTGAACGCGCGGTTGAACGGGCCGATCGACTGAAAGCCCGCGTCGAGCGCGATCGTCAGCACCGGCAGCTGTCGCCGGGCCGGGTCGGCCAGCGCGACGCGCACCTCGTCGAGGCGGAAACCGTTGACGAAGGCGTTGAAGTTGCGGTGCCCGAGCCGCTGGTTGATGAGCCGCCGCAGCCGGTACTCGGGCACCGCCAGTCGCGCGGCCAGGCTGGCGACGCTGAGGTCGTCGCCGCGGTAGACGCGCTCGCCCGCCATCATGCGTTGCAGCGCCTCGGCCAGGCGTTCTTCGGCCGGATCGGGCGGTGGCGCGGCGCGCTCGGCTGCGGTCTGCGCCGGCTCGGCGCGCCGGGCCGGAGCCGGCGCCGCGGGTTCGTAAGGACGCTCGGAAGGGAACAGATCGGAGCCGCCCAGGCGAAGCCTGCGAAACGCCACGACGCCCACCATGACGAGCAGGGCCGCCACGTCCAGCGTGGCCGTCAAGCCCGACAGCCGGCCGTGCGGCGATGCCAGCCGAGCCACCAGCATGACCACCGTGTAGGCGGTGCCGGTGACCACGATGAAGACGCGCAAACGGCGCCGCTCCTCCACCAGGTCGGAGCGCCAATGCGCTGCCGCGGCCACCGCGGCCAGCACCGCAAACACGAGCGGCACGGCCCGCTGCAAGCCAAGGGTGACCGGCGCGATGGCCAAGCTGCTGCCCGATGCCACCGCACAGTTGAAAGCGCTCAACAGCGCCACGGCGGCCCAGGCCACGGCGTGCATGGGCCGCAGCACGAAGTCGTCATCGAACAGCGCTTGAACAAACACCCAGAACAGCACCGCGTTGCCCACTGACACACCCACCAGCGGCGCCTGCCACAAGCCCGGCAGGCTTGCTTCGAGCAGCGGCGTGGAGCTGATGACCTGCATGCACAGGCCAAGGCAAAACACCACGCCTGCCCGCGCGGCCGGCAGCCGGGGCCGATCGCGGCCCAGCACCGTGGCCAGCAACATCAACAAGGCCACCAGCGTGCCGCGCAGCGCCGCGTCGAAGAGGGTCAAGGCGTCAGACATCGGCGTTGGCAGTCGATCCGTGGGTCAGGCAGTCTGAACTTCAAGGCAGAACGCGGCGCTCCATCTCTTCGATCACCGGCGCAAACAGGGCCCCCCACGCGTTGACGATTTCCCCGGGATCGCCCTGGGCGTCGGCAGCGTCGGGAGCATCGCGCATGCTGTCCTTCAGCGTGTCGATGAAGCTGTCGGTGAACGCCTGGAAATGCGGCCCCGTGATCCGGCGGTTGTGATGCATCGGGACCAGGCTGTCGATGGACGAGGGCTCGTTGCCCAGGCGGTAGTTCAGCACCGCCTTCAGCGAATCGATCAGCTTGCGGTGGTGCACCTCGTCGAGCGCCGGCGCGTCGCCATCGGCATCCGGGCGCCGCTGCTGGGCGGCGCGGGCGAAGATGGCGCGCACGCTGGCGTCGGTGCTGAAGAAGCGCTCGTAGAAGCGCCAGGAGAAGGCAATGCTCAGGCGCGCGTCGCCCTCGGGCTCGACCCAGCGCCGGAACGAATATTTGGCCAGCACCCGGCTCGGCTCTTCGAGTGCGCGCAATTGCGCCGCCACCTGGTCCATGGTGTCGAAGCGCCGATTCGGATCGGGGTGCAGCAGGCGGCACAGCAGCTTCTTGAGCTGCTCATGCCGGGTCCAGGGCGCCGTGCTGTTCTCGATCTGGGCCAGCAGCGCCGAGGGCGCCATTGGCTGGGCTCCAGGCGCCAGCACGAACACCCGCTC
>JANNDW010000449.1:0-3011 GCA_031378125.1 Methylibium sp. | reverse complement strand
AAGCGCGGGCTGTGGTTCATCTCGCGCAGGTGCGCCAGTTCGTGCGCGACCACGTAGTCGATGGTGTGCAACGCGAAGTGGATCAGGCGCCAGTTCAGGCGGATCGAGCCGTCGGCGCTGGCGCTGCCCCAACGGGTTTGTGCCGACGACAGGCTCAGGCGCGTAACGCGCACGCCCAGCCGCTCGGTGAACAGCCGGCAGCGCTCTTCGAACAAGCGCTTGGCCTGGCGCTGCAACCAGCTCTGCACCGCGTCGCGTATCTGCTCGGGCGCGGCGGTGTGCGGCAAGCCGATGTGTAGCGTGAGGCGCGGCACACCGGGCAGCGAGGTGGCGTCGGTGTTGAGCACAGCGCCGGTGGTGCGCGGGTCCAGCACGACGATCACCGTTTCGCCCAGGAACGGGATGCTGGTGCCGTCGCGCCAGTCGACCTTGGCGGCCTGAAGGCGCAGGCCGCGCTCTTGCTGCTCGCGCAGCTTTTTGAGAATCCAGCCGGCCTTTTCAAGCAAGGCGGCTTCAATGTCGCCGATGCCGACCCATCGCGGCGCATTCACGCTCAGGCCTTCCGCGCCGACGATGAAGCCGATGCTGCGGCGCCGGGCCCGCTTGAGCGCGTAGGCGACCAGGTGTTCCTTCAGGCGGATCTCGCGGTCGGCCTGCGGGTGGCGAAACACCGCGGGGGCAAGACCGCTGGGGTGCGGCGCGGGCACTGCGGGTGCGGCCGCCGGGCCGGCTGGCGGGCCCGCTTTGGGGCGGGGCGGCGACGATGGCGTGGACCCGACTTCGGTCGCCGGCTCCGGCTCACCGAACAGCGACAGCTGCTGGGCGGTGTGGGTGAGTCGGGTTGGGGCTGTGCGAGTCATCAAATGCTCAGTCTACCCAGACTAGCGGGGGACCGCCACGGGCTCACTCGCAGGCGCATAGGCCTCGGGGTCCAGGCGGCGCATCTCGGCCTCGATCCAGGTCTCGACCTCGCGCATCAATTCATCGGCCTCCCGGCCGGTGGACGCGATGGCGCGGCCGACCGACACATCGATCACACCGGGTCGCAGAATGAAGGACTTGCGCGGCCAGCAGCGAGCCGAGGTCACGGCAATCGGCACCACCGCCGCCCCGGTGGCCACGGCCAGCCGGGTACCGCCGCTCTTGTAGGTGCCCTGTTTGCCGCGCGGGATGCGCGTGCCTTCCGGGAACATGATGATCCAGTGCCCGCTGGCCATGAATTGCCGGCCCTGCTCGGCCACCCGGTTCCATGCTTCCGCACGTTTGCTGCGGTCGATGTGGATCATGTCCATGCGGCTCATGGCCCAGCCGAAAAACGGGATGTACAGCAGTTCGCGCTTGAAGACGTAACACAGCGGCCGCGGCATCAACCCGGGGAATGCGAATGTCTCCCAGGTGGACTGGTGCTTGGGCAACAACACGACCGGTTCGTCGGGCAAATTCTCCATGCCCCGCAGGCGCGCGCGCACGCCGCAAATCACACGGGCAGCGGCGATTGCCGTGCGCAGCCACCCGACACAAAGCCAATACACCGTGTTGCCGCGCGTGAACATCGACACCACCAGCACCGCCAGCGCCCACGGAACCACGCTGACCGCGAGGAACAGCACGAACAGCAGCGAACGAATCGCAGGGAAGAAGTTGCGCATCAGGTCCCCGCCGCGTAGCCCGAGTCCGATTCGCCAGAATCGCCATGCTCCCTGCGCTGGCGCTCGATCAGATGCGCCGCAAACGCAGCCAGGTCGGCATGCACCTGGGTGCCGGGCACCAAGGTGCGCAGGTGCTCGACCTGCGCGGCATCGAGCTGCGCGGCGTTGCCGGTGCACACCAGGTGGGGCGGGCAGCCCGCCGCGGCGCCGGCCTGCAGGTCGCGCAGCGAATCGCCGACCGTGGGCACGTCTTTCAAGTGCACCCCATAGCGCTCGCCGATCAACTCGAACATTCCCGGCAGCGGCTTGCGGCAGTTGCAAATCTCGGTGGGCGCGTGCGGACAAAAGAACACCGCATCGATGCGCCCGCCGAGCTTGGCCAGCGCGTGGTTCATCTTCAGGTGAATGGCGTTGAGCGTGCTCATGTCGAACAGCCCACGCCCCAGCCCCGATTGGTTGGTCGCCAGCACCGTGTGCCAGCCCGCGTGGTTGAGCCTTGCCACGGCCTCCAGCGCACCCGGCAGCGGCACCCATTCGTCGGGCGATTTGACGAAGTCGTCCCGGTCTTCGTTGATGGTGCCGTCGCGGTCGAGGATGATGAGTTTCATGACGATGCGGCTTGAGCTTCGCGGGCGCGGAGTTGGGCCCAGGCGACGAGTCGCTCAATGGGGTGGGCGGCGGGATCGAGGGCACGCAAGCGTTCGACGAAGCGGCCCGCATCGATCATCCCGTGGCGCAGCAGCGCGCGAATCCACTCTGCGTCCTTGTCGCGTCCGGCCACGCACTTCGCCACCGCAATGTCGTGCAGGTCGGGGCACACGACAGTGAGGTCACCGATGTAGTGAAGGGTTGCAAACGTCATCCAGTCGGCGGGCATCTTCGCCGTGTCGGGGCTCACACCGTCGGCGTGGTAGCCGAACGTGTCGTGGAACATCGACAACTCGCCGATCGCACCGGCGATCAGTTCCGAACGCTCGGGGTGCATCGCGGGGTACAGGTCCAACTCGTTCGACATCAGAAGCTCTGCCGGCGCATCCGGGTAGGGGAGCAGCACCGCCTGGCTGCCGATCACGACAAACGAGTGGTCGGTGGTGATGGCCGCAGAGGCCCTCGGCACGTGCTCCAGTTCCTCTCGCTTCATGCCGTTTCGCGCGCCTGCTTGAGCAAATGGTTCCGTTCGGCAGGTGTGATGAACCGACCCAACGGAGACACGCTGCGCAGCGTTGCTGCATGGTCCGTCGGTGCACAGGCCACGCCTTCCACTGCATCGATCCCGCGCGTCAGCAACCGCTCCCACTCGTCCCAATAGGGTCCGCAGTGCGCCGGTCCGCCGGCCTGCTGCCGCCACCGCCTCAGCACTCC
>JANNDW010000446.1:0-2714 GCA_031378125.1 Methylibium sp. | reverse complement strand
TCGTACCTCGCGGGGTTGAACTCAGGACGTCGGCCACGGAGGCTTGTCCTTCAGTGAATCACCATCGCGCTATCGAGCCGCGGTGGTGGCCATTGCGGGGGGCTTGTCCTGCGCGTCGATCTCGGGCTCCGTCTGGGCGCTTGGAGACAGCCGCTCCTCGGCTTCCCGGTTCATCACGATGATGCTGATGCGCCGATTGACCGGGCTCTGCGGTTCCTTGGCGTCGAACAGCGAGCTCGACGCCAGGCCCAGTACGCGCAGCACCCGGCCGTCCGGCAGGCCGCCGTTGATCAGCTCGCGGCGCGACGCATTGGCGCGGTCCGACGACAGCTCCCAGTTGCTGTAGCCCCGGTCGCCGTCACCGAATGGCGTCGCGTCGGTGTGCCCTTCCAGCGTCAGCCGATTGGGTACCTCGGCCAGCACCGCGCCAATGTTGGCCAGCAGCTCGCGCATATAGGATTTGACGAAGGCGCTGCCGCTGTCGAACATCGGCCGGCCGTTTTCGTCGACGATCTGGATGCGCAAGCCGTCACGCACCATGTCCAGGCGGATCTGCGACTTCATCGCGGCCAGCTTGGGGTTGGCAGCCAGCACATCCTCGACCTTGTCCTTGAGCGCCTGCAAGCGCTCCATTTCCTGCCTGCGGTGCTCGGCCTTGAGTGCCTGCAGGTTGATCGTCTTGCGCTCGGCCTCGATATCGCCGTTCTTGACCTGCCCGCTGGTGCGCGACAGATCCTGTCCGCCGCCCTTGATGACATGCGAAGAATCGCCCGAGCCGCTGCCCGATTTCAGCAGCGCCACCTTCAGCGGCGTATTGAAGTAGTCGGCAATGCCTTTCTTGTCGCCTTCGGTGACCGAGCCCAGCAGCCACATCAGCAGGAAGAAGGCCATCATCGCAGTCACGAAGTCGGCGTAGGCGATCTTCCACGCACCGCCATGGGCCGCGTGCCCGCCCTTCTTGATGCGCTTGATGATGATCGGCTGCAGCTTCTTCGAGTCACCGGCCATGGTGAGCCCCCAAGACGCCGAGTACGGCGTCGCCCCCCCAAGGGGGAGTTCGGTCCGCTTGGGAGCGGCCCGGCGCTGGACCGAGCGTTCCTGCGTGCGACGTGGTCAGTGCATGCTTCACTTCTTGCCCTTCACATGGCCTTCGAGTTCGGAGAAGGTCGGCCGGTCACCCGAATACAGCACCTTGCGGCCGAACTCCACCGCCACCTGCGGTGCGTAGCCCTGCATGCTGGCCAGCAGCGTGGTCTTGATGCACTGCAGCTCCTTGGAGCCGTCTTCGACCTTTTGCTCCAGCAGGCCGCCGAGCGGCTCGACAAAGCCATAGGCCAGCAAGATGCCCAGGAAGGTGCCTACCAGCGCGGAGCCGATCATGCCGCCCAGCACGGCCGGTGGCTGGCCCACCGAGCCCATGGTGTTGACGACCCCCAGCACGGCCGCCACGATGCCGAAGGCCGGCAACCCGCCGGCCAGGCGCGCGATGGCCGCGACCGCGGCATGTTCTTCGTTGTGGTGGGTCTCGATCTCGCTGTCCATCAGGCTTTCGATCTCGTGCGCGTTCAGGTTGCCGGTGACCATCATGCGCAGGTAGTCGGTGATGAACTCCACCACGTGGTGGTCGGTGCCCACGGTGGGGTACTTCTTGAACAGCGCCGAATCGTGTGGGCTTTCGACATCGGCCTCGATCGACATCAACCCTTCCTTGCGGGCCTTTTGCAGAATGTCGAACAGCAGCGCCAGCAGCTCCATGTAGCGCGCCTTGCTGAACTTGCTGCCCTTGAAGCAATGCCCAGGCCCGAGAGCGAGGCCTTGATGACCTTCATCTGGTTGTTGGCCAGGAAGGCGCCCAGCGCGGCACCGAGAATCGTGATCAGCTCGAACGGCAAGGCGCTCAGGATGACGCTGATGTTGCCGCCGTGCGCGATGTAGACCCCGAAGATACAGACCAGAGCCAGGCCCCAGCCGACGAGAACGAACATGTTGTTGGTGTCCGGAATAGTTGGGCCACCCTGCGGTGGCGGACTGTGTCTGCAGCCATATCGACGCTGTGGACCTTGCCTTGAGTCTGGTTGCGGCCCGTCCGCGCCGATGCGGACATCAATGCGCCATTGACCGGCCATTTCGGCGCATCGGCCCAGACTTGAATGTGCCCCGCCGGGCGCACCAAAAAAAAGGCGGGCCCCGAAAGGTCCGCCTGGAAGGGCACTCAGATGTGCCAGGAGGAGACAAGCAAGAAATCGATGCGTCTTGGCTTGGATATCGGTGCGCGCAAGACAGACTTGAGCGGAATTCGGAGCGCCGCGCCTCAAGCCCCATCAGTGCAACTGGATTCCGCCCGCTGCCGAGCCCTTGCCGGCACGCGCCGGCGGGCAGCACAGGCCGCACACATAGTGTTTGGCGATCTCGTGCGGGTGGGTCACGAAGAGGCCGCCGCACTTGGAGCATTTGGTCATGCTGAGCATGCCGTTGTCGATGAACTTCACCAGCCGCCAGGCGCGCGTGACCGACAGCAGCGCCTCCAGGCCCTGCGCCGTGGTCTGCTCCTGGTAGAGCTGGTAGGCCTTGATGACGGCGTCGATCTCGTCCAGCTCGGCCACCTTGTTCAGGTACTCGTGGATGTTGAGGAAGAGGCTCGCATGGATGTTGGGCTGCCAGGTCATGAACCAGTCGGTCGAGAACGGCAGCTGGCCCTTGCTGGGCGACTTGCC
>JANNDW010000383.1:0-2262 GCA_031378125.1 Methylibium sp. | reverse complement strand
TTAACCTCGTGGAACCAGGACGTGTCGAACAACGCGGGGCGTCCTTCGGTGTCGGACGGCAGCGTCGGCGGCTCCTCAAGGCGCGTGCGATTGCGCCCTTCGCTCTTGGCCAGATAGAGCTGCTGGTCGGCCCGCGACAGCCACTGCTGCGCCGGGATGCGCGCCCATTGCGGCGCAAAGGCTCCGCCAATGCTGACGGTCACCGACACCTCCTGCCCGGGTGCCACCAGCACCGACCGGTTCTGCACCTTGAGGCGCACGCGCTCGGCGGCAGTCTGGCCGAAATCCAGCGGGCAGTTGGGCAGGATGATGGCGAACTCCTCGCCGCCAATTCTTGAGACCGTGTCCATCGGGCGGATGCAGCCCTGCAGCACATGCGCCACCGACTTGAGCACCAGGTCGCCGATGGCGTGGCCGTAGGTGTCGTTGACACGCTTGAAATGATCGATGTCCACCATCAGCACCAGGGCCGGCTCACCAGCGCGCGCAACCCGGTCGATCTCGCGGTCGAGCGCCAACTCGAAATGGCGCCGATTGGCCAGGCCGGTGAGCGGATCCTGGCTGGACAGTTCGCACAGCGCGTCGACCACCGCCTGCAGCCACCCGGCGCGGCCCAAGGCGTGCAAGCTCGGCAAGACGTGACCCGACTGCTCCAGCAATTGAAGCGCCGCATCCAGACGCAAGGTCGACGCGTCGGGGGCAAGGGGGTAAGGTTTGGCGCTCACGGATCAGACGGTATCGCAACAGTCTAGCAGCGGGCAAGCGTGCGGCAGCGGTTCGATGCACGCACATGTGCGTGCGATGCAGCACAGGTCGACGGCAATTTGTGTGTAACAAACTGCGCTGGCCCGACAGCGGTTCAGAGAAACAGCGCCTGCAGATCGTTGAGCAGATCGAAGCCTCTCGGCGTGGCCGTGACCGACCGCAGGTCTCGCGCAATCAGCGCCCTGGATTCGGCGATATCAAGCCCGCGCTGAATGGCCGCCAGCGGCAGCCCGGTGCGCTCTGCGAATCGAGCCAACTCGAAGCCCTCGCGCAGGCGAAGCGCGTTGAGCATGAATTCGAACGGCAGCTGATCGCGCGCCACCTCTTCGTCCTGCGAAATGGCGTGGCCGGCCAGTGCGTTCAGCATGTAGCTGGCCGGGTCGCGAAAGCGCACCTGGCGCACCACCCGGTGCGGGAACGAGATCTTGCTGTGCGCGCCGGCGCCCAGCCCCAGATAGTCGCCGAACTGCCAGTAATTCAGGTTGTGCTGGCAGCGGTGGCCCGCGCGCGCGAAAGCCGAGACTTCGTAGCGCTCGATGCCCGCCGCGGCGGTGCGCTCGGTGATGCGGTCGAGCATCTCGAAGGCGGTGTCGTCATCGGGCACGGCAGGCGGGTGCTTGGCGAACAGCGTGTTCGCCTCGATGGTCAGGTGATAGACCGACAGGTGCGGTGGCTTGAACGCGAGTGCGCGCGCCAGATCAAGCTCGAATTGCGCGACCGATTGGTCCGGCAAGGCGTACATCAGGTCGAGGTTGAAGGTGTCGAACGCCTCGCTGGCCTCTTCGACCGCGGCGATCGCCTGCGCGCTGTCGTGAACCCGGCCCAGCGCCTTCAGTTTGTCGTCGTCGAAACTCTGCACGCCGACCGACAAGCGCGTGACGCCAGCCGCGCGGTAGGCGCGAAAGCGGTCGCGCTCGAAGGTGCCGGGGTTGGCCTCAAGCGTGATTTCAAGGCCGGGCTCCAGCGGCAAGCGCGCTCGAATGTCGGCCAGCAGGCGGTCGATGCCCTCGGGCGAAAACAGGCTGGGCGTGCCGCCGCCAATGAAGATGCTGTGAATGCGGCGCCCCCAGATGAACGGCAAAGCCGCTTCAAGATCGCAGCGCAGCGCGTCCAGGTAGCGCGCTTCGGGCGGTCCGCCGCCATCAAGCCCAACATGGCTCCACTGGTGGGAATTGAAGTCGCAGTACGGGCATTTTTTCAGGCACCAGGGCAGGTGCACGTACAACGCGAGCGGCGGCAGCGCGGCCAGCGACAAGGTGCCTGGGCGCATGTAGCGCGCCAGGCGCTGATCGGCCGACTCCGGAGCCGGCCCGGCCCGGCCCAAAGCGTTCGCGATCTCAATCAAGGCGCCAGACCTCGCGCATCAGCGCCAGCATCTGGCGCGCTGCGATGGCCCGGTGGCTGTGCGCGTTCTTCACGTCCGAACTCAGCTGCGCCACGGATCTGCCGAACGCGGGAATGAACATCAACGGGTCGTAGCCAAAACCGCCCTGCCCG
>JANNDW010000268.1:0-5110 GCA_031378125.1 Methylibium sp. | reverse complement strand
CGTGAGGTTGGCTTCGTCGAGCATGAAGGCGACGAACTGCTTGGCAGCGGCCTTGTTCTTGGCGTCCTTGAAGATCACGCCGGTCTTGACCGCGGCGCGATAGGTCATCTTGCTGCCGTCGGGCTTGTTCGGGAAGCCGGCAGTGGCGATCTTCTCGGTGTAGTTGGCCTTGGCGGTGGCACGCTGCGCCTCGGTGAGGGTGGCGTTGTTCATGTCGTCCAGCCACTTGGCGGCGATCGAGATGGTCGCGTTGTGCGTCAACACGATCGTCTTGTTGTGGAACGCGACGTTGTTGTCCGGGTCTTTCCAGTTGGTGGCCGAGGGCGGCGTGCAGCCCTTGGTGTAGACCGCCGTGTAGTCGGTCAATGCGTTGATGAGGCCCTGGCGCACCGCCGGGTCGTCGACCTGCACCTTGCCCGAATCGCTGACCAGCTTGACGTTGTAGGCGTCCATGAAGGTGAGGAACGAGAAGAATGAATCGCTCGAATCCACGCCCATCGGGAAGCCGGTGCCGAACGCGCGGTTGCCGCTTTTCTGGCGGTAGCCGGCCTGCACCTTGTCGCACCAGAAGTCCCAGTAGCCCTTCCAGTCTTTCGGGATGTCGCTGTCTTTGAAGCCCGCCTCGGCCAGCATGTCTTTCCAGTACTGGATGTGCATGGTCTGCTGCTTGATCGGGAAGGCGTAGTACGCGCGGCTCTGGTTGGCGTTGTTGTAGAGGAAGGTGGTCGACAGCGCCGACGGCTCGAACCTGGCACGCAGCGGGTCGATCACGCTGGAGATGTCTTCGAGCTTGCCGTCGTAGGCCCACTTGGCAGTGACCTGGAAGTCGTACACGTCGCCATAGGCCACGTCGGGCGGGTTGCCGGCATCGAGTGCGGCCACCGACTTCGGAATCATCTCTTGCGGCGCATACAACGACAAGTCGACCTTGACCTTCGGGTACTTGGCCTCGAACTTCTTGATGGCGGCGTAGAGCGCGTCGTCTTCGGCTTTGTAGAAGCCCTTGCCCCACCAGACGGTGAGCGTCTCCTGGGCCGCCGCCTGCCCGGAAACCATCAGCGCGCTTCCCATCCAGGCCAGCGTTGCGAGCAATTTGAAATTCATAGCAGCCACTCCCGAATCGAGGTTGAGGAGCGCGCGGCACCGGGTGCGCGCCCTGCCGCGAATCATAGGGGCGGTGCAACTGCAATGACTCAGGAAGTACCCTTGCGAGGCAACCCCGCTGCGCGCTCCGGGGCAGCGCGCGATCAAGCGCTGACCATGCGCACGACCAGCGCACGACCAGCGCACGACCAGCGCTTAGAGAATCAGCAACGCCCGAAAATCGTTGACGTTGGTGAACGTCGGTCCCGGCACCACCAGGTCGCCCAAATGCTGGAAGAAGCTGTAGGCGTCGTTGCGGTCCAGGAAGTCGGCGGCCTTCAGGCCGGCCTCTTTGGCGCGAACCAGCGTGCTCGGCGTGACGATGGCGCCGGCGTTGTCTTCCATGCCGTCGATGCCATCGGTATCGGCCGCCAAAACATACACCCCGCGCTCGCTCTGCAATGCGATGGCGCAGCCGAGCAAGAACTCGGTGGCGCGGCCGCCCCGCCCGCCTTTGGCGTTCACCGTCACCGTGGTCTCGCCGCCCGACAACACCACGCACGGCCGGGAAAAGGGTTGGCCGCGGGTGGCGATCTGGCGCGCCAGCGCCGCGTGCATCTTGCCGATCTCGCGCGACTCGCCTTCGATCTGGTCGCTGAGGATGTGCGCCTCAATGCCCGCGCCGCGGGCCAGCGCGGCCGCGGCTTCGAGCGACTCTTGCGGCGTGGCGATCAGCTGGACTCGATGCTCGGCAAAGCGTGCATCACCCGGCTTGATCGATTCGAACGCGCCGCTTTGCAGCCCGGCAAGCGCGGCCGGCGCAATGGCGATGCCGTAGCGCGTCAGGATGCGCAGCGCGTCGGCGCAGGTCGTGGGGTCGGGCACGGTGGGGCCGCTGGCGATCACTTCGGGGGCGTCGCCAGGCACGTCGCTGATCAACAGCGTCACCACCCGGGCCGGTGCGCACATCGCGGCCAGCCTGCCGCCCTTGATGCCGGAGAGGTGTTTGCGCACGCAGTTCATCTCGTCGATGGCCGCCCCGCTTTTCAGCAAGGCCTTGTTGATGGCCTGCTTGTCTTCCAGCGTGATGCCCTTGGCGGGCAGTGAAAGCAGCGCCGAGCCGCCGCCGGAGATCAGGCACAGCACCAGGTCATCGGCACTCAGGCCGTGGGTCAGCTTGGCGATGCGTTCTGCGGCCTTGCGCCCGGCTTCGTCGGGAACCGGGTGCGCGGCTTCGACAACCTCGATGCGCCCGGGCTTCAGGCGGTAGGCGGGCGGCACGTGGTCGTAGCGCGTGACCACCAGGCCCGACAGCGGCGCTTCACGCGGCCACAGCGCGTCCACCGCGGCGGCCATCGCGCCACCGGCTTTGCCGGCGCCGATCACGAGCGTGCGGCCCTTCGGCGGCTCGGGCAGGCTCGCGGCGATAACCTCGGCCGGCAGCGCCCGGGCCACCGCCGCGTCGTACAAAGAGCGTAGAAAACCACGCGGATCCGTGTCGGGCGAGGGCTTGCTCATACGTTCATTGTCAGCCGATTCGGTGGGCGTTTTCAATGGGCCCGTGCGTCCGGGTCAGACGGCCATCGTCTGCATTGAGGAGGGATCAGGTCTTGGGGTCGGGGGCCACCTGGTGATTGGCCATGATCTCCAGGGCCCGCACCAGCGCCGAATGGTCGAGGTCTTGCATGCCGTTGGCGGCACACGCCTGCATCAGTTGCGCAGCCCCCGCGGTTTGCGGCAGCGACACCCCCAGCGCCCGCGCACCGGCCAGCGCCAGACCCAGGTCCTTCTGGTGCAGGCCGATGCGAAAGCCGGGTGCGAAAGTGCGCTTGACCATGCGCTCGCCATGCACCTCCAGAATGCGCGAGGCGGCAAAGCCGCCCATCAACGCCTGGCGCACGCGCGCCGGGTCGGCACCGGCCTTGGAAGCGAACAGCAGCGCTTCGCCGACCGCCGCGATGTTGAGCGCCACGATGATCTGGTTGGCCACCTTGCAGGTCTGCCCGTCGCCATTGCCGCCCACCAGCGTGATGTTCTTGCCCATCAGCTCGAACAGCGGCTTGACGCGCTCGAACGCGCCGTCGGGCCCGCCCACCATGATGGTGAGCGACGCCGCCTTGGCACCGACCTCACCGCCCGACACCGGCGCGTCCAGGTAGTCGCAACCCAGCGCGTTGATTTTCTTGGCAAACTGCTTGGTCTCGATCGGCGAGATCGAACTCATGTCGACGACGGTTTTGCCCTTGCTCAAGCCGGCGGCAACGCCCTCTTCACCGAACAGCACCGCTTCCACATCGGGCGTGTCGGGCACCATCGTGAAAATGATGTCGGCCTGCTGAGCCACCGACTTGGCGCTGGCGCACGCGGTGGCACCGGCCTCGGTGATCTCGGGCCGCAGCTTGCCGTGCGTGAACACCCAAAGCGGGTGGCCGGCCTTGAGTAAATTTACGGCCATGGGCGCGCCCATGATGCCCAGGCCGATGAAGCCTACTTTGACGCTCGTCTTGGTCATGGTGTGAATTCCTGCTGCGGTGTCGTGAAGTTCATTTCAATGCGGGCAACTGCCGGCGCGCGGCCTCCAGCCACTTGAGGCCGGCCTCGGTGGCGCCGGCCGGTTTGTATTCGCAACCCACACTGCCTTGGTAGCCAATGCGGTCCAGGTGGGCGAACAAAAACCCGTAGTTGATCTCGCCGCTGCCCGGTTCGTTGCGGCCCGGATTGTCGGCCACCTGCACATGGGCAATGCGCGCCAGGTGTTTGCTCAAGCTGGCGGCGAGCTCGCCCTCCATGCGCTGGGCGTGGTAGATGTCGTATTGCAGGAACAGGTTGTCGGCTTTTGGGTCATTCGCCACCTCGTCCATGATCGCTATCGCCTGCGCACTGCGGTTCAAAAAGAAGCCCGGAATGTCGAAGGTGTTGATCGGCTCGATCAGCAGCTTCAGTTTGGCCTTTTTCAGCTCGGCCGCGGCGTAGCGCAGGTTGGCCACAAAGGTCTTGCGCAGCAGGTCGTCGGTTGCGCCCAGCGGGGTCTTGCCGGCCAGGCAATTCACCTGCGGCACACCCAGCGCGGTGGCGTACTCGATGGCGCGCCCCACGCCTTCGCGAAATTCGTCGACGCGATCGGGCAGGCAGGCGATGCCACGCTCGCCGGCGTCCCAATCGCCCGCGGGCAGGTTGTGCAACACCAGCTTGAGGCGAAAGCCCTCCAGCCGCGACTTCAGCTCGGCCACCGGGTAGGCGTAGGGAAACAGAAACTCGACACTCTCAAAACCGGCGCGCGCGGCACGCTCGAAGCGGTCCAGAAACGGCACCTCGTTGAAGAGCATCGTCAGGTTGGCGGCAAAGCGGGGCATGGTGTGATTCCTTTCGCGGGAGGCCAGGTCAGTCGAGCAAGCCTACCGCGGTTGGCGCGTCGCTGGGGTCCAGCGCCAGTTCCTCGAACTCGTTGATCGCGTCGATCTCGGTGCCCATCGAAATGTTGGTCACCCGCTCCAGCATCACCTCGATGACCACCGGCACGCTGAATTCGGTGATCCACTGTTGCGCCTGCTTGATGGCGGGGGCGATCTCTTCCTGCTTGTACACGCGAATGGCCTTGCAGCCCAGCCCCTCGACCACCGCCTTGTGGTCCACGCCATAACCTTCAAGCTCGGGCGCGTTGATGTTGTCGAAGCCGAGCTGCACGCAATAGTCCATGCTGAAGCCGCGCTGCGACTGGCGGATCAACCCCAGGTAGGAGTTGTTGACCACCATGTGGATGTAGGGCAGCTTGAACTGCGCCCCGACCGCCAGCTCTTCGATCATGAACTGGAAGTCGTAGTCGCCCGACAGCGCGACGATGGTGCGCGCCGGGTCTGCCGCACGCACGCCCAACGCGGCCGGAATCGTCCAGCCCAGCGGGCCGGCCTGGCCGCAGTTGATCCACTGGCGCGGGCCGAACACATGCAGGAACTGCGCACCGGCAATCTGGCTCAGGCCGATCGTGCTGACATAAATCGTATCGCGCGGAAAGTTGTTGTTCATGCAC
>JANNDW010000248.1:0-7000 GCA_031378125.1 Methylibium sp. | reverse complement strand
ACTGCTCGTGCCTGACCTGCTGTTTGCCGAGGTGGGCAATATCTTGTGGAAGAAGCAACTGCGCGGCGAGATGGACGCCAGCGCCACGCAGATGGGTGCTCGCTGGCTTCTGCAAGTGCCGCTGCAAGTGCACGACAGCGCCAGCCTGCTGGCCGACGCCCTTGCGCTGGCGCTGCAACTGCAACACCCGGCCTACGACTGCTTCTACCTGGCATTGGCCCAGCGAATCGATGCGCCGCTGGTGACCGCAGACCGGCGGCTTCATGCGCGCTGCCATGCGGTTGATGCGGCGGGGCTCGGGGGGCGGGTGAAGTTGTTGGATTCAGCATGACGAAGCCGGCTGAAGGAATGATGGCCAAACTGGCCGTTCACCAGCACCGGAGTGCACCATGAATGCATCGTTGGAAACCGTCGAAGCTGCTGCCTTGCAACTCACAGCGCAAGAGCGTGCCGAGTTGATCGAACGCCTGATCGACGCCGCAGCGCCGCCCCCGCCCCTGCATCCTGCCTGGGAGGCAGAGATCGCGCGCCGCGTGGCAGAAATGGACGCTGGCCTTATTGAAGGCATTCCCGCCGAACAGGTGTTCGCCAAGATGCGCGCCTTGATCGAGGCGCACGACGCCAACAAGTGATGCACAAGTTTCGGCGTTTGGCCGAACGGAAGCTTCTGGACGCCACTCAGTGGTACTTGGCCGACGGCGGCCCCGCGGTCGCCGAACAGTTTGAATGAGCCGTGCAACGTGCGCTGCGCCTGCTGGCTTTCATGCCACGGCCTGGCACCCCCAGCTACCCGGGCGTGCGAACCTGGCCTCTGAAGGACTATCCCTACACGCTCGTGTACCGCGTGCAAGGCGAAGTGATCAGCGTGATCGCGGTGGCGCATCAGAGCAGGGAGCCGGGGTATTGGGCGGGGCGGTAGTGGCTGTCAGCCCGTCCTTCGGATCAACCTGACACCGCTTGGCATGCCGGTCTCGTCAATCGATACGGCATAGTCCGAGAAGCTCCGCGCCACCTCAACGCTGGCGTTTCGCCGGACTCCAACCCGGTCGAACAGAGCATGGGCGTGTGCGTTCCCCAGTTTGTCCTTGTGCTCGAAAACGTACAGGGCCTGCGTGGCCATCTGGCCCCGCGCGGCCGATCGGTCGTGTTCGAACATATCTTCGAGTGACTTGAAGAACAGTTCGAGGTCGTCAGCGGAGAACCCGGTCTGGTTGGCGAGGAAGGCCGACACAAACCCGTGTGCGCGGTACAAGCCGTAAGGCACGGTGTGCTTGCGGCCCATGGTGCGGTTGTCGCCGTCTTGCGCTGCTGCTTCCTTTTCGGTGGCTACAGCCATGCGGGTGATCGAATGTTCGCTGGCCACGATGGGGTCGATTGAGCGGGCAAACGTCATTTGAACCGGGCCGCGTACCTGGCCACAGTTCACGCCCGTGGACATGACCGCGCCGAAAGTGCGAACGTCGAAGAAGTTCTTGCAGATCCATTCGCGTGCCTTGCGAACGCTGTCTTCGCTGCCTTTGCGTTTGGCCTTTTTCTTGTCGTCTTTGTCGGCCTCGTCTGCCAGTTCGCTGGTGGCACCAATCGCTTCATAGGCGGCGCGGTGCGTGCGTTCGAGCACACCCTTCTCCTTGATGTAGATGTCGTAGGGCGGTTTGCATTCATTCACCAGCCCCACATAGTTGCGCACCTTGCGCTTGAGCGACACATCGGTCACCAAGCCGTGCCCGGTTTCCGCGTCAAGGCGAGGCATGTTGCCGGCATCGGGGTCACCGTTGGGGTTGCCGTCTTTCACGTCGAACAGCAGCACGAAGTCATAGCGGTTGGCGAGAGTCATGGTCAGTTGTCCTCCGAAACTTCTTCAGGTTGAGCATCGATGTCTTGTTTGCTGGCGTAGAAATCCTGGCGCTGGTGGTAGTAGCCCAGTGCGAAGCGGCCCTGCTCGTGAAGCGTGAGCTGGCGCGGGAAATCTTTGAGCCGGGGGTGTTCCACCGTTCCGGAGATCTCGCCGATGAGTTTTTCGAATCGGATCGTCGAACCCCGGCCGAGCTTTTTCATGTGCGCGTTCTTGAGGCGCAGCAGCGTCGTGAACACCGCCACGGGTGTTGTGGATGCCGCACCGTAGTAGCGGTCACGAATGGTGCTGTTCAGCTTCGCGGGGCGGGCTGATTCCTCTTGCACACGCTCCAGGACGGCAAACAGCCGCCCGAGCAGATAGGGGGTGTCGCTTTGCTCCATGTCGAGACTCTCCTTGAAGTGCTGTTCGACCAGCGGGGTTTCGGGGTTGGCGTGCCGGTGCTCGCTGTTGAGCCAGGCTTTGAGAACTGCGGCGCGCAGGTAGGTCACGTCTTGTTCCGCCTTGCATCGGTTCACTGCGGCGTTGAGCAAGGTGATGGGGTAGGGCAGGCCCTCGAGAATGGTGCGCATCCATTCGCCCGCCAACGTTGGTGGCACGTTGTCGAGCTTGCCTTGCAGCGCCAGGCTGGACAGCAGGCGAAACAGCGACGGGGTGAGCGGGTCGCTGTCGTACCGGCGCACGACCTTCAAGTCGTCAAAGTGGCGCAGCACGCGGGGTGCCAGTTGAGCCAAGGGCGCTTTGAGCCAGAACCTGACGCCAATACGTGCGGCGTTGGGTGCCAGGCCGAGCACGTAGAACTGCGCGCCGTCTTCGCCGACCGGGAGCTGACCGGTCTTGATCGCTTCATGGAGGGCTTGCACGGTCCTTGTGCCGCGGGCGGGATCGTCTTTGTTCTCACCAAAGAGATCGGCGAGCAAAGATTCGAAGGGGGTCGAGCGGTCTGCCCAGAAGATGGTTGAGGCATCTCCAACTTGCACCCTGCTGCGCGGCGAGCCAAGCAGGTGGTTCAGTGCGGTGGAGTAGGCCGCCGATGCCTCGGCGCTGACGGGCGCGTTCTCTCCATTGCGGTCCCGCTTGCCGTAGGACTCGAACGAGGCTGCGTTGAATGAGATCAGGTTGGCGCCGGACGACTGTGCGCCCCAGACGCCTTTGATGACGGTTTCGTTGTCGGCCAGCGCAACGCCGCGCGCTCCACTGATCAGGCAGTTGCCACGCGTTGCGTCAGCCCCTGCGCCGGCGCTGCGTTTCGCATAGGAATGGCGCAAAGCCTCTCGCTCATGCACAAGGCCAGCGCCGTCCCCGAGAAGCTTAAATGCCAAGGTGGGGTCTCGCTGCTCGAAGTCCGCAAGGACACCAAACTTCTCGATGAGAGAACGCACCTGCTCAGGTTGTTGCCGAATGGAACCGAGGAATCGCAGAACGGCGCGGACGCCTTCGTCATCTTCGTTAGGGAACCACTGCTGAAGCGCCTCGATGAAGCTGTTCAACTTGCTTGCTTTGTGGTCGCCCCAGCCCAGAACAAAGCTGGCGTTGTCCCAAAGCAGGTTGGCGTCTTTTCCACTGTTGGTGTGCTTGAGCGCCTGCTTGCCGATGGCTGGCAACAGCGCCGCCCTTGCAAGCCTCTTTCCCTTCTCGAGGGTGAACTGGGTCAGAAGATTCACGCACTCGCCATCGCCACGAAGCACGAGCACGTAGTCCAGCGGTCGGCGGACCCAGCCTGGTGGGGCGATGTCGCTGTCGGGCAGCGCCCGCTGGCGGTCGTAGTACCGCACCAACTCCTGCAAGATCATCTTGCGTCTCCCAGTGCATTCACCTCAATCACACCGGCATTCATCTGTGCGCGAAAGAACACCGGCTGTGGATCGGCCGGCGCGCTGAAGTCGAGATCACGAAGCATCCAGCCGAGTTCGCGGGTCTCGGCGATGGGCGCGGGTTCGCCGTCGAGTTTGTTGACCAGCCGCACGCGAGCGGCAAACTCGCGGCAGCCGAGATACGGCTGGTTCACCACCTGGCCAGCCTGGGCCCGCCGCTCGAACATGCTGAAGAACTTTTGCGGCGGCTCAGGGTCGTTGCGGTCGTCGCGAACTTCCAGGTCGGCATGCACCCGGTACGCCACGTCGCGCAGAAACAGCCCGGCACGTTGTTGGCGGTCGTCCTCGACGTAGATCGCAAGGTTGCCTTCGCCCGCGGTCATCGCCTGTTGCACGTTTCGCGTCGAGATGACGGATGCCACTTCATTGCGCCGCAGGTTGATCCACTTGATGGGCCGCAGCACCTCGATGCGCCGGACATGCCAGCGGACAGCTGGCTTCCAGAAGATGGCCTCGAACACCGCCCGCGCGGCCGAGGGCGTGATCACGTCATAGGAAACCCGCTCGACCTTCATCTCCGGTCGAGTGAAACAGGCGAACTCGCCGGTGATCTCAAGGCAGTAACGCTTCATGGGCATGGTCTACCTTCTGGTTGTTCATGGCACAAGGCTGGCTGCCGACAGAGGCTTGCCCTCAGGCTTCAGGCCAAACCAGTCGTCATAGCGCAGAGTGTCGATCAAGAGGTACAGCCCTGGTTGCACTTCCTTTACGTCGCCGCGACGCTGCCACTTCTCCACGTCGGACTTCCGCACGTTGACCGTGAAGCGCTGCAACTTGCGCAGCAACCAGCGGTGGGTGTCACCACTGCGAAGCTGGCTGATCAGTGGCTCGAAGCGTGCCGCACGCGGGTTCGTGCTCTCGTAGGGCACGATGACCGTAGCCTGATCTTCATCGTCCACCAGCCGGAATTTCTCTGCTGCGGTCCGAAATTCGAAAGCCAGATCGGGGTTGCTGTGCAGATACCCGTTGATATCGTGCTTGTCACGGCTGGCAAAGGCTGCGTAGTACAGCGGGAAGTAGCGTTCGAAAGCGGAAGGCGCCAGTGCATCAGCAACGCCCTCTGCGAGCGTGCTGCGTGTAGCGTCAACCCCAGCGCGAACTTGCTGAAGCGCTGCAGGCACCGCGCGCACGAAGACGACGACGCGCCCTTCGGTTACGAGTCCTTCTCGATTGCACCGGCCCGCTGCCTGGGCAACTGAATCCAGCCCAGCCAGAGCACGGAACACGACGGGGAAGTCGATATCGACGCCGGCTTCCACGAGCTGGGTGCTGACCACACGCAGAGGCCGCGTATCGCGCTTCTCGCGCCGAGCATCGAGACGTTCGTGAATTTCGCGGATGGTGTCGGCGCGATGTTGGCCACACATGGCGGCAGAGAGATGCAAGGCCTTGTCACCTGTGGCGCCGTCGAGCGCGGCGACTATCTCTGCGGCATCCTTGCGTGTGTTGACAATGGTCAGAACACACGCGTGGTCTGCGAGTAGGGGCACCAACAAATCTGTGGACAGCGCAGTGTGCACGTCTTGCGGCCAATCGATTCGCACACGCTTCAGATCGGCGAACAGCGCCGCCTCGTCATCGATGATGCGCGTGGCAGCCGGTAGCCCGCGCAGCCCGTCGCGCGGGTCGAAGCGCCCGACCTCGCCCAGCGCGGGTTGCGTGGCGGTGCACAGCAGCAGCGTCACGCCGTAGCAGGACACGAGCAGGTTCAACGTGTCGAGGATGGGTTGTAGAAAGTCGGGCGGCAACAGTTGCGCTTCATCAAGGACGATGACACTGCCGGCGATGTTGTGCAGCTTGCGGCAACGCGAGGTACGTGCAGCGAACAGCGATTCGAACAACTGCACATTGGTAGTGACGATCAGCGGCGCATCCCAGTTCTCGCAGGCCAGGCGGCTGCGTGGCGTTTCATCCCTGTCGTCGGCGTCGGCCTGGCTGTGGTGCTCGATCAACGCGCTTTCGCCAAAGATGCCTGCGAAGACATCGGCCGTCTGCTCGATGATGCTGGTGTAGGGAATGGCATAGATGACGCGCCGCTTGCCATGAGCCTGGGCGTGGCTCAATGCGAATGCGAGCGACGAAAGCGTTTTGCCGCCACCCGTGGGGACGGTCAGCGAGAAGATGCCGGGTGCGTGCAGGGCCTTTTCGCGGCACTGGCGCAGCACACCTGCTCGTGCGCGCATGATCGGGTCGTCAATGCGCCCCCGCGCGACGACGTCGGCAGTCTTCGCATCAAGGTGACCGTCGAGTTGTCGAAGGTAGTGATCAATCGGTGCAAAACCATCCCGCCGCTGGCTGCGGCCATGGTCCATGAAGGCTTCCGTATCAAGAAAGTCGGCATCGACGAGCGCCGAAAACAGCATTCGCACCCACAGCGACCACGCGAGCGGATTGCCGCCGCGCACTCCAGGAATGGCTTCGCAAGCGGTGCGCAAATCGAACGCCGTCGGAAGGCTCAGAAGATCGGCGGCGGCGTCAGTGCAAGCTTGAAGTGCTTGGTGGTATTCGCGCTCGCTGGCCGTTGCGTCGGTGCCCAACAGTCGTTTGTCCAGGCCGGCAGTCCAGTTCGCGAGGCCCGCATGGTGCCCCGCGATGACGTAGGCAAGCACCCTTGCGATGCGAGCGCCGTCGCGACCGTGCGTGCGTTCCATGACGTGCAATGCGTGCAGGGCACCGGCGGCCGAATGCGTCTTGTCGCTGCCGCTGGGCAACTTTCCCTCAATGTGAGCGTCGTTGACCTTCCGGATGTATGTCTGGAACCCAGCCCGATACTTACCCAGGTCGTGCCACAAGCCTGCAAGGTGAGCCCAATCCTTTCCAAACTCCTCCGCAAAAATCGCTGCGAGTGCGGCAACTCCTTCGAGGTGTTCCCGCAGACCATGAGAGACCACCTGGCCGGACGATGCGTCCGTCCGTGTGTGCGCCCAGTGGTTGTCATCCATCGCAGTTCGATCCCGAGTGTTCTGTTGGATCATCTTCCCACCCGTCAGGCTCATGGCGTGAGCCTCCCACCCATCTTTTCGACCCCCGCCAGCAACTTTTCCGCAACCATCTCCCGCAACCCCACCGGCCCCAACACCTCCACCTCCGGCACATGCCGCAAGATGTCCATCACCAGCTCGCGCGGGTCGGCGTAGGGCAGGTCGAGCAGCCAGTGGCCGTCGGCATCGAAGCGGCCTTTCTGGAGCGGGTGCCAGGTTTCGGCGGCCACCCAGCGGGCGCGGTCGGGGGTGAAGCGCAGTTTCGCCCATTGCACTTCGCGCCCGGCAAAGAT
>JANNDW010000239.1:0-1918 GCA_031378125.1 Methylibium sp. | reverse complement strand
GGAGAGGGTGCGGTGGCCTAGGCGGGGCTTCATGGGCGGGCGGCGCGAGTCGGTGTCCGGCGACGCTGGGGGCGGGCGGGCGGCGGCAGCTTTTGGGCTTGACATGTACATTGTATAAAATATAAGCTACTTGTGGAGCGTTGCCAATCACTGCTTCTATTGATCCGGCGCGATCCAACTTGAACCGTTCGCCCTGAGCCTGTCGAAGGGCTTCGACAGGCTCAGCCCGAACGGGGGTTTCAAGATCATGGATGCCGTCTCAACAATGGAGCTATTGATGAGCAAGAACGTTTTTTCGGGCGTCATGCCCGCCCTGATGACGCCGTGCAAGGCCGATCGCACCCCCGACTTCGATGCGCTCGTGCGCAAGGGCAAGGAGCTGGTCTCCGCCGGCATGGCGGGCGTGATCTATTGCGGATCGATGGGCGACTGGCCTTTGCTGACCGACGAGCAGCGAATGACGGGCGTGGAACGGCTCGTGGGTGCCGGCCTTCGGGTCTTCGTCGGCACCGGCGCGATGAACCCCATGCGCGCCGCGGCATTGGCCGCGCATGCCAAGAAGACGGGCGCTGCAGGCCTGATGGTGATACCGCGTGTCTTGTCGCGCGGATCTTCGACCGCCGCACAGCATGCGCACTTCGCGGGCATTCTCGAGGCCGCGGTCAACCTGCCGGCGGTCATCTACAACAGCCCCTACTACGGCTTCGAGACCAAAGCCGAGTTGTTCTTTGATTTGCACGAGAAGTACCCGCATCTGGTCGGCTTCAAGGAATTCGGCAGCGCCGAGGCCCTGAGCTATGCGGCCGAACACATCACCGGCCGCTCGGAAGCGCTGACCCTGATGGTGGGTGTCGATACGGAAGTCTTCCATGGCTACGTCAACTGCGGCGCCACGGGTGCCATCACCGGCATCGGCAATGTGCTGCCCAGGGAAGTGCTGCATCTGGCCGCGCTGTGCCAGAAGGCCGCGACGGGCGACACCGCGGCGCGCAGTCAAGCGCAAGAACTGGAAGCCGCGTTGAGAGTGCTCTCGACCTTCGACGAGGGTGTCGATCTGGTGCTGTTCTACAAGTATCTGATGCTGCTCGAAGGCAACCCCGAGTACGAGCTGCACTTCAACCCGACCGACGTGCTGTCGGAAAGCCAGAAGACCTTTGCCAGAAACCAGCTCCGTCTCTTCAAGACCTGGTATGCCTCCTGGGCGAAGCAATGAAGATCACAGGCATCAAGTATTGGCAGGTCGATCTGCCGTTGCGCGAGGGCCGGTATAGCTGGTCCAACGGCAATTTCGTCGACGTGTTCGACTCCACTGTCGTCGCCGTCGAGACCGACGCCGGCAAAACGGGCTATGCCGAATGCTGCCCGCTCGGCTCGGCCTATCTGCCGGCCTATGCCCTGGGCGTGCGCGCCGGCCTGGCCGAGCTGGGCCCCAAGATGCTGGGCCTCGATCCCCTGGATCTCGGCAACATCAACCGCCACATGGACGCGGTTCTGCGCGGCCACCCTTACGTCAAGGCGCCGATCGACATCGCCTGCTGGGACATTCTGGGCAAGGTGACGGGCATGCCGGTCTACAAGCTGCTGGGCGGCGCCGCGCAGGACAAGATTGCGCTGTACCGCGCCATCTCGCAAGAGTCACCGCAGGCCATGGCCGCCAAGATCGCGGGCTACAAAAAAGAGGGCTACACCAAGTTCCAGCTCAAGGTGGGCGGCAACGCCGACACCGACATCCTGCGCATTCACGAGACGCGGGCCATCCTCGATGCCGCCGACATCCTGGTCGCAGATGCCAACACCGGCTGGACCCGCGCCGAAGCCGCGCGCATCGCCGCCGCCGTGGCCGCTGTGGATGTCTACATCGAACAACCCTGCGCCACCTACGAAGAGTGCCTTTCGGTGCGCCGACGCACCGTGCGCC
>JANNDW010000040.1:0-6508 GCA_031378125.1 Methylibium sp. | reverse complement strand
TCGGCCGGGTTGCGGATGTGCGCCTTCTCGCCGCGGATCAGGATGTCGCCGCTGTCGATCGGGTAGGCGCCGGCCAGCATCTTCATCAAGGTGGACTTGCCCGCGCCGTTGTGGCCCAGCAGCGCCACCACTTCGCCGGGGTGCAGGTTGACGCTGGCGTCTTCGACCGCGTGCACGCCACCGAAGGCCTTGAAGATGTTGCGCAGCGAGACCAGCGGCGCTTTGGTTTGGGTGGAGGATGAAGTCATCTCATTGCTCCCCGGTCCACTTGCGGTACAGCACGTCGAACACGACGGCCGCGATCAGCACCTGGCCGATGATGACCATGCGGTGGCCGATGGGCACGTCCAGCAGCAGCATGCCGCTGTCCAGGCTCTGCATGATGAGCGCCCCCAGCACCGAGCCGACGATCGACCCGCTGCCGCCCGCCAGCGCGGTGCCGCCGATCACCGCCGCGGCGATGACGTACAGCTCCATGCCGGTGCCCAGCGAATTGGTGCCGGCGTTCAGCCGCGCAATCGACACGATCGACGCGATGGTGATCAGCACCCCTAGCAGCACGAACAGCATCAAGGTGACCTTCTTGACCGGGATGCCGACCAGCGCCGCTGCGTCGGGGTTGCCGCCCATCGCGAACACATAGCGCCCGAAGCGGGTGCGGCGCACGATGAACGACAGGATCAACGCCACCGCGGCCCAGATCAACACGGGAATCGGAATGCCTTGCGGCGCGTCCTTGTTGGGAATCTTGTAGGCGTTCATCGCCGCCGCAAAACCGAGCACGATGACGATGGGCACGGCCGCGATCAGCGCGTCCACCCACAGCGGGTTGCTGGGCACACCGAAGCGGCGCTGCATGCGGCGTTTGTTGGCCACGCCGAACGCGATGGCCAGGCCCATCAGAACAGCGAGCACCCAGCTGGCCGTCACACCGATCGCACCGTCGTAACCGCCGCCCAGGCGCTGGAAGAACTCGTCGTTGACGGGCTGCGTCTTGCCGTCGGCGACCAGGAATGCGGCGCCGCGGAACGACATCAAACCGCCTAGCGTGACGACGAACGACGGCACACCCAGCAGCGCCGTCAGCGCACCCTGGTAGACCGACACCAGGATCGCCACCGCCAGCCCGGCCAGCGAAGCCGCCGGCCACGACCAGCCGGCGGTGTACATCAGGTAGGCCACCAGCACGCCGACGAAGCCCATCACCGAACCGACCGACAGGTCGATGTGGCGCGCCACGATGATCAGCACCACCACGGTGGCCACGATGCCCACCACCGCCGTCTGCTGCGCCACGTTGTAGAGGTTCTCGGGCGACAGGAAGATGCCGCCGGTCAGCATGTTGAAGGCCAGTGCGATGGCCACCAGCACGCCGCCCATCAGGATCATCCGCCAGTCGAGCTCGGCCTGGCGCAGCGATTGCACAACACCACTCATGGCAGTCTCCTTCTCAAAGTTCAATCGGTCGCGGAAGAAACAAAAAACGCGGGCATGCGGCCCGCGTTTTCATCGCTCGGTTCCGGGGCGGCTGCCCCGGATGTTGCGCTTACTTGCAGGCCGCCGGGACCTTGTCGCCGGCCACGCCCTTGCACAGTGCGTCCTTCTTGATCCAGCCGGCCTTCACGACCAGGTCGAGGTTCTCTTGCGTGACCGGGATCGGCTTCAGGAACTGCGCGTCGAGCGCAATCTTCTTCTCGCCGCCGTTCCACGAGGCCGCGCCGGCCACCTTCTGGCCCGCGCCCAGTGCAGACGCCGCAGCCGCCGCTTCACGGCCCAGGTCGCGCGAATCCTTCCACACCGACACGGTCTGCGAACCCAGCGCCACGCGGTTCAGCGCGGCATGGTCACCGTCCTGGCCCGAGACCGGAATGCCCTTGATGCCCTTGGCCGTGAGCGCTGCCACCACACCGCCGGCCATGCCGTCGTTGGAGGCCACCACGGCGTCGATCTTGCCGGCGTTCTTGGTGATGATCTGCTCCATGTTCTTCTGCGCCACCTCGGGCTTCCAGCCGTCGGTGTATTCCTCGCCGACGATTTTGATGTCGCCCTTCTTCACCGCAGCGTCGATGATCTCTTGCTGGCCTTCGCGCAGGAAGTTGGCGTTCGGGTCGGTGGGCGAGCCCTTGATCATCACGTAGTTGCCTTTGGGCTGCGCCTTCAGCACCGCGCGCGCCTGCATGCGGCCGACTTCCTTGTTGTCGAAGGTGATGTAGAACACGCCGGGTGCTTCGATCAGGCGGTCATAGGCGATCACTGGGATCTTCTGCTTGGTGGCCTTGTTGACGGCGGGCAGGATCGCGTCCTTGTCCATCGCCAGCACGATCAGCACCTTGGCGCCCTTGGCGATCAGGCCGTCGATGTCGCCCAGCTGCTTTTCCGGCGAGCCGGCGGCATCGGCGCTGATGTACTTGTCGCCGGCCTTCTCCAGCTGTGCCTTGATGGCGGCCTCGTCGGTTTTCCAGCGCTCTTCCTGGAAGTTGGACCAGCTCACGCCGACGACGACGTCCTTGGCGATGGCAGAGCCCGTGGTGAATGCGGCAGCGAGTGCCACGCAAAGAATTGATTTCGACATGAGAGTCTCCTGGGGTGACGTGCACTGCGCCGCGCTTTCAACAGCGAACCGCGCAGATGAAGGGAAAGGTCCGGGGCTTGTGCCGAACCCGTTTCGCCGGTCCGGATGCTACTGGAACCGAGCCCTCCGCAAACGATTACGGAGCGGTTACTGACACTATCGCTAACCCTCATCCAGCCTCGTCTTTGCGGCGCCTTGGGCCAGCGGGCTACAGGGCTGTACTTTCAGCGCTTGAACTTCAAGGCCAGCGCCTTCTGCGCAACGCATTGGCCCTGCACCTTGCCCAACTCGACGGCGGCACGGTAGTGGATGCCGGCGTAAAGCCGCGACAGCGCCGCTTCGTCGGCCGCGGCCTTGAAGCTCTTGAAGTTGCGCGGGCCCCAGCCGCGATCGTTGTGGGTGTTGTCGGTGAAGCCCGTGTCGGCGCCGAACAGCTGGCTCAACACCGCGGCCGCAGCGCTGCTCTGCACCGAATGGCCCGACGGGTATTCGGGAAATGGCGGGGTGTTCATCAACGTGGGCAGCCAGTTGCTGTCGATCAGCAGCTGCACATAGGTCACCGGGCGCAGCAGGTTGAGCGCGTACTTGGCCTGCCACGAGGCGATGAAGGCATCGGCCATCGCGATGTTGAGGCGCGCATAGGTTTCGGCGGCGTTGGCCAGTGTGGCCTTGCGGGCCTTCAGCAAGTCGGTGGTGATGAAGACCCAGTGGCCGGCCGGCGTGGGCGTCTTGCCTGGGTCATCGGCCCAGTACAGCGCAAACTGGCGCTGCTCTTGCGTGGCCTGGGTGCTGAGACGATGGACCTCTTGCGCTTCCTTGTAGAACGGTGAAGAAGGTTCTTCGGAGTAAGCAGGCGGCGGCGGCGCCGGGCAGTCACTGGCGTTTTTCAGCGCGAACGGCCGGTTCTCGCCCCACCATGGCAACAGCGCGGGTGCAAACGCCGGGGGGGTGGCCGACCATTGGCCGGCGCCGCTGGGCGGTACGTAAGGCTGGCGGGTGCGGCGTGGCGGGCCCCAGGCTTCGTGGCCGCCGTCGGTGCGCGCCCATGTCATCAGGGCCATGGCCATCAGCTTGCCGAAGGTTTCCGAACGGTTGCTGATCTCGGCGGTGACGAACGTGGGGTCGAAGTCCTGCCCGTACTTGAGTGGCAGGTTGCGTTCCAGCAGGTCGATGCGAGCCTTGTTTTCCGCGCTCGCGTTGCTGAACATCATGCGCGTCATCAAGGCCAGCGATGCGTTGGCCACGGTGGGCCAATGCAGCGGCTCGTCGGGCTGCGCCCAGGGCAATGAACTCAGCTCATTGAGCTGCCCCGCCAGGCTGCTGGGCTGCGGCATGCCGGGTGCGATGGATTCGTACAGCGCCAGCCCCAGGTAGGCCAACGCGCGCGACGCCACCGGCGGGCTGAAGCCGGGCGTCTGCTGGGTCAGCTGCAAGGCGAGCGCAAACCATTCGGTGGCCACGCTTGCGCTGTAGGCGCTTGCCGGGCGCGCAGCGGCGGGGTCGGCGGCCTGGGCTTGCGCGGCTTGCGGCGCGAGAGCGATGGCGACGGCCGAGACCGCCACGCCGACCCAGGCAGGCGCGGTCGCCAGCGCCAACAGCGCCGACCTCACCAGGCCGGCTCGAAATGAATGGAGACGTTTCATGGCGCCTTCCATGCGCTGGCGCCAAGGGCTTTGTCGACCCGATAAAAACCATCCGCCGCGACCTCTTGCCACGGCCCCCAGTCACCGAACGGCCACTGCACACGCAGCTTCACGCGGGTGGCCGCACCCAGGCCGAAATGCATCCAGCCCAGGTTGCCGCTTGCATGGCCGCCGCCGATGGTCAGCTCTTGCCGGATGACGCGCCCGCCCAGGTCCACCTCGACCCAGGCGCCGATGGCATCGCGGTTGGCGCCGCCTTGGCTCAGGCGCATCTGCAACCAATGGCCCATCGGCGCCGGTTTGTCGGCCGTGCCGGCGCCGACATTGCGCCACAGCTGCGCCTTGTCCCAGCGGTTGACCACGATCATGTCCAGCAGGCCGTCGCCGTTCAGGTCCACCAGCATGCCGCCGCGCCCGCGCCTAAAGCTGGCGATGCCGGCCTGCTGGCCGACCTCGACAAAGCGCCCATCGGGCTGCTGCAACAGCAGGTTGTTCGGGTCCAGCGTGGCGAAGTCGGGCATCGTGGAGACGTTGCCTTTGACGATGAACAGGTCGGCCAACCCGTCGTGGTTGAGGTCGGCGAACTGCGCATGCCAGGCGGTGGACGGATGGATGTCGCCGCCCACATACGGCCGGTGCGCGGTGACGCCGAGCTTGTAGGCCAGATCGGAATAGGTCGGCTGGGCCGCGCCGGACTGCAGCTTCTGCAACTTGTTGTCCGACATGCTGGTGAGAAAGACCTCGGGGTAGCCGTCACCGTCGAGGTCGTGGCTGGCAATGCCCATGCCCCAGATCTGCAGCGGCGTCCAGCCCTCCGCTTCGGTGTAGAGCGCGGGGGCCTGGCCGGGCGCCAGTTTCCACAGCTGCTCCTGGCCGCCCTTGTAGTACTCGCGGTCGTTGCTGACGCGCAGCGCCGGCGCGCCGCTTCGGTTCCAGTCGGAGAACAACATCGACAGCGCGCAATGGCCGGGCGCCAAGCTCAGCGGGTCCGCAAAGCCCGGCCCCGCGGCGGCCGGCCGGATCAACATGCCGGAGGTGCAACTGCCCCACGGAAACTCCGGTTTCGAACGGTCCACGTAAGTGCCGATCGCCAAGGTCGGCCAGCTCGCCCCCCGCTCCCAGGTGGCCGCAAACGCGCTGTGCCAGCCGTTGCCGGTGCGCAGCTTCCATTGGTCGCTGGCGCGTTCGAACTTGCAGCCGCCCAAGCCCCGAAACACCTGGACTTCACCGACACGCAGCACCACCAGGTCGGCATTGCCGTCGCCGTCAATGTCCAGCGGATACGCGCCGATGGCGTTGGTGAGTTCCAGCCCGGAGCGTTCTTCCACCAGCTTGATCGGGCCGCCGCGCGCGCTGCGATTTCGGTAGAACTTGGCCTTGTTCACACCCGCCGTGACATAGACCTCGGCCAGCCCGTCGCCGTCGCAATCGAAGCTGGCCACACCGCCGCCGACCATGAACTCGCCCTCGCCTTCAAAGCGGCTTTGCAGGCCGGCCAGGTCGGTTTCTTCGACGAAGCGCGGGACCGGAGGTGTCGCTTGCGCCAGCGCGCCCTGGAGCAGCGACGCGCTCAGCAGCGCGCAAACAGGGACCAACGAGACAGACAACTTGGTGCGCATAGAGGTCACGATGGTCTGGGTGTCTGGCGGCGAATTCTAGGGCTCACTGCCGGCCCTTAGAACACGCACCGGCCCAAAACCCGACTTGAAATAGGCTGCCCGACCCCCCATAATACGATCTGCTAGCACTCATCACCGTTGAGTGCTAACGGCAAGACGGTCGCCTCAAGCCATTGTCTTCGCTCAAAGTGAATGAGTGCAAACTTTGCCTCAAACCCCCGTGGAAGCTAGTTCTAAGTCATCAAGGAGATGCTATGAAACTTCGTCCGTTGCACGATCGCGTGATCGTCAAGCGCCTGGAACAGGAAACAAAAACCGCCTCGGGCATCGTGATCCCCGACAACGTCGCCGAAAAGCCCGACCAGGGTGAAATCCTCGCCGTCGGCCCCGGCAAGCGCAACGACAAGGGCGACTTCGTGGTCCTGAACGTCAAGGTTGGCGACCGCGTCCTGTTCGGCAAGTACAGCGGCCAGACCGTCAAGGTCGATGGCGACGAACTGCTGGTGATGCGCGAAGAAGACCTTTTCGCGGTCGTCGAGAAGAAGTAATTCTTTCTCACCGCAGGCAACCTGAACCGATCAAGACTTAGGAGAAACACAAATGGCAGCTAAAGACGTAATTTTCGGCGGCGAGGCACGTGCCCGCATGGTCGAAGGCGTGAACATTCTGGCGAA
>JANNDW010000221.1:0-26217 GCA_031378125.1 Methylibium sp. | reverse complement strand
GCAGATCGAGCTGCGCATCATGGCCCACATCTCTGGCGACCCGGGCCTGCTGAACGCCTTCGCCCAAGGCATCGACGTGCACCGCGCCACCGCAAGCGAAGTGTTCAACGTGGCGGTCGACCAGGTCTCCAGCGAGCAGCGGCGCTACGCCAAGGTCATCAACTTCGGCTTGATCTACGGCATGGGCGCGTTCGGCCTGGCCAACAACCTGGGCATCGAGCAGAAAGCCGCGCGCGACTACATCGACCGCTATTTCACGCGCTTTGCCGGCGTCAAGCGCTACATGGACGAGACCAAGGAATCAGCACGCGTGAAGGGTTATGTCGAGACCCTTTTCGGCCGCCGCGTCTATCTGCCCGAGATCAACGGTGGCAACGGCCCGCGCAAGAGCGGCGCCGAGCGCCAGGCCATCAACGCGCCGATGCAGGGCACCGCGGCCGACCTGATCAAGCTGGCGATGATCGCGGCGCAAGACACGCTGGACCGCGAGCAGCGCGGCACCAGGATGATCATGCAGGTGCATGACGAACTGGTGTTCGAGGTGCCGCAAACCGAGATCGAATGGGCGCGCGCCGAGGTGCCGCGGATCATGGCGGGGGTGGCTGAGCTGAAGGTGCCGTTGCTGGCGGAAGTTGGTGTCGGTGCCAATTGGGAAGAGGCGCACTGATACCCGATTGCGTTCAAAGATCAAGAGACTCGATGCGCGGTGCCTCGTCCAGGTGTCGCCTTTGCGGCACCGTTCGGGGACGGGGGACGTCGCTTGACCGGCTCGGCTTACGCCCGCGCGAGCCGAGGGCGCCGGGTGACCGGCTCCGTTCATGTCCCCCGGGCCGGAAGAGACTCGGCCCTCCTCCTCTACTTCACTGCGCCGGTCACCCGACGCCCTCGGCCTGTCACCGTGGTCTGACCCGCGTTGAAAGGCCCCGCCGGCTTGATCTAGCGCTATCTGCGCAGCGCCACATTGAAATCTTCCAGCGCAAGCCGGTGACAAAAAGCTTGTCACCAATCTGTCGCAAAAGGTTCATAAACTGGTTTCATGAACGATTCTGTCCATACGGCCGCGCTGGTGGTGCCGGCGCTGCTGAACCGCGAGCGCGCGATCTTGGAATTCAACCGCCGTGTGCTGGCCCAAGCGCTGCGCACTGACGTGCCGCTGCTGGAGCGGCTGCGCTATGTGTGCATCGTCTCAAGCAACATGGACGAGTTTTTTGAAGTGCGATTCGCCGATTACATCGAGGCCGCGCGCGGCCCCGGCACGGGCGTGTCGATGCGCGACCTGGCATCGGTGGCGGCCGACGCGCATGCGCTGATCGACGAGCAGTATTCGATCTTCAACGAGGAACTGATGCCCAGGCTGAAGCGGCAGGGCATCGAGATCTTGAACCACGCCGATCGCAACGAGGCGCAGCGCCGCTGGGTCGGCCAGTTTTTCGCGGCCCAGGTGCGGCCGCTGCTGGTGCCGGTCGGGCTGGACCCGTCGCACCCGTTTCCGCAGGTGGCCAACAAGTCGCTCAACTTCATCGCGCGGCTGAGCGGCAAGGACGCGTTCGGGCGCGCCAACAGCATTGCCATCGTCAAGGTGCCGCGGGTGCTGCCGCGGGTCATCAAGCTGCCTGCGGACGTGGCCGGCAACGCCCAGGCCTTTGTGCTGCTCACCAGCGTGATCCGGGCCCACCTGGGCGAGCTGTTTCCAGGCCGCGAGGTCGAGGCGTTTTCGCAGTTTCGCGTGACGAGAGACTCCGACCTGGAGGTAGATGAAGACGACGTGACAAATTTGCGCCAGGCGCTGCGCTCGGGCCTGACGACCCGGCATTTCGGCCAGGCCTTGCGCGTCGAAGTGGTCAACACCTGCCCGGCCGAGTTGGCGGACTTTTTGCTGATGCAGTTCAACCTGCCGGCGGCCGCGCTCTACAAGGTCAACGGGCCGGTGAACCTGGTGCGGCTGAACCAGTTGATCGACCAGGCCGACGCGCCCGCGCTGCGCTTTTCACCCTTCGAGCCGGCCTGGCCGGTGGCGTTGCCACGCCAGCAGTCGATGTTCGACCGGCTGCGCCAGGGCGACGTGCTGTTGCACCACCCGTTCGAGTCGTTCGATCCGGTGGTGCAGTTCCTGCGCGAAGCGGTGCACGACCCCGATGTGCTGGCCATCAAGCAGACGATCTACCGCACCGGCGCCGAGTCGCCGCTGATGGACTTGCTGATCGACGCGGCTCGGCGCGGCAAGGAAGTGATGTGCGTGGTGGAGCTGAAGGCACGCTTCGACGAAGAGGCCAACATCAACTGGGCCGAGCGGCTGGAGGCGGTGGGCGCCCAAGTGGTGTACGGCATCGTCGGCCTGAAGACACACGCCAAGCTGCTGTTGGTGACGCGGCGCGAAAACGGCCGGCTGCGTCGCTATGCCCACCTGTCCACCGGCAACTACAACCCGAAGACCGCGCGGCTGTACACCGACGTGGGTTACCTCACCGCCGACAAGGATCTCACGTCGGACGCCGACGCGGTGTTCCAGCAGCTCGCCAGCCTGGGCCGCACCCGGCCGCTGCACTGCCTGCTGCAGGCGCCGTTCACGCTGCACAGGCAAATGCTGGCGCACATCCACAAGGTGGCCCAGGCGGCCGCGGCGCATCTGCCGGCGCGGATTGTCGTGAAGGTCAACGCACTGACCGATGTGCCCCTGATCGAGGCGTTGATCGGCGCGGCCCACGCAGGCGCGATGATTGACCTGATCGTGCGCGGCGCGTGCATGCTGCCGCCGGGCATCGAAGGGGTGACCGACAGGATTCGGGTGCGTTCGGTGGTGGGGCGTTTTCTCGAACACTCGCGCGTGCTGTATTTCCGCTGGGGCGAGCCCGCGGCGGCCGAACCACCAGCCTCGGCCGGGGCTGCGCAAGAGGCACTGTTTCTTTCCAGCGCCGACTGGATGGGCCGCAACATGTTCGGCCGCATCGAAGTCGCCTGGCCGGTGCGGGACGCGGCGCTGCGCCAGCGCGTCATCGATGAATGCCTGGTGCCTTACCTGCACGACCAGCTCGACGCATGGACCCTGGCCGCCGATGGCAGCTACCGGCCGGTGGGCGGGTCGGCTCCGAGCGCCCAGCAGGCGCTGATGTCTCATTGCACACGGCAACGCTGATGGACCTGATTCTGTGGCGCCATGCCGAAGCGATTGAACTGCTGGGCGACAAAGACGACCTGGAGCGCGGCCTCACGCCCAAGGGCGAACGCCAGGCGCAGCGCATGGCCGAGTGGTTGAACCAGCGCCTGGCGCATTCCACGCGCATCCTGGCCAGCCCCGCCAAGCGCTGCCAGCAGACGGCCAGGGCGCTGGGCAAAAACTTCAAGACAGTGGCCGCGCTGGCACCCGACGGTGATGGCCAAGCGCTGCTCAAGGCCGCCCGCTGGCCCGACGCGCACGAGCCGGTGTTGGTCATCGGCCACCAACCCACGCTGGGGCTGGTCGCATCGTATGTGCTGAACGGTGTGCCGCAGCCCTGGGCCGTCAAAAAGGGCGCCGTCTGGTGGCTGCGCAACCGCGACCGCGAAGGCCAGGCGCAGGCGGTGTTGCAGGCGGTGCAGGCGCCCGACTGTCTTTAGGGCAACGCGTTCGTTGCAGGCGGCGTGTGTTTGATGCGATCTGCCGCGGGCTTCAGCGGCCAAGTTCCAGCCGGATCGCGCCGACCCGCGACCACGCGTCCACTTCTTCCCGAATCAGGTGCAGCTTGCGCGGATTGGCCTGTTCCCAGCCCTTGGAAAAGCTCAGCGTGGCCAGCGTTCCGTTGCGCGCCAGGCTCAGCGCCTGGGGTTCGATTTCGCCGCGCGCATGGCACTTGATGATGGCCAGGCGCAAACAAAGCACCTGCCAGGCGAAGTCCCCTTGAGCCAGGCTGGCTTCGATCTTGCGCAGCCCGCCGCGCTGGCCCAGCACCAGCTCGCCCAGGCGCTTCAACTGGCTTTGCGAAAAGCCGGCAGCATCGACATGGCCGAGCAAATACGCGCTGTGGCGGTGGTGGTCGTGGTGCGACACCATCATGCCCATTTCGTGCAGCGCGGCGCCCCACAGCAGCTCTCGCCTGGCCTCGGCGCCGGCATCGGGCCGCACGTTGGCGTAAAGGCGCTCGGCGATGGCGCTGACCCGTTTGGCCTGGCTGATGTCGACGATGAAGCGGCGCTGCAGTTCGCGCACCGACGCATCACGAATGTCGTGCCCGTCCTGGTGCAGCGCCGTGGCCTGCAGCCGCTCGTCCAGGTCGAAGATCACCCCTTGGCGCAGCGCACCGCGCGCGGGTTGCAGCGAGGCGATGCCGAACTGCGTGGCCAGCGTGTACAGGATCGCGATGCCGCCGGCGATGACCGCGCGGCGGTCGTCCTTCAAGCCCGGCAGGTCGAGTTTTTCGATGCGCCCGGCACGCAGGCATTGTTCGATCAGCCAGCGCAAGCCGGCCGGCGTGACGCTGCCATCGGTGATGCCGCTGCCCGCCAGCAACTGTGACACCGCGCCCACCGTGCCCGACGAGCCCAGCGCCTCTTGCCAGTGGGCGGGCGCAAACGGCTCGAGCGCTTCTTCGAGCTCTGCGCCGGCGGCCACCTGCGCATCCTGGAAAGCAATTTCAGTGATGCGGCCATCGCCGAAATACTTCATCGACAGGCTCACGCTGCCGACACCGAAGGACTCGGCACGCAAGGGTTTGCGGTGGTGGCCCAGGATCATCTCGGTGCTGCGCCCGCCGATGTCGACCACCAGCCGAGGCACGGACGAGGGCTGCAGGCGGGCCACACCGGCGAAGATCAGGCGCGCTTCCTCGCGGCCCGAGATCACCTCGATCGGCATGCCCAGCGCCTGCTGCGCGCGGGCCAAAAACGCATCGCGGTTGCGGGCTTCGCGCAGCGTTTGCGTGGCCACGGCACGCACCTGCTGCGGCGAGAAGCCTTGCAGCCGCTGCGCAAAGCGCGCCAGGCAGGCCAGGCCGCGCTGGGTGGCCTCTTCGGTCAGCAGGCCTTGAGCGTCCAGGCCCGCCCCGAGGCGGACGGTTTCTTTCAGGTAGTCGACCCGCCGGTAGCGTCCCTTGATGATCTGGCCAATCTCAAGCCTGAAGCTGTTCGAGCCCATGTCGATGCCGGCCAACTGGCCGGGCCAGCGCGAATCGAGGTCTGCGGGGCGGGTTTGGGTCCAGTCCATCTTTTGATTGTCGACGCAAACGGTGGCGAACCTTTCTAGAATGCCGCTTCCCCCGCCTACCCCGAGGAGCCTTCTTCATGCTGTGCAACGATCTCGACAGCCTCACGCCTTCGCGCGATTTCAATCGGCGTGACTTTGTCAGAACCGCGGTGGGCAGCGGCTTTGCCGCCGCGGTGCTGCCGGTGACCGCGCAGACCATCAAAACCGACACCGCCGGCCTGACGGCGGGCGAGGCCACCATCATGGTGGGCGACTTCAAGATGCCGGTGTACCGCGCCCAGCCCGCCGGCAAGACCGGCTTGCCGGTGGTGCTGGTGATCTCCGAAGTCTTCGGCGTGCATGAGCACATCGCCGACGTGGCGCGGCGTTTTGCCAAGGCCGGTTACCTGGCCATCGCGCCGGAGTTGTTCGTTCGCCAAGGCGACGCGCAGTCGTACGGCGAGATCGCCAAGCTGATCAGCGAGGTGATCAACAAGGTGCCCGATGCTCAAGTGATGGGCGACCTGGACGCCTGCGTCGCCTGGGCCAAGGCCAATGGCGGCGACACGGCCAAGCTGGGCATCACCGGGTTTTGCTGGGGCGGCCGAATCACCTGGCTTTACAACGCGCACAACCCGGGCGTGAAGGCCGGTGTGGCCTGGTACGGCCGGTTGGTGGGAGCGGCTGCCGAATTGACGCCCAAGCACCCCGTCGATGTGACGGCCACGCTGAACGGCCCGGTGCTGGGCTTGTATGGCGGTGCCGACGCCGGCATTCCACTCGACACCGTGGACAAGATGAAGGCCGCGCTGGCCGCGGGCAGCGACGCGGCCAGGAAGTCGGAGTTCGTGGTCTACCCGGACACACCGCACGCGTTCCATGCCGACTACCGGCCGAGCTACCGCAAGGAGGCGGCCGACGATGGCTGGAAGCGCTGCCTGGCATGGTTCAAGTCCAACGGCGTGGCCTGAGCTTGTTGCCCCACCCTGTGCAAGTGGCGCGCGCGACGGCCTGCGGTTCAACGGCCCGCGAATGACGCTTCTCTACATCGTGACCGCCACCTTCGCCGGCGGCGTGCTGTCGGTGTTGATCGCCGCCAGCCTGACGGTGACGGTGCTGAGCCGCGTCGTGCGCCACCTGGTCAGCCTGTCGGCCGGCGTGTTGCTGGGCACGGCGCTGTTGAACGTGTTGCCCGAGGCCTTCGAGAGCAAGGCCAGCCCGCAAAGCCTGTTCGCCACATTGCTGGCCGGCCTGATGTTCTTCTTCCTGCTGGAAAAGGCCGAGCTGTACCGCCACCAGCACCACCACGAAGGCGACGAGCACCACCACCACCACGGCTTCGACGCGCAGCAGGCCGGGCGCGGCGGCTGGGCGGTGTTGATGGGTGACAGCATTCACAACTTCTGCGACGGCATCATCATCGCCGCCGCCTTCCTGACCGATGTGCGGCTCGGCGTGGTGACCGCGCTGGCGATCATCGCGCACGAAATTCCGCAGGAGGTGGGCGACTACATCGTGCTGCTCAACGCCGGCCTGTCACGCGGCAAGGCGCTGCTCTACAACGCGGTGTCGGGCCTGGCCGCGGTGGTCGGCGGCGTGGTGGGCTACTTCGTCGTCGGCCCGTGGGAGGCGCTGTTTCCGTACCTGCTGGTGGTGGCCTCCAGCAGCTTCATCTACGTGGCGGTGGCCGACCTGATTCCACAACTGCAGCACCGGCTGTCGCTCAAGGACACCGCGGCGCAACTGGCCTGGCTGGCCGGCGGGCTGGGGCTCGTGGTGGTGGCGATGAGCTCGCTGCGCAACCATTGAAGCGCCGGCCCGGCGGGCCGGCGGTTCCGAGTCTCATGAGAAACAAACGCCGGGCCGCCCCAAGTGTTTCTCACCCCCTCGGGGGGCGGACGACGTATGTCGTCGGCCTGGGGGCGCTTTCAAGGAAATGTGGCGTTGCCACTTTCCTTGATTCCCGCGGGGGACGGGCGCCGCGAGGCGGCGTCCTTGGGGCGCTCAACAGAGGAATCAACGGACGATCAGCACCGGCACCTGGGAGTGCGTCAACACCTTCTGTGTTTCGCTGCCCAGCAACAGCGCCGCAACGCCGCGCCGGCCGTGAGACGCCATCACCAACAGGTCGCACTCTTGCCGTTTTGCATGGTCGATGATGGCCTCCCAAGGGTGCAGGGCCTCGACGGTGTGGGCCTCGCAGGCGATGCCGGCCGCCTTGCACGAATCGACCACTGCCTGCACTCGCTTGGCCGCGATGCGTTCTTGCGCATCGAAAAATTCCTGCGGCGGCGTCGGTTGCATCTCGGAAATGGCGCTGTAGGGGAAAGGCTCCTTGACGCTGATGGTGTAAATCTTGGCGCCCACCGCCCTGGCCAGCGAGACCGCCGTGGTGACTGCTTTGGCCGTGATGTCAGAGCCGTCGGTCGGCACAAGAATGCGTTGGAACATGGTCATCTCCTGGGGTGAGGAGCCTCTTCGACTCCGTTGCCGCGCGAGTGTTCACTGCGCGGGCCGGGATCGGCTTGTCCCCGGTCAAGGTTTTGATGGAACCCCCCAGTCGCTGCGCTCCTGCCCCCAAGGGGCGTCATTCGGCTTGGGGCTGAGGCCGGACACAAACAGTCCCTGCGGACTCTTTGTCGCCTGCCGAAGGCCATCGGCCTCTGGCCGACGGCGGCCCGGCGCCGAATGGCTTCAACCCCGCGCAACCGGCCGCTCGGGGTCTGACGACCATTCACTCCACGAGCCCGGGTACAGCGCCGAGCCGGTCAAGCCCGCGTGTTCCATGGCCAGCAGGTTGTGACAGGCGGTCACACCCGAGCCGCATTGGTGCACCACGCTGCTGGCGGGCTCGCCACCCATCACGGCTGCAAACTCGTCATGCAATTGGGAGGCGGGCTTGAAGCGCCCATCGGCCTCCAGGTTGTCCTTGAAGAAGCGGTTCAGCGCACCGGGAATGTGGCCGGCAGCGGCGTCCAGCGGCTCCACGTCGCCTCGGAAGCGTTCGGCGGCGCGAGCGTCGAGCAGGCGGACGGCGCCCAGCTGGGCGGCCAAGCGGTCGGCGCTGAGCACGGGTGTCAGCGGTGCGCGTTCGGGGTACGGCGGCGCCACCCGGGGCGGCGTGTCCGAGGTCGCGAGTGTGCCGCCCGCCTGTGTCCATGCGGCCATGCCACCGTCGAGCACGGCCACCGCCGAATGGCCCATCCAGCGCAGCATCCACCACAGCCGCGCCGCATAAACGCCCCCTTGCCGGTCCAGCGCCACCAGCTGCGTCTGCGGGGTGACGCCCAGGCGGCCCAGCGTGCCGGCGAAGGCGGCGCGCACCGGCAGCGGGTGGCGGCCGTTGCGGCCGGTCTTGGCGCCGGACAGGTGAGCGTCGAGATGCAGGTAGTGCGAGCCGGGCACGTGGCCCGCGCGCCAACTGCGTTCTCCGAGCTGCGCGTCGGCCAGGTCGAAGCTGCAGTCGACGATCACGGCAGGGGCAGGGGCTTGGGCATCGAGCAGGGCGCGCAATTCGGTGGCGGACAGCAGGGTGGTGAAGGAGGCGATGCTCATGATTCGGTGGGTGTTTTGACAGCGTCGGCAGGCCAGGTTTCGCTGCGCAGCCGGGTGGCCACCAGGCCCGCGCACACGATCAGCAGCATGCCGGCCAGCGCCATCCAGGTGATGCGGTCGCCGAACAGCAGCACGCCATAGGCGAAAGAATAGGCGATTCCAAGGTACTGCAGGCTGGCGTTGACCAGGGTGCGGCCGGTGCGGTAGGCCCGCGTCATCAGCAGCTGTGCCGCCGTGGCCAGCAAGCCAATGGACAGCAGCAAGGCCGCTCCGTTGAGGGTGTGCGCGTGGATGCCGGTCCAGAGCATGGTGAGGAGTCCGGCGGCGATGCCGCCGAGTGAAAAGTAGAAGACGATGCGGGCCTCCGGTTCGCCGGCCCGCCCCAGGGCCGTGACCTGCAAGTAGGCGGTGGCCGCGATCACGCCGGAGAGCAAGCCCATCAGCCCGTGCCAGAGCTGGTCTTGCTCGATGGTGGGCCGCAGAATCAGCGCCACGCCGCAAAAGCCCAGCAGCACCGTGGCCATCAGCCGGCCATCGATGCGGGCGCTGCCCAGCATGGCCGCGCCGCCGAGCAGGAACAGCGCCATCCACACCGAGGACATGTAGTTCAGCGTCATCGCGGTGGCCAGTGGCAGCTTGCCGATGGCGTAGAACCACAACACCAGGGCCACCACGCCGCTGAGGCTGCGCCAGAAGTGCATGCCCGCCACCGTGGTGGCGAGTTTGACGCCCTGCCACCGAGAGCAGGCCAACATCAGCAGCGAGCCCGTGAGGCTGCGGTAG
The DNA here is from genome assembly GCA_031378125.1 of Methylibium sp. GTDB lineage: Bacteria > Pseudomonadota > Gammaproteobacteria > Burkholderiales > Burkholderiaceae_C > LGRD01. The sequence goes on along the minus strand of JANNDW010000221.1, from coordinate 16,724 downwards.
AACACGATCTCACCGGCCGCGTACTGCTCCGACGCGAGCTTCACGCACACGCCCATGGTGGCGAACAAAAACGACGCCAGGATCATCAGCCATGCGGCGGACATAAGGACAAGCCAGTGTTGGTTGTTCAGCGTGGCGATGCCGGCATGTCGGCAGACCGCGGAGCCGGGCGACAAGAACCGCGTCTCAGTCGCGCCTGCCCATGGCCTTTTGATACCACTCGTGGAATTGCTGCATGCCGTCTTCCATCGGGCTTTGGTACGGGCCGAATTCGTCGTCGCCGCGCGCCAGCAAGGCCTTGCGGCCCGCATCCATGCGCAGTGCAATTTCGTCGTCCTCGACACAGGTCTCCATGTAGGCCGCCTGCTGGGCCTGCACGAACTCACGCTCGAAGGCGACGATCTCCTCGGGGTAGAAAAACTCCACCATGTTCAGCGTCTTTTGCGGCCCCTGCGGGAACAGGGTGGAGACCACCAACACGTGCGGATACCACTCGACCATCACGTTCGGATAACAGGTCAGCCAGATGGCGCCTTGCTGGGGCGCCTGGCCGTCGCGATAGTTCAGCACCACCTCGTGCCATTTTTTGTAGACGTCCGAGCCGGGCCGGCCCAGCGCCTTGCCGCCGGGGGTGGCAATGCCTACCGTTTGCACCGAATAGTTGTCGCCCATTTCCCAGCGCAGGTCGTCGCAGGTGACGAAGTTGCCCAGCCCCGGGTGGAACGGGCCGACATGGTAGTCCTCCAGGTAGACCTCGATGAAGGTCTTCCAGTTGTAATTGCACTCGTGCATGAACACCCGGTCGAAGACATAGCCGTCGAAGTTGAGTTCGGCGGTGGGGCCCAGGCCCGCGAGATCGTCGGCGAGGGTGCGGCCGGCTGTTTCGCCGGGGGCTTCGAAGACCAGGCCGTTCCAGAGCTGGAGCGGGTAGTTGTTGAGATTCAGGCACGGATCATCGGGAAAATGCGGCGCGCCGATCAACCGGCCTGTCAGGTCGTAGGTCCAGCGGTGCAGCGGGCAGACGATGCTGCTCTTCGTGTTGCCGCGGCCCCGCAGCATCACGGCCTGGCGGTGCCGGCAGACGTTGGAGATGAGCTCCACACCGCGCGGGGTGCGCACCAGCGCGCGGCCTTCGCCTTCTTGCAGCAGCGCATGAAAGTCGCCCAGCTCGGGAACGCACAGCCGATGACCGAGGTAACGCGGGCCGCGCCGCAGGATCAGTGCTTGTTCGCGGTGGAACAGAGCCTCATCGAAGTAGCATGAAACAGACAGTTGTGAGCGGCTTCGCTCAAGAGCGTCAAGCGTGATGCTCAGGTCGGACATGATCCCCAGGGTCTCCAAAAACCACTGTCAAACCGCCACCCCTTGGCCCGGTGTGGGTCGATGCAATTCGCAGCCAACGCGAAGGGCTGCGGATTGTACCTGCGGGCTTTTCTGACGCGTCTGGATCGGAAGTTCCGCACACACGCGAACGGCCACCCGGCGCCGGTGCCTCGGAATGCGCTTGGGCTGGTTGTGCCTGACTACAATCGCGGTTTCATGTACCGAAATGGCAAAGACCTCAGCTTCTTCCCAGGCCCCCGCGCCGAGCGCGAGCTATGAAGACGCGCTCGCCGAGCTGGAAAGGCTGGTCGCCTCGATGGAAGGCGGTCAGTTGCCGCTCGACCGCCTGCTCCAAAGTTACCAGCGGGGTTCCGAGTTGCTGAACCTGTGCCGAGCGCGGCTGGAGGCGGTCGAGCAGCAGGTCAAAGTCCTGGAAGGCGGGCAACTCAAGCCCTGGACCGACCTATGAATCTGGCTGAATTTGACGGCTGGGCGCGCTGCGAGCTCGACGCGGTCGAGGCCGCACTCGAAGGCTGGGTTCCGGTGAACGCCCCGGCCGGGCTGGGTTTGGCGATGCGCTATGGCGTGCTCGATGGCGGCAAACGCCTGCGCCCGCTGCTGGTCCTGGCGGCCTGCCAGGCGGTGGGCGGGCTGCGCCACGCCGCCATGCGGGCGGCCTGCGCGGTGGAATTGATCCACGCCTATTCGTTGGTGCATGACGACATGCCGTGCATGGACAACGACGTGCTTCGCCGCGGCAAGCCGACCGTGCACGTGCAGTTTGGCGAAGCCCAGGCCATGTTGGCTGGCGACGCGATGCAGGCCCTGGCCTTCGAGGTGCTGACACCGCCCGCCAACGAGGCGGCGGCGGGCGGACTGGAGGCCGTGCCGCCGGCGCTGCAGGCGCGCCTTTGCTCGTTGCTGGCGCGCGCGGCCGGGCATGCCGGCATGGCCGGCGGCCAGGCCATCGACCTGGCCAGCATCGGCCGGCCGCTGGACGAACACGCTTTGCGTGACATGCACCATCGCAAGACCGGCGCGCTGCTTCAGGCCAGCGTGCTGATGGGAGCGGCCTGCGGGCCGGTCAGCCGGGTGGCTTGGGATGCGCTGAGCGCTTACGGCGACGCGCTGGGCCTGGCTTTCCAGGTGGTGGACGATATTCTCGATGTGACCCAGGCGTCTGAAACCCTGGGCAAGACCGCCGGCAAGGACCACTCCAACAACAAGCCGACCTATGTCACCGTTCTCGGCCTGGACGCCGCGCGCCGGCACGCCGACGAATTGCGCGACAAGGCCCAGGCCGCGCTGGCGCGCAGCGGCTTGAGCGGCGCCGCCTGGCTCAGCCTGCTGGCCGACAAGGTCGTGGAACGGGACAGCTAGGATGAAACAACCCCCCACTCTCTTCGTGGCCCTTGGGGCTGCCAGTCGGCACTGACATGCTCATGAAACACTCACTGCTTCAAACCATCGCCGGCCCGGCCGACGTTCGCCGTCTCTCGCGTGGCCAACTGGACCAGCTGGCCACCGAGCTGCGCGATTTCCTGCTGCACAGCATCTCGCAGACTGGCGGGCACCTCGGGTCCAACCTCGGCACGGTCGAGCTGAGCGTCGCGTTGCACTATGTGTTCAACACCCCCCACGACCGGCTGGTGTGGGACGTGGGCCACCAGACCTACCCGCACAAAATACTGACCGGCCGGCGTGACCGCATGGCCACGCTGCGGCAGCTGGGTGGCATCTCGGGCTTTCCGCGCCGTGACGAGAGCGAGTACGACACCTTCGGCACGGCGCACTCGTCGACCTCCATTTCGGCGGCCCACGGCATGGCCGTGGCGGCAAAGCTGAAGGGCGAGAACCGCAGAGCAGTGGCCATCATCGGCGATGGCGCGATGACGGCGGGCATGGCCTTCGAGGCATTGAACAACGCCGGTGTGTCGAATGCCGACATGCTGGTGATCCTGAACGACAACGACATGTCGATCTCCCAGCCGGTGGGTGCGTTGAACCGCTACCTCGCGCGCCTGATGAGCGGCAAGTTCTACGCGGCGGCCCGCGACACGGCCAAGACGGTGCTGAAGAATGCGCCTCCCTTGTTCGAGCTGGCGCGGCGTTTCGAAGAGCACGCCAAGGGCATGGTCGTGCCGGGAACGATCTTCGAGGAGTTCGGCTTCAACTACGTCGGCCCGATCGACGGCCACGACCTGGAGTCGCTGATCCCGACGCTGGAAAACCTGCGTGACCTGAAAGGCCCGCAATTCCTGCATGTGGTCACCCGCAAAGGCTACGGTTACAAGCTGGCCGAGGCCGATCCGGTGGGCTATCACGCCGCGTCGGGCAAGTTTGATCCGGCCGTCGGCCTGGTCAAGCCGAGCACACCGCCCAAGACCAGCTTCACGCAGGTCTTCGGCCAGTGGCTGTGCGACATGGCCGAGAAAGACGAGCGCCTGGTCGGCATCACGCCGGCGATGCGCGAAGGCTCGGGCATGGTCGAGTTCGAGAAGCGCTTTCCGAAGCGCTATTTCGACGTCGGCATTGCCGAGCAGCATGCGGTGACGTTCGCCGCTGGCCTTGCCTGCGAAGGCTTGAAGCCGGTGGTGGCGATCTACTCCACCTTCTTGCAGCGCGGCTACGACCAGTTGATCCACGATGTGGCCATCCAGAACCTGCCGGTCGTGTTTGCGCTCGACCGAGCCGGCATCGTCGGCGCCGATGGTGCAACCCATGCCGGGGCCTACGACATCGCTTACCTGCGCTGCATTCCGAACATGAGCGTGTTGACGCCGGCCGACGAGAACGAGTGCCGGCAGTCGCTCTACACCGCGTTCATGCAGCAGCACCCGGTGGCGGTGCGCTACCCGCGTGGCAGCGGCGTGGGCACGGCGGTTCAGGCGCAGATGAGCGAAATCCCGTTCGGCAAGGGCGAGGTGCGCCGGCGCGGCCAGCGGGTTGCGATCCTGGCCTTCGGAACCGTGCTCTACCCCGCGCTCGCGGCGGCCGAAAAGCTGGGCGCCACGGTGGCCAACATGCGTTTCGCCAAGCCCTTGGATGTCGCGCTGGTGACCGAGCTGGCGCGCACCCACGAGGCCATCGTGACCGTTGAAGAGGGCAGTGCGATGGGCGGCGCGGGCAGCGCCGTTCTGGAAGCGCTGGCCGAGGCGGGCATCGCCCTGCCGGTGTTGGTCCTGGGCTTGCCGGACCAGTTCGTCGAGCATGGCGACACGGGCAAGCTGCTGGCCCAGTGTGGGCTGGACGCGGCGGGCATCGAGCAGTCCATTCTCAAGCGCTTCGGAGGCAAGCCGGCCCTGGTGCGCTCCGCGGCGGGCGCTTGAGAATTAGCGCCGCCAAGACCCTGTTTCAGTGCGGCGGCGTTTTTGCTGTCATTCTTGTTTCCGACCTCCACAAGGAATCGCTTCATGCCGCGCGCAAAGGCCCGCGGGCTTGAGGGTTCACGATGAATTCCATGAGCCATTTGAAGGACGCACTGCACATTCCGGACACACAAAGTGCCCGCGACGAGCGTCACCTGGCCATCCAGCGTGTCGGTGTGCGCAGCCTGCGCTACCCGCTGCAATTGCGCATCGGCAAAACGATATCGTCCACCGTCGCCTCCTGGGACCTGGACGTGGCCTTGCCGGCGGAGCAGAAAGGCACGCACATGTCGCGCTTCGTCGCCTGGCTGGATGCGCTGGACAAACCGCTGGATGCGGCCACGCTGCGCACCGAACTGGCCGCCATGCTCGCCCTGCTGCGTGCGAGCGAAGGCCGCATCGAAGCGCGCTTCCCGTTTTTCCTGCGCAAGCGCGCACCGGTCTCGGGGGTCGAGAGCCTGCTCGAATACCAGGGGCGCTGGATCGCCGAAGCCAGGGCCGGAACCAGCACCGTGTGGGTCGAGGTGACCGTGCCGGTCAAATCGCTGTGCCCCTGCTCGAAAGAGATCTCCGACTACGGCGCGCACAACCAGCGCTCCCATGTGGTGGTTTGCATCGAGCCGCTGCAGAGCATCGGCTGGCCCGAGTTGGTGCGGTTTGCCGAAGACAGTGCGTCCAGCGAAATTTGGCCGATGCTCAAGCGCGCCGATGAAAAATGGGTCACCGAGCGCGCTTATGCGAACCCGAAGTTCGTCGAAGACATGGTGCGTGATGTGGCGCTGCGCCTGAACGCCGATGCGCGGGTGGGCCGCTACAGCGTGGATGTGGAGAACTTCGAGTCCATCCACAATCATTCGGCGGTTGCGCGGATCGAGAAGAACTGAGCCCCCCAGTCGCTGGCGCTCCTGCCCGATGGGCCACGAAGGGGTCCCTGGGCGTCGTCCGGCTTCGGGCGGCCGGGCGCCAGACTGGAAATCCGAGCGGGTGGCAGCAGAGCTCGCCTCGACGTGCTTCAAGAACGGTGTTGCCCTGGGTCGGCAACGCAGCTCATCCCTGCATCAACTTCGCCAGTCGAACACCGGAACGCGAATGCTCGGCGGCCACCTTGAGCAACACCACCAGCGCCGGCCCCAGGAAGAGCCCCCAGATGCCCCACAAGGCACCCCAGAACACCAGCCCGATGAACACGGCCGCCGAGTTCATCTTCGCCGCGCGGCCTTGCAGCCACGCCGCCACGAGCGTGCCGATCAGGGTGGACAGCACCACCACGAAGGCCGCCATGCCAAGTGCCGCGCTGATGGTCTCGTGGACCAGGAACGCCTCCGCCGCGCCCAGGCCGGTGAGCAGCGCCATGCCGATGTAGGGAACGACATGCAAGACCGCCGCGGTGACCCCCCAGCCCGCTGCGTCGGGCAAGTCCGCCAACGAGAAGGCGATCCACACCGCCACGCCGACCACCGTGTTGGTGACCAGCAGCACGCCGCCATAGATGCGAATCTGGCGCGCGCATTCCAGCACCGCCCGTTGCGCGTGTTCGTGCGCCGCGGGGTGGTAGCCCCACAGGCCGAGAAAGCGCGCGGTCAGCGGTTTGCCTCCTGTCAGCACGAAGAACGCGATGAAGAAGATGATGCTGAGGTTGCCCGCAAAGCCGAGCAGAACGCTCGAGCCCGTGACTGCCGTTTCGCGCAGCACGACCGTCGCACCCGCGGTGATGTTGTTGTTCGGCGCGGCGGCGGATGCCGCGCCAGCCGCCGCCACCGGCGCGGCGCGCCGGCCCGGCCGGACCAGCGGCCTGCCCGCGATCGCGCGGTCCGCGGCGCGGTCCAGTTCCTGCAACGCCACACGCGCCCGTGTCAGCACCGACTCGGCTCCCGGGTCTCGTTCGGACAGTTGTTGCGCCACCATGCTGATCATTTCCGGCGCGCGCTCGGCCACGCGCACCAACTGCCCGCCGAAGGCCATCGCGCCCGCTGCCAAAGCGCCCATCACCAGCGCCAAGGTCAACACGGTGGCGGCGGCGCGACTGCGCAACCAGCTCTCCAGCAGCACCGACAGCGGCATCACCAGCATGGCCAACATCAGCCCGGCCGCCAGCGGAATCAGGAAGCGTTGCCCCCACCACAGCGCGGCGATCACCGCCAGCGTGGCGATCACCGTGGCGGCGGCGCTGGAACGCGGCGGTGCGGCCAGATCGGGCAGGGCCGGCGGCTCGCTGACCTCGCCCGCGCGGACGGTCTCAGGTGCATTCATGCGACATCATAAAAAAGCGCCCCGCTGTTCGCTGACGAACCCGGGGCGCTGACGATTCGAGCCCGCGTCGGGCCTGTGTCAGGCGCGAATCAGAGGCGAATCAGGCGCGTATAAGACGCGAATCAGACGCGAATCAGACGCGACTCTTGTCCTTGGTGAACCAAGAATCGGTGGCCTTGCGTTCCCACTCGGCGACCTGCCGTTCGGCTTCGTCCTTGGCAACGCCGTAGCGCTCCTGGATCTTGCCGGCGAGTTGGTCGCGGCGGCCGGCGACGACGTCGAAGTCGTCATCGGTCAGCTTGCCCCATTGCTCCTTGGCCTTGCCAGTGGCCTGTTTCCAATTGCCTTGAATGCGGTCCCAGTTCATAGAAATCTCCTTCGTTGCTTCGTTAAACGATCACGATCGCGCGTTGGTGCCAAAGCTCAAGGGCGGACGGCGATCTCGTTCTTGACCATCTTCACGCCCTTGACCTTCATCGCGATGGTCTCGGCGGTGCTCTTTTCCGTCGGGTTCTTGGCGAAGCCCGACAGCATGACGGTGCCATTGAGCGTTTCGACCTTGATGCTGGATGCGTCGACTTCCTTGTTGTCGATGAAGCGGGTCTTCACCGACGTTGTGATGGCGGCGTCGTCGACGTAGGCGCCGACCGTTTCCTGGCCGCGGGTGACCGCGCAACCCGCCGTGGTGAGCAGGACAACGGCGGTAGCGGCGGCAGCGAGAGTGGTGCGGATGTGCATGGTGAGTCTCCAGTGAAAGTAAAGGTGAGTTTGGATTTGACTGGGTGGTGATGAGCCCCACCACCCATGGGCAGAAAGGAGGAAAGCGGCTTACTCCGCGAGCCAGTCCTTTAGCTCGTCAGCGTGCTGCTGCTCATCGCTCAGGATGTCTTCGAGCAGGCGCCGGGTGGTCGAGTCCTTGTCGCCGATCAACGCGATGATCTGGCTGTAGCTTTCGATGGCCACGCGCTCGGCGATCAGATTGGCCTTGATCATCGCCTTGAGGTCGGCCGAATCGTCATACGCCGCGTGGCTGCGTTGGGTCAGCGAGTCGGGTGAAAAATCGGGTTCGCCGCCGAGTTGCACGATGCGTTGGGCCAGCCGGTCGGCATGAGCCGCCTCCTCGTTCGCATGGACCAAAAACTCTTCTGCGATCTTCGGAGACGCCAGCCCGTCCGCGGTGAAGTGGTGGCGCTTGTAGCGCAGCACGCACACCAGTTCGGTGGCCAACGAATCGTTCAGCAGCTTGATGATGTCCTTGCGCCATGGACCGTAGTTGGGCGTCACGGCGCCCTGGTCCAGGCTGCGCCTGGCGGCATCGATGGCCGCCTCGTCCAGCTTCATGGGCACGTGGCCGGCCCCTGCAAGTTGCTTGACGTTGGTGGGTTCGTTCTTGGCGGCCATGGGGTGTTCCTGGGTTGAAGGGCTGTCCGGGTGGAGACAGAGGTCGGTGCGGTATCGCACCCAGCCAATAAGTGAACTGTAGAAACGCCGGCCCGAGGCAACCATCGGCGTCAGGCGCCTGTGCATGTAGGACGATGCCGCGCGCCGCTGTCGGTCAGAACACGAGCTCAGTCACCCACGGTCTTCTTGTCGATCAAGCCTGTCAGCAACTTGAGCTGTTGCGTCTGGATGGCCAGCAGCTCGCTCCATTGGCCTTCTCTCAACAAGTCCACCTTCTCGTGCAGCAGCATGATTTCAAGTTCCGCTTTCAGATTGACTTCGTAGTCGTGTTCCGCATTCAGCCGGTCTTTTTCCGCCTGCCTGTTTTGCGACATCAAGATGATCGGCGCCTGAATGGCGGCCAGCATGGACAGGAACAGGTTGAGCAAGATGTAGGGGTAGGGGTCGAAGCTCTTGTCGACCTTGACGAGGACGAACGAGTTCAAGCCCACCCACACGACCAAGGTGGCGGCAAAGAGGGTGATGAAGGTCCACGAACCTCCAAAGCTCGCAACCGCATCGGCCGCCCGCTGACCCAGGCCTGGCTTCGTGTCCAGCGCCTGGCCGGTATTTCTGGAAATGTGCTTTCGTGCGGCGACATGACGTGCCACTTTCTTGGTGCGCTCGTCCAAGGATTCATAGGGCACGCCAAGCAGTTTCTGCGCAACGTCATCGAGCTTTTTCATCGGGTCTCACAAGGCCTTGAGGTCATCATCTGTTTTCGGGCTGGGCCCGCCCGTGGGTGCGGTGTCAGTGCTGCAAAGCAGCCGCGGTCGTCGCCGCCGGCAGCGCGGGCCCCGGCTCATCCAGCAGCGGGATCACGAAGCAGGTGTGAGACGCCAGGCCCGGCCAATGGAGCGGCTGGCCGGGCCGCAGCAACTGCGTGCCCGAGGGTGGGCGCCACGGCGCCGCCGCCGCCAGCGCCTCGGGCGCGGTGGCTCGGATCAGGATAAAGCGCATCGTGCGGTCATCGCGCACCAGCGTCAATTCGGCCTGCGGCCAATGCGCGGGCAGGCAGGGTGTGAATGCCAGGTCCTGCGCCCCTTGCCGCAACCCGAAAATCGCCTCGATGGCCGCCCGGTGCATCCACGCCGCAGCGCCGGTGTACCAGCTCCAGCCGCCCCGTCCGACATAGGGCGGCTGGGTGTACACGTCTCCGGCCATCACGTACGGTTCGATGCCGTAGACCGCTCCATGCGTCGGATGGCGCGCCCGATGCGCCGGGCTCAGATAGGTGAAGTAGCGGTAGGCGCTATCGCCGCCACTGCTGCCATCACCGCTGCCGCGCAAGGCCGGGTGGCTCGTCGCAAGGTGTGTGTGGAGCTGGGCCCGGGCCATCAGCGCCCACACGCCAGCGTGCGAATACTGGCCGCCGTTTTCGCGCACGCCCGGCGGGTAGGCCTGAATGTAGCCGGCGCTGGGGAGCGCATCCACGAGCGGCGGGTCGAGCAGCTTGATCAACCCGGCGTCGTGGTCCACCAAATGCTCCTCCACTGCCGCCATTGCCATGCGCTGCAGGTGCGGCGGCGCCGCCTCGGAGAGCACGCCCCAAGCTTGCGCAATCAAGTCGATGCGGGCCTCGGGATTGGCATGCGAACCGAGCGCCTGTCCATCGTCGAAGAACGCACGCTTGAACCATTGCCCGTCCCATGCGGGGCCGTTCAGCGCCGGCTTCCAGCCCTGCGCGGCGGCCTCCCAGCGTTGCGCGCGCGTCGCGTCGCCGCGCTCTCGCGCCAGCGGCGCGAAGCCAGCCACCAGCTGGCACAAGAACCAGCCCAGCCACACCGACTCGCCGCGCCCTTCATGGCCAACCCGGTTCATGCCGTCGTTCCAGTCGCCACTGCCCATCAACGGCAAGCCGTGCCCGCCCACCCGCAAGCTGCGATCGATGGCCCGGGCGGCGTGCTCGTAGACCGTCGCCTCTTGCGGGCTGACGGTTGGCGTGTAGTACGCGTCCTCGGCGCCCGGGGGAATCTCGTCCCCTTCGATGAACGGGACGCTTTGATCCAGCAGCGCGGTGTCGCCGGTGGTGCGCAGGTAGTGCACGCAGGCGTGCGGCAACCACAACAGGTCGTCGGAGAAATGCGTGCGCACCCCCGCACCGCCGGGCGCGTGCCACCAATGCTGCACGTCTCCGGCGGCGAACTGGCGCGACGCGCCCAGCACGATCTGCTGGCGCAGCATCTCGGGTTCGGCCCAGGCCAGCGCCATCGCGTCCTGCAATTGATCGCGATAGCCGGTGGCGCCGCCGGCCTGGTAGAAGCCGGCCTTGGCCCACAAGCGGCACGCCACGGTCTGGTACAAAAGCCAGCGGTTCACCATCACGTCGAACAAGGGGTCGGGTGTTTTCACCTTGGTGGCGCCCAACAACCGGTCCCAGCCGCTGCGCACCTGTTCCATGCGCAGCCCGGCGGGCAGGGTGGCGGCCAGTGCGGCAAGTTGCTGGGCAGCATGCGGATTCTCGGCATAGCCGAGCAAGAACACCCGCTCCGCCGCGTCGCCGGCCTCCACGCTGACGGGCGTCGACAGTGCGGCGCACGGGTCGAGCCCAGCACCGCTGCGTTGGCCGAAGTGGTCGGGCAGCACCAGGGCGCCGCGCGCGTCGAAACATTCGCGCCGGTCGCAGGTCCAGTCCTCGGCCTCGTCGGCCGCGCTTGCGAGGCCCAGGAACGCGGTGCCGTCGCCAAAACCGGCCGAGCGTTCGCGTTGCGTGCAAAGCAGTGCGGTGAGTTTTTGCTCCGGCAGGCGTTGTCGATACAAGGCCGTGTGCACCGTGCTGCGATCGGCTCGATTGGCGCCCATCAACCACTCGGCGATGCCGATCACGCGCAGCTGCAAGGTCCTGTGGCCGCGGTTGACGATTCGCACCCGCACGTGCTTGACCGAAGTGCGCGCATCCACGCACCAGGAGGCGGTCACATCCACATCGCCGCGGCGATGGCTGATCACGCTGTAGCCCTGCCCATGCGCGACGCGGTAGGCCACGCGCTCGTCGCCCCAGGCGCTTGGCGCCACGCTCCACACCTGCAGAGTCTTGCGGTCCTGCAGCAAGAACCATTCGGCCGGCGGGTCGGCCACCGGGTCGTTCGACCAGGCCGTGAGCTGGTTCAAGCGGCTGTTCACGGCCCAGGTGTAGCCACCACCGGCTTCCGAAATCTGGGCGCCGAAAGCCGGGTTGGCCAGCACATTGATCCAGGGCCGGGCAGGGCGCAGCCTGGCGCTGACATCGAAACGGAATTCGCCCGACTCCGCGCCGAACTGGCCCACCGTTGCCGGCACCGCCGCCTGCGCACCCGCCGCCACGGCCAGCGCGAACGTGGACGTGGCATGCCGCTGCTCGAAGGCCTGCTCGTGCAACTCGATCCATTCCTGCACATGGTGAAGAAGCGGGCGGCCGTCGGCATTGAGGTGCAGGCGCGCCAGCGCTTGCAGCGTGCTCAGTTCGTCGCTCGAGAGCTCGTCGGCGCGCAGCACATGAAAGCCGGTGGTGCTGGGCCCCGCGGGGCTGGATTCGACGCCGCTGTCGGTCCCATGGCGTTCGCGCAGCGCGGAGATCTCGCGCTGCAGCGCCATCAGGTACGAGGCGGGCTCGGCGTTCACCACCACCAGGTCGCAGGCGATGCCGCCCCAGGACCACAGGCGCAGCGCCTGGGCCAGCGAGCGCAGCAGCCCCAAGCCCTGCGTCACCCCGGCCGACACCAGGATCAGCGGACGATCGCCCGAAATGCCAAACCGCCACAGCAGGCGCCGGTCACAGGCCTCGGCCGCCGCGCCTTCGACGCGGGCCTGGCCGGCCTGCGGGCGTGTCAGGCTCAGCACCAGTGCCGTGGTCAGCGTCTGGATGGCGGCGAAGTTCTCGGCGCTGATGCGCAGCGCCCGCAAACGAATCCCGGCCAGCGTGGCCGACATCAGCGAGGCGCGTTGCACATGGCTGGACTGCCGGTACTTGTCGATCACGGCGCTCAAGGTGCCGCCGTTGTCGGACGCCGCCGTGGCGAAAGTCAAGCGTGCTTTTGCGTGGGGTGCAATGCGCAGGCGCACGGCCAGGACGCAGACCGGGTCGAGGCCGGTGTCGAGCGCGGTATCAAGCGCGGGGTCATGTGGCGCGGGCTGGGTTGCGCCGTCGCCGGCCGGGTCGCTGGAGGCGCCGGACGAACCCGCGGGCAAGGGGTCGAACGACGCCAGCGGCTGGCTCGCAGCCCGGTTCCGTCCGCGCCAGCGCTGCCGGTCGGTCTGGACGCGCACGCTCAGCACTTGCGGGTCGGTGTCGGCCAGGAAATGCGCGACCTGCAAACCCGTTTCGGTGGACAGGCGCGGTTTGCGCTCGAACACCAGCACCTGTTGCGTGGCCTGCCACTCGGCGCGCACGAAGAGGTTCGCGAACGCGGGGTGGGCTTCGTCGGCAAGCGGGTCGGACAGCGTCACCTCGAAGGCCGATATCAGCTCGATGTCCAGCGGGTTATCACTCAGGTTGCGCAACTCCACCTGGCGGAATTCGATGTCGTCTTCCGGGCTGACCCACACCGTGGTGTGGGCCTGCAAATGACGCCAGGCCGCGTCGAAGCACACCCGATCGGCGTGGTAGACGCTGCGGTAGTGCGCCGCCGGATCCGGCGCGGGGTGCTGGGTGATGGAGTGGAGCCGCGAGACCGGCCGCGCCGGCTCGAAGTCGCCTTCCTCGGGCTCCTCTTCCTGCCAGCGCAGGTAGAAAAAACTGCCGTGATCGTCGCGCAGCGCATCGTCGCGCCAGCGTGTGATGCCGGTTGCGCCCCAGCGGCTGGAGCCGGCGCCGTTGGCGCGCAAGGTCACGCTGTAGCGCCCGTTCGACAGCACGTGGGTGGGCTCCAGCGCCGCCCCGCCCGGCAGCACGTCGCGCAGCAGACCGGGTGCGCGCCGTTGCAGTGCCTGCGGTGGCGGGCCCGAGGGCGGCGCATACAACATCGACACCTCGCGCGGCGCCCGCTCGTGCAGCAACGAGGCCACGGCTTCGATGGGCGCATTGGCCAGGCCCCAGCGCTGCGCCGGGCCGCCCAGCAGCACGTTGGCCAGCGCCACGATGCTCATCCCCTGGTGGTGCGCCATGAACGTGTTCACCGGCGTGAAGCGCTCGCCGCTGGCCTGCCGCGCCGGCGTGAAGTCGAGCGCTTCAATAAAGCCGTAACGGGCACGCGCCGCCAGCGCTTGCAGCGCTGCGAAGTTGACGGTCGAGCGGTGCGGTGCGATCTGCGCCGCCAACGCCGTGGCATAGGGTGCGATCACCAACTCGTCGGGCGGCGTGCGGCGCAGTGCCAGCCGGGGCACCCCCTGGGGCGCGTACTGGTAAGCCAGCGTGTGGTCGCTGCCCGCATAGGCCGACTCCGAAATCCCCCAAGGCACCTCATGCGCCGCGGCGAAAGCGATCTGCTCTCGAAGCGCCGCGTGGCTGGCCTCGCGCAAGACGCTGTCGTGCGGCTCATCGAGCACCAAGGTGGGCATCAGGTACTCGAACATCGAGCCCGACCACGAACGCAGGCCCACGTCCGCACCGACGGCGTAGAACGGCCGGCCGAGCGAAGCCCAATGGCTCACCGGCACATCGCCCTTGGCGACGGCCAGCAGGCTGGTCAGGCGCGACTCCGACGCCAGCAAATCATAAAAGCCCGCATCGAGTTGTTGCTCCGCGACCCGGTAGCCGATGTGGAACAGGTGCCGCTTGCGGTGGTACAGAAAGCTGAAATCAGCCTGCGCCGCCAGTCGTTTGCAGTCTTGCGCCAGCGCCTGCAAGCGCCGGGTGGCCTCCTCGGTCGCGTCAACCGCCCCCGATGCCCGGGCCAAGGCAGCCGCCTGCGCGTCCAGCGCCGCCGAGCCGAGGGTTGCCCGGTGGTCGGCCAGGCGCCACTTCAGTTCGTCGCGCAACGCCGGTGTCAGCTTGGAGCGCCTTGCCAGCAGCGGCGCGAGGCGTTGCCTGGACGCGCGGATGCCTCGCTGCGACGCGCCCTTGCCATGCGGCGCGCGCGCCAGCTCCAGGCAGGCCTGCGCCACCGCGAGCAAATGGCCGCTGAGGTTGCCGCTGTCCACGGTGGACACGTACATCGGCAGCAGCGGCGCGCGGGTCTGAGTGTCGTACCAGTTCAGAAGGTGGCCGCGATGGCGCTGCAGCGTGGCCAGCGTGGCGAGGGTGGCCTCCATCCTTGTGAGCAACTCCTGCGTGCCGATCCAGCCGAACTGGCGCGCGCAGGCCACGCTGAGCAGGTACAGGCCGATGTTGGTCGGCGAGGTCCGGTGCGCGACCATCTCGTGCGGGGTGGTCTGCAGGTTGTCGGGTGGCAGGTGGTTGTCTTCGGCCACCACGCAGCGCTCGAAAAAGCGCCAGGTGTCGCGCGCAATGCCTTCCAGATAGGCCTGGTCTTGAAGGGGCAGGGCGGCGTCCTTGCGCGCCGGGCGGGTGCGGCTGACCCACCAGGTCCACGCGGGAGACGCGCCCCACAGAAGGCACATCGCCAGCGCCAGCGCAGGGGTCGGCGTGGCTGCGGCGAAAAGCGCGAGCAGCAGCAGCGACGCCACCACCGGCAGGCTCCAGTGCTGGCGCAGCACCGCCTTGAAGTTGGTCTTCGCCGCCGCCTGCGCGGCCGCCGCGGTGGTCCATTGCAACAGGTGGCGGCGGCTGACGGTCATGCGGTACAGCGCGCGCACAACCGCGTCCACCGCCATCAGCGCCTGCTGCAGCAACTGCGCCAGCAGCCACGCCCCGCCCCACAGCGCGCGTGCCAGATCGGTCGCGGCATGGCTGTAGAAATGGAGCTTGGCCAGGTCGTCGCGGCTGGGCGAAAAACCCGCCAGCGCGCCCATCAGCGGCCCGGCGGAAAACGCCGCCATCACCAGCGCCAGCGCGGCCCAGGGCGACACCACGAAACCGGCCAGCGCCAGCACCACCAAGGCCAGGGACATCGGGGCCACCAGCGAGCGGCGCAGGTTGTCGAACATCTTCCAGCGGTTGATGACACGCAGCGAATAGCGCTTCGGGTTGAGCAAGAACGGCAGCAACTGCCAGTCGCCGCGGGTCCAGCGGTGCACGCGCGACGCGGCCACGTCGGCGTGAAACGGCGCGTCCTCGATGACCGTGATGTCGGTCACCGCGGCACAGCGCGCCATCGAGCCTTCGAGCAAATCGTGGCTCAGCACCTGGCCATCGGGCAGCCGGCCGGACAGCACCGCATGCATCGCCCGCACGTTGAGCAGGCCCTTGCCGGTGAAGGTGCCTTCACCGAACACGTCTTGGTAAACCTCCGAGGTCGCCGCGCTGTACGGGTCAATCCCGCACTGCCCGGCAAACAGCCAGTGGTAGAGCGTGAAGTCCTTCGGTGCGGGCAGCGGCGTGACGACGCGCGGCTGCAGGATGCCGTAGCCGCTGACCACCACGCGCCCGCTGGCGTCGAGCTTCGGCTGGTTGTGCGGGTGCGCGGCCACGCCGACCAGTTCTCGCAGCCGGCCGGGCGGCAACTGGGTGTCGCTGTCGAGCGTGACGATGTATTTCGTATCGGCCGCGATGCGGGAGTCCTGGCCCAGGTCCATGAACTTGGCGGGGGAACCTCCGGCCTGCGTTGCCGGCGCCAAGGCATCGACGAGAAGTTCCAGCTTGCCGCGCTTGCGTTCCCAGCCGATCCAGCGCTGCTCGGTCTCGCTGAACCTGCGCTCCCGGTGCAGCACGATGAAGCGCGGCGCGGCGCCGGCTTGCTCCGCATCGTTGGGATAGCGCGCATTCAGCGCGCGGATCAGCTGCGTTGCGCGAGTCAGCAAGCCATCGTCCGAGGCGGCGTGCGCCGTGTCGGCATCGGCCCAGTCGGTCAGCAGCGCGAACTGGGCCTGCCGTTCCGGGTTGGCCAGGTGGTGCAACTGCAGGCGGTGCACCAGGTCCCGGGTCGATGCGGCGCTGGTCAGCATCGCCGGGATCACCACCATCACCCGGTGCTCGGCAGGGATGCCATTCGCGAACGCCAGACGGGGCAGGTGTTTGGGCCGTGCCGACTCGCTGATCAGCCGGTTGATCACCGCCACCACCGCCTCGGACGCCGGGAACAGCATCAGCACCGCTCCCAGCAAGCTCAGCGCGAGCGGTGTGCCCGCGCCGGCCAGCCCGGCGCTGATGTCCAAACCGCGGCGCAACAACATCCACGCCACCAGGCCCAGCGTGCCCAGCAGCAACGAGCCCAGGTAGATCGGCAAGGCCAGGCGGCGCGAAACGGCTCGCCAGGTGGCGGCGGCGGAGGCGGGGCCCCCCCGCGGGGGGGCCCCCGCCGGGGGCCCCGGGGGGCGGGCCCCCCCCCCCCCCCCCCAACCGGGGCCCCCCGGGGGGGGGGGGGGGGG
>JANNDW010000214.1:0-1911 GCA_031378125.1 Methylibium sp. | reverse complement strand
AGCGCCGCGTTCTGCCCGCGCAGCGCGTGCAGGTTGGGCGTGAAGAAGTTCGGGATGCCGCGCGCCACCGTGCTCATGTTCGCGAAGGTGTTGCCCAGGCCCAGCCAGTCCAGCGCCGGTGTGGAGGGCACCGACGCCTGCACCTGGTCCCAGAAGGTGTTGAGCCGCTGCATGCGGTTTTGCGGCTCGTTGCCGGCGATCAGCGACGCGTTGATGGCGCCGATGGAGGTGCCGATGACCCAGTCGGGTTCGATGCCGGCTTCGTGCAAGGCCTGGTACACGCCGACCTGGTAGGCGCCGAGCGCGCCGCCGCCTTGCAGCACCAGCACCACCTGTCCGGGCAGCGCAGCTTTGCGTTTGTTCTGGTCAGCGTGGGTGATCGTCTTGCGTAAGTTCGCCATGGTGTGTTCTCTGTGGTCCAAGGTTAAGTTGTGATTCAAGCTTGCAACTGCGGCTGCCCGCTGCCGGCCGCTGCCGCCCACTGCCCCTGCAGCGACGCGCGCAGGCGGCGGCGGGCGCGGTGCAGCACCACCGCCAGGTTGTTGGACGTGATACCGAGTTGCCTGCAGATTTCGTCAGTCTCTTCTTCCATCCAGTTGCGCAGCATGAAGGCGCGCCCCTGCTGCGGCGGCAGCGCCTTCAGGCACTGGTCGAACTGGGCCATGAACTGGCGCTGGCTCAGGCGTTCCTGCGGGTCGCCCCATTCAGCCCGGGCTTCGAAAACGGCCGCGGGCGCGGCGTCGTGCAGGTCGCCGAATTCGGGCTCCTCGTCGTCGAATGTTTCGGCCTGGCACTCGCGTGTGTGGCGGCGAATCTGGTCCACCAGCTTGTGCTTCAGGATGCCAACCAGCCAGGTCTTCACTGAGGCGCGGCCACCAAAAGAGGCCGGGTTTTCCAGCGCGGCCACCAGCGTTTCGGACACTGCGTCTTCGGCCCAGGCGTCGTTGCGCAGGCGCTGGCGCGCCATGCGCACCAGCAGGGGTCGCAAGACCACCACTTGGTCTGCGAAAGCTTGATCGGCGAAGGTCTCCATATCGTTCTCCTTGTGCGGTGCGTTCAGTGCAAGGTCCAGCCGCCGTCCATGGCCAGCGCGGTGCCGGTCATCGAAGCTGCCGCGTCCGAGGCCAGGAACACCGCCAGCGCGGCCAACTCTTCGACCTGGATGAATTCCTTGCGCGCCTGGTGCGACAACATCACGTCGCGCACCACCTGCTCGGGCGAAATGCCATGGGCCTTGGCCTGGTCGGCAATCTGCTTCTCGACCAGCGGCGTCTTCACGTAGCCGGGGCAGATGGTGTTGGAGGTGACGCCGAACTCGGCCAGCTCCACGGCCACTGTTTTCGACAGGCCGACGAGCCCGTGCTTGGCCGCCACGTACGCACTCTTGAACGGCGATGCGGTCAGGCCGTGCGCAGAGGCGATGTTGATGACGCGGCCGAAACGGCGCGCCTTCATGCCCGGCGTGACGGCCTTGATGAGGTGGAAGGCGGACGACAGGTTGATCGCCAGCACCGCGTCCCACTTCTCGTCGGGAAACTCTTCGATCGGTGCGACATGCTGGATGCCGGCATTGTTGACGATGATGTCGACCTTGCCGAACTCATCCACCGCCCGTTGGGCAAGCGCGCGCACGTCGGCTGCCCTGCTCATGTCGGCGCCCGAGTAGCGCACCTTCACGCCGAACTGGCGCTGCAGTTCGGCGCGGGTGAATTCGATCTCCTGCGCATCGCCGAAACCGTTGAGCAGGATGTCGGCCCCTTGTTGGGCCAAGGCGCGGGCAATGCCCAGCCCGATGCCGCTGGTAGAACCGGTGACGATGGCGGATTTCTGTTTGAGCATGGAAGACTCCTTTGGAGTGGATGAAGTGGAGGGGGCGGGCTATGGCTGCGCCGCTGCACGAGCGGCCAGCTC
>JANNDW010000188.1:0-21036 GCA_031378125.1 Methylibium sp. | reverse complement strand
GTCACGCCGGCGTCGATCCGAACATGGGCGCCCGCGGCGGCCCGGGAGCGGAAGGCTTCGGCGGCTTTGCCGAGGCCTTCGGCGACATCTTCGGCGACATCTTCAACGGCGGCCGGCGCGGCGGTGGCGGCGGCCAGCAGGTTTTCCGCGGCAGCGACCTGAGCTATGCGATGGAGATCAGCCTCGAAGAAGCCGCCAACGGCAAGGACGCGCAGATCCGCATCCCCAGCTGGGACACCTGCGACACCTGCAACGGCAGCGGCGCCAAGCCCGGCACCAGCGCCAAGACCTGCGGCACCTGCAATGGCGCGGGCACGGTGCACATGCGCCAGGGCTTCTTCAGCATCCAGCAGACCTGCCCGCACTGCCACGGCAGCGGCAAGATCATCCCCGAGCCCTGCACCACCTGCAACGGCGCGGGCAAGTTGAAGCGCCAGAAGACGCTGGAGGTGAAGATCCCCGCCGGCATCAACGAAGGCATGCGCATCCGCTCCAGCGGCAACGGCGAGCCGGGCACCAACGGCGGGCCGTCGGGCGACCTGTACATCGAGATCCGCATCAAGCAACACGAAATCTTCGAACGCGACGGCGACGATCTGCACTGCACCGTGCCCGTGGGCCTGACCATGGCCGCGTTGGGCGGCGGCATTGAGGTGCCCACGCTGGGTGGCACGGCCGAGATCGACCTGCCCGAAGGCACCCAACACGGCAAGACCTTCCGGCTGCGCGGCAAAGGCATTCGCGGCGTGCGCTCCAGCTACCCAGGCGACCTGTATTGCCATGTCAGCGTGGAGACGCCGATCAAGCTCACCGAGCACCAGCGCAAGCTGTTGAAGGAGCTGGACGAATCGTTCAAGAAGTCGGGCGACCGGCATTCGCCGAATGCAATGTCTTGGACGGATCGGGTCAAGGGCATCTTCAAGTAGCGGCGCCACAACGCATTTCAGGAAGTCAAGCCGCTTGGCGGCCTACCCCCCGGCTCTCGCCAAACCGCCCCTTTGAACGCGGGTCACGCATTGTCATCTTCAAGCATAAGGTGTAAAAAGATGTGTACTCCAGCGGCGTCTTCAAGACTCGTTCATGGCCCCGACCGAATGCCCACTCTGCAAGAACGAAGCCCCGGCGAGGTCGAGGTTCTGCAATTGCTGCGGCACGCCACTGGGCCTTGATCCTTGTGCGCACTGTGGTGCGATCAACGGTGCCGGCGCCCTGGCCTGCTTCAACTGCGGTGGTGAACTGTCCGCCCGAACACCCTCTGCCGATGCCTTGTTGACACGCGCCGTCGAGTCCTCGGGAGCGACGGTGGCTGCAGCGCAGACGGAGCCGATCGCAACTTATCCGCCTGATCATTCGTCGTTTCTTTTCGAGAAAGTTGACCGCGGCAGCGATGGCATGGCGACCCTCGACGGTGACCGCGAGCCCGTGGTGGACGTGATTCACATCGACGCGGACGAGACCATGAAAATGGAAGCGATATCAGAGGCGATATCAGAAGCGAGATTTGAGCCCGACGGCTTGGTCTCCGATGCGCCGCGTCACAGTGGATGGGATCCCGGCGAGCTCGAGCCAGCGATTCCCGAGGCTTTGCTGGCGGCCGCAGTCCCGCTCCCGACCGAGGCATTCGCGGCCGGCGCCGCGCTGGAGCCGGTGGATGCGAGTGCGCCGTCCGCGGCGCCCCGATCCCCGCGTCGATCGCGAATGCCGCTGCTTGTTGGCGGGGCAATTGCTGCTGCTCTCGCGCTTGGGCTGTACCGGGTGCTGAGCCCGCCGTCGTTCATCGAGCCCAGCCCGCCGCCTTTGGCCAGCCGTGAAACGGGCGTGCTTGAGAGCCCCAACGAAACACGCGGCGCCGGCCAGCCCGACGGCGCCACGATCGACGCCAAAGCGGCGGCGTTGATTGCGAGTCCGGCGGTGGCTCCGAGTGCGGAAGTCGCGGTCCAGACCGTACCCGCGGTGGCTCAGAACGCGGTCGCGGATGGGGTCCAGCCGGGTCCGGCCGCGCCGCAGGCGCCGGCACCCAAGGCCGAAATCGCCGCCCGTCCCAAGGCGATCAACCCCGCGCCCGCGGCGCCGCGCAGTCCCGCCGGTCTCGGGCCTTGTACCGAGGCGGTCGCGGCACTCGGCTTGTGCAGCACCGAATCAACTCAACGGAGGTAGTGAAATGACCTGCAGACTCACAAGCAACAAACGCCGGGCCGCCCCAAGTGTTTCTCACCCCCTCGGGGGCGGACGACGTATGTCGTCGGCCTGGGGGCGCTCATGAGCACGCCGGGCCGCCCCAACAGCGAATACCGCAGCGCGAAGCGCGCAAGTTGCCTGGTGACCGCGCTGGTGGCCGCGGCGGCACTGGCCTTGCCGGGCGGTGCCGCACAGGCCGTGGCGCAATACAAGATCGTCACCGCGTCGGAGCGAGGGACCTACATTCAGATCGGGCGCGACATCGCCAAGTTCGTCGCGCCTGGCGCAGACATGGCGCTGGAGGTGCTGCCATCGGCCGGTTCCTCGGAGAACGTGCAGCGGCTGCGTGATGAGCCCGGTGTGAAATTTGCGATGGTGCAGTCCGACGTCTACCAGGCCTTTCTGGACCTGGCTGCCGGCGGCAATGCCGGCGCGGGCAACATGATCCGACCGCTGCGCGTCGTGATGCCGTTGTACAACGAGGAGATCTACTTCCTCGCGCGATCCGACTCGAACCTGAACTACATCCACGAAATCAAGGACGCCAAGATCAACGTCGGTGCGCCGCGCAGCGGCACGGCGCTGTCGGCGACCACGCTGTACCGGCAGATGTACGGTGCGCCGATCACCGACGCCAACGCCAGTTTCCTCAACAACGAGGAAGCGCTGGTCAAGCTCATCAGCGACAAGAGCCTCGACGTGGTCGTGGTCGTCGCGGGCCAACCGGCCAAGCTGCTGGTCGACATGAAACCCGAGGCGCGGCAGTTGATCAAGCTGCTCAAGCTCGACCCCGGCCACCCGGCGAGCACCGCGGCGTTGAAAACCTACTTTCCCGCCACGGTGCGCGCGGCCAGTTACCCGAACCTGCTGACCGAAGACCTGCCCAGCCTGGCGGTCAAGGCATTCCTCGTGACCTACGACTACAAGCTCAACTACACGGTCGACCACCTTTCTGGTTTCGCGCGCTCGCTGTGCAAGAACTTCGCAACCCTGCAGACCGACGGCCACCCGAAGTGGCGCGAGGTGGAACTGGCGCTGCCCGAACTGGGCCGCGGCTGGCTCTATTACCCGCCCATGGCGCGCGAACTGCGCAGCTGCCTGGCAAACAAAACGCCGGCGAAAGGCGAAGCCCAGCCAAGGGCCAAGGCGGCCAGGCCGGCCAAGGTTTGCTCGCAGCAAGAGACCTTGCTGGGCCTGTGCAAGTGATCGGCCAAGCGTCAGCCAAGCGTCGACCGAGCGTCGGCCAAGCGTCGGCGAAACCACGCGAGCCGGGGTCAAGCGAACAGCTCGATCTGACCATCCCGTGACGGCCGCCTTGGCCTGCGAAACTGCGTCAGGTCCAGCTCGACCCGCGCGCGGTTCAGCCCCAGCCGCGCCGCCGCCTTGTGGAAGCGTTGGGACAGCAGCTGGGCCCAGACACCTTCGCCGCGCATGCGCGAGCCGAAGCGGGCGTCGTTGTCACGACCTCCACGCATCTCGCGCACCCGCGCCATCACGCGCGCGGCGCGCTCGGGAAAGTGCTGGTCCAACCACTGCTGAAACAGCGGGTTCACTTCCCAGGGCAGGCGCAGCACCACGCTGAACGCCGAAGTCGCACCGGCATTCGCAGCGGCTTCGAGAATGCGCTCCAGCTCAGGCTCGTTGATGAACGGGATGACGGGCGACACACTCACGCCCACCGGCACACCGGCCTTGGCGAGCGCCTCGATGGTTTTCAAACGGCGCTGCGGCGCGGCGGCACGCGGCTCCAGAATGCGTGCGAGACCAGCGTCGAGCGACGTGACCGAGACATACACCGCAGCCAGCCGAAGCGCTGCCATCGGTGCGATCAAGTCCAGATCGCGCTCGACACCGGACGACTTGGTGACCAGCGAAAACGGATGCCGGCACTCGGCCATCACTTCGAGAACCGCGCGCGTGATGCCGAGTTTTCGTTCGGCCGGCTGGTAGGCGTCGGTGGCCGAGCCGATGTTGAGCAACAGCGGCTCGTAGGCGCGGGCCGCAAACGCCTCGCGCAGGCGCTGGGCGGCGTTGACCTTGGCGATGATGCGGGTCTCGAAGTCCAGCCCCGGCGACAGGTTCAGGTAGCTGTGGGTCGGCCTGGCGAAGCAGTACACGCAGCCGTGCTCGCAGCCGCGATACGGGTTGATGGACAGGTCGAACGAGATGTCGGGCGAATCGTTGCTGGAAAGAATGGACTTGGCCTGCTCTTCGATGATTTGCGTGGCCGGTGGCACGTGCTCTTCATGCGCCGCCTGCTCCAGCGTGCCCCATCCGTCGTCGCAGCTTTCGGTGGTCTGCCGCGTGAAGCGGTGTTCGATGGCCCAGGCCGTGCCCCGGCCTTTCAGTGCGCCGGGCCGGGGCAAATCGTCCGGGGGCAGGATGGCGATACGCCGGGGCGTGGTACGGTCGGCGGGTGACATACTGGGATTATGTCCAGTATTCTCCTCTCGTACCACCCCCCCCACGCGAGTTCACGCCACCTGCTTGCGCCGCGCCTTCCACGCCCCCAGCAACACCAGCAAACCGGGCAGCACGATCGCGGCCCAGATGATCTTGTCCAGATGCTGCTTGACCCAGGGAATGTTGCCGAACAGGTAGCCGGCCGCAACGATGCCGCCCACCCACAACACAGCGCCGGTCACGTTGAAGAGCGTGAACTTGCTGCGCGTCATCACGGCGACGCCCGCCACGAACGGTGCGAACGTGCGCAGGAACGGCATGAACCGCGCCGCGATGATGGTGACGCCGCCGTACCTTTCATAGAACGCGTGCGCCTGGTCGAAGGCATGCTTGTTGAAGTAGCGCGAGTTCTCCCACTGAAACACCCTGGGGCCGAAGTAACGGCCGATCGAGTAGTTGCACTGGTCGCCCAAGATGGCCGCCACGATCAACAGCACCACCACCAGCGGCAAGTTCATCAGGCCCGCGCCGCACAGCGCGCCGACGACGAACAGCAGCGAGTCGCCGGGCAGGAAGGGCATGACCACGACGCCGGTCTCGACGAAGATGATCAGGAACAGCAGCGCGTACACCCATGCGCCGTAGGTCTGCACGAACGTGGCCAGGTGCACGTCCACATGCAGGATGAAGTCGATGAGAAAGATGAAGATTTCCATGAGGCGCGATTATCCCGGTACGTCGGCGTGCCGCGACCCAGTTCCTACAATGGGCGCATGAACGCTGCAGCGCAGTCGGCCACGCGCCGACCGATCCGTGAACTGCCCGACGAGCTGATCAGCCAGATCGCCGCGGGCGAAGTGGTTGAGCGCCCGGCCTCTGTCGTGCGCGAGCTGGTGGACAACGCGCTGGATGCCGGCGCCGCCGAGATCAGCGTCAGGCTCATCGCCGGCGGCATCCGCGCCGTGATGGTGGAAGACGACGGCCACGGCATCAGTGCCGCTGAGTTGCCGCTGGCGTTGCGGCGCCACGCCACCAGCAAGATCGCCTCGCTGCCCGATCTGGAAAATGTGGCCACGATGGGTTTTCGCGGCGAGGCACTGGCGGCCATTTGTTCGATCGCCGAGGTGAGCTTGTCGAGCCGAACCTTTGACGCCGCGCATGCGCAGCGGCTCGACGCGCGTTCCGGTGAACTGGCGCCGGCCGCGCGCGGCGTGGGCACCAGCGTGGAAGTGCGCGAGCTGTTCTTCAGCACCCCTGCGCGGCGCAAGTTTCTGAAGACCGCAGCCACCGAACTCGCCCACTGCATCGATGTCGTGCGCCGCCACGCGCTGGTGCGGCCCGACGTGGGTTTTGCCGTGTGGCACGAGGGCAAGCTGGTGCAGCAGTGGCGGCGCGCCGAGCCGTTGCAGCGCCTGCGCGATGTGCTGGGCGATGAGTTCACCGCGCAAAGCCGCGAGGTGGCGCTGGACCTGGGCGTGCTGCGCATCACCGGCCGGGCCGGCCTTCCCGAGGCGGCGCGGGCGCGCGCCGACCAGCAGTATGTTTACGTCAACGGCCGCTTCGTGCGCGACAAGCTGATCGCGCACGGCGTGCGCTCGGCCTACGAAGACGTGCTGCACGGCGGGCGCCAGCCGGCCTATGCGCTGTTCATCGCCATCGCGCCCGACAGGGTCGATGTGAACGTGCACCCGACCAAGATCGAAGTCCGTTTTCGCGACTCGCGCGAGGTGCACCAGGCGGTGCGGCGCGCGGTGGACGCGGCACTGTCGGTGTCGCGTGCGGGCCTCGGGGCGGCGCCCGGCGCCGAAGCGAACCGCGACGCGGCGAGCGCATGGCGCGCCAGCACGCTTGCAACGGTTTCGGCCAGCGCAGGCGCGGCCCGCATACCCGCAGCCTGGCCCACCGGCCATCAACGCTGGGATCGCTACGGCACCGCACAGCAGGTGTCCCTCGGCCTGCAACAAAGGGCCACGCTGTACGCGCAGGAGCCGCCCGCCCCATGGGCGGGGCAACCGCAGGCGCCTGCGCCAAACCTCAGCACGTCGCACGGCACCGCCCTGCCCGCCCCGACGCCGAATGAACACCCGGATGAAGAATGGCCACTGGGCAAAGCCATTGCGCAGCTGGCCGGCATTTACATCCTGGCCGAAAACAATCGCGGCCTGGTGATCGTCGACATGCATGCCGCGCACGAGCGCGTCGTCTACGAGCGGCTCAAGGCCGGCCTCGGGCACGCAGCGATCGAGTCCCAGCCCTTGCTGATTCCGGTGGCCTTCAACGCCACCGCGCAGGAGATGGCCACCGCCGAGGCGCAGGCCCACAACCTGCACAGGCTGGGCGTGGACGTTTCGCCGCTGTCGGCCTCGGTACTGGCCGTGCGCTCGCACCCCGCCGCGCTGTCCGGCGGTGATGTCGTGGAGCTGGCGCGCAGCGTGCTTGCCGAGCTGGGCCAGTTCGACGCCAGCAGCCTGATCCAGCGCGCCCAAGACCAGATTCTGTCGACCATGGCCTGCCATGGCGCGGTGCGCGCGAATCGCCAGCTCGGCATCGAAGAAATGAATGCACTGTTGCGCGACATGGAACGCACCGATCGCGCCGATCAATGCAACCACGGCCGGCCGACCTGGCGCCAGATCACGATCAAGGAACTGGATGCGTTGTTCTGGCGCGGCCGCTGAGCCGGCGCAGGGAAACGCCTATGCAATTGCGCACCGAAGGCGGCTCACCTCAGGCCCGCCCTGCCCCATTGCATCAGGGCTTCGATCCGGCCTGAGTGCACCAACGTTTGCATCAGCGCGTTGAACCCTCACCCCTCTTCAAGGCCGCCACGATGCAAACCGTCCCCTCCCCGATTCGCCGGCGCTGGCCGGCACTCACGCTGCTGGCGGTCGGCTTGCTGGCTGGCTGTGCCAGCCTGGAGGTTCAGCAGCGCAAGTGGATCTTCAGTCCGTCACCGTCGCCGGCCTGGTCCGCCACGCGGACCGAAGGCATGGACGACGTGTGGATAGAACATGTCTCGGCACACAGCAGCAAGCCCGTGAAGCTGCACGCGCTGTGGCTGGCCAACGCCAGGCCGCAGGCACCCGTGATGCTCTACCTGCACGGTGCGCGGCGCAATGTGGCCGGCAGTGCGTTTCGCATCCGCCACATGCAGGAACTGGGCTTCAGCGTGCTGGCGGTGGACTACCGCGGCTTTGGCCAGAGCACCGACGAGTTGCCTTCCGAGGCCATGGTCTACGAAGACGCCCGCGCCGCCTGGGCCTTTCTGGAGCGCCAACACCCGGGCCGCGATCGCTACATCTTCGGCCACTCGCTGGGCGGCGCCATTGCGGTGCAGCTGGCCAGCGAGGTGGCAGATTCCAAAGGCTTGATCGTCGAAGGCACGTTCACGTCGATCCCCGATGTGTTCCAGAGCTTCAAGTGGGGCTGGTTGCCGATCACGCCGTTGATCACGCAGCGGTTTGAATCGGCCGCCAAGATCGCCAGTGTCAAGACACCGGTGCTGGTGGTGCACGGCAGCGGTGATTCGCTGATCAGGCCCGAACTCGGACGTGCGCTGTTCGAACGCGCCGTCCAGCCCAAGCGCTTCGTACTGGTCGAAGGCGGAACGCACTACAGCACCAACGGCGCTGGCCTGAAGCAGTACCGAGAGGCGCTGAAAGACTTGTTCGGCCTCGGCGCTTGAACGCCGCGCGGTCTGTGGAGCGCTCCCATCGGAATGTCTGCAAAGGGCTACCACCGCGCTGGCAGGCGGCGAGATGTGTGGAATACGCGGAGTACCTCGACGAATTTGCCCCGCACCCGATACGGCACGATGAAGCGCGTCTTGGGCACGGCCAGTTCGCGCGTGCCCGGCACTCGACCCGGTCGGCCAAGGCCCGGTTGCTCTGCGAGCAGCGCGACGGCGTCAAGGACACGTTTGACAACCAGGCGGGCCGTGGCCGCGTCATCCGTGGCGATGTAGGTGGCCTCTTCATGGAGGTTGCGCAATGCCGTGCGCAGCCACTTAACCCGCATTCACTTGCCACTTCTTGCCGAGCGCGGCAACCTCCTTGTCGCTGGCTAAGTCTCCGGCGTCCGCCTCCTTCAGCGCCGCCTGGATTTCGCCGATCTGCCATTCGTTGTTCTCGACATACGCGCGGATGGCTTCTGCCGCCAGGAAAGACTTGCTGCGCCGGGTCGCCTCGGCCAGGATGTCGAGGCGGTCCTTGACTTCGTCTTCAAGGCGGACGGTCATGGTCGTGGACATGGTTCGGCTCGGTGTGATTGAATGTACACATGGTACTGCATGGCCGCTGCGCGTGAACCCATGCAAGGGCGCCATGCAAGGGCGCCACGCAAGGGCGCGGGCGGCGGCCTGAGCTACGTTGAGCGGCCGCTTTCGGTCATTCTTGTGGGTGGCTTTCGAGCATTCCGGCGGGCACATTCAGGCCGTCGGACACAAGCGCCCGGTCATGCTCCAATCGGGTCTGCAACCCACACCCGCCATGGCCACGCTGAAGCTCAAGCCCCAGACCCCGTCCCAAAAACCGCCAGCGCGCGCTGGAGATCAACACCCACGCTCACCGGTGCGAGGTGCGGGTGCCGGGGTGCAAAAGCGTCCAACGCTGTCCGAGGCGCAAACCCAGCGGGCCGAGCGCGAAGCGCGCTACCAGGAACAGCTGCGACAGCGCTACGGCGACAAGCCGCCGCCTGCCTCCGTGCGCCGGCATCCCGATGAAAACGCGCCGCCCCGCGCGGCGCGCCCGAATCAACCACCGCGTGTGCAGACTCACGCCGCCTTCGCCCCCCTCACGCCGGTCAACCCCACGCCCCACGGGCCACAGCGGCCGCCGGCGGGCTCGCAGCGTTCGCAACGCCCTGCCCGCTCACGCCATCCGGAGGATCGCGACGAGCGCACCGACCGCCGCGGCGAACCCCCCGAGCACACACCCGGCAGCATGCGCCTGTCCAAGCGCATGAGTGAACTCGGCATCGCCTCCCGGCGCGAGGCCGACGAATGGATTGCGATGGGCTGGGTGCGGGTCGACGACCAGATCGTCAAGGAACTCGGCTCGCGCGTGGTGGTGGGCCAGCAGATCACCGTCGACGCCAAAGCCAAATACCAGCAGGCCCAGCGCGTGACGGTGCTGGTGAACAAGCCGGTCGGCTACGTCAGCGGCCAGGCCGAAGACGGTTACGAGCCCGCCGTGGTGCTGGTCACGCCACAAAACCAGTGGCGCGAAGACCACTCCGGCACGCGCTTCATGCGCGAGCACCTGAAGAGCCTGGTGCCCGCGGGCCGGCTCGACATCGACTCGGTGGGCCTGCTGGTGTTGACGCAGGACGGCCGCGTGGCCAAGCAGCTGATCGGCGAAGCCAGCGGCATCGAAAAGGAATACCTGGTGCGCGTCGAGCGCCCCGCCCACGGCACGCTGCCCGGCGCGAGCCTGGCACTGCTCAACCACGGCCTCGAACTCGACGGCGAGGCACTCCGTCCGGCGCGGGTGGAATGGCTCAACGAAGACCAGCTGCGCTTCGTGCTGAAACAAGGCAAGAAGCGCCAGATCCGCCGCATGTGCGAGGCCGTCGGCCTGAAGGTGCTGGGCCTGAAGCGTGTGCGCATCGGCGCCGTGATGCTGGGCGACTTGCCCGCCGGGCAATGGCGCTACCTGCGGGCCGACGAGTCCTTCGCGTGATGCAGCGCGGACTGCGGTTCAGGCGGCGCGCGCCTCAGCCGTCGAGCACCGCAATGCATTCCACCTCGACCCGCGCGCCCAGGGCCAGCGCATTCGCACCGAACGCACTGCGCGCCGGATAGCGCTGCTCTTCGAAGAACGTGCGGTAGACCTCGTTGAAGGCCGGCCAATCGGAAATGTCGGCCAGCATCACGGTGCATTTCACCAGGTTGCGCATGGCCGCACCGTGAGTCTCCAGCGTGGTCTTGATGTTCTCCATCGTCTGCCGCACCTGCTCGCGAATGCCGCCGGGGGCCAGCCGCATGGTGCCGGGGACGATGCCCATCTGGCCGGACAGATAGACGGTGTTGCCGACCCGAACCGCTTCAGAGAACGGCAAGCCCTCCGGCAGCACTTTGCCGGAGTTGAGGAATTCGATGTGGGCTGTGTTCATGGCGGCGCTTCCGGATTGAGGATCGAGGCTATCACTTCCTGGCTGCTGGGTTCGACCCTGTAGCCCTGCACGGCGCAGCCGCCTGTTACGCTCCGGGCATGCCGTCTTCGTACGCCACCCGCCAAGGCATGACTACCGCAGTGCGAAGCGCGGAGCTTGCCTGATGACCCCGGTGGTGATCGTCCTGATGCTTGTGCTGCTGCTGGGCATTCAAGCCGTCACCACCGACCTCTATCTGCCCGCGCTGCCCAGCCTGCCGCTCGACCTGGGCGCCAGCGTCGGCCAGGCGCAACTCACCTTGTCGGCGCTGATCATCTGCTTCGGCCTGGCCCAATTGGTGTGCGGGCCGCTGGCCGACCGCTTCGGCCGGCGGCCGGTGCTGCTGGCCGGCCTGGCGCTGTACACGCTGGCCAGCGTGCTGGCCGCGCTGTCGCCCAGCATCGGCTGGTTGATTGCCTGGCGCGCGCTGCAGGGTGCGGCGATGGCGGCGGCCGTCACCTGTGGCCGCTCGATCGTGCGCGACTTGTACGAGCCGCACGAAGGCGCACGGGTCATGTCCAAGGCACTCGGCGGGCTGGGGCTGCTGGCCATGCTGTCCCCGCTGATCGGCGGCATGCTGCTGCAGTGGTTCAGCTGGCATGCCGCGCTGATGGCGCTGGCGCTGTTCGGTGCGGCCACGCTGGGCTTCGTGGCCTGGCGCTTCGAGGAGACTGCCCCGCAACTCAATGTGGAGGCCACGCGCCTTGCGCCGCTGTGGCGCAACTGGCAACAAATCGCCCGCGACCCCACCTTCGTGGCCTATACCTTGCTGCTGGCCTGCACCTACGGCGGCCTGTTCATCATGCTGGCTGCGTCGTCGTTTGTGTTCATCGACGTGCTGGGCCTGTCGCGGCTGGGCTATGGCGCGGTGCTGGCCGCGAACTCGGGCTTCTACATCCTGGGCACGCTGTTGTGCCGCCGCTTGCTGGCCCGGCGCGGCCTGCGCGCCACGGTGGCGTTGGGCGGGGTCTTGAGCTTGAGCGGCGGCGTGCTGCTGGCTGGCCTGTCGCTGGCCGGGGCCGAGCAATGGTCGGTCTGGACGGTCATCGCGCCGATGTGGCTTTATGCGCTGGGCCACGGCATTCACCAGCCGTGCGGCCAGGCCGGCGCCGTCGGCCCGTTTCGCGACAAGGCCGGCACCGCCGCATCGCTGTCCGGCTTTTGCATGATGCTGACGGCGTTCCTGATCGGCTTGTGGTTGGGCCGCAGCCTGAACGGCACGGTGTTCCCGCTGACCTTGGGCGTGGCGGTTTTCAGCATCGCCGTGGCCACCGTGGCGTGGACGCTGGTGCAGCGGCATGGCGATCCGCAACCCGGCGCGTCGGCCCAGCCCGCCTGACATGTCGGCGCATGAAACGGCGGGCGAACGGCCCGCGGTGTTGTGTCTTGCCGGGCCCACGGCCGCAGGCAAGACGGCCGCGGCGCTGGCCATCGCGCAAACCTTGGCGCCTGCGCGGCAGGTCGAAATCATCAGCGTCGATTCAGCCCTGGTCTACCGCGGCATGGACATCGGCACCGCCAAGCCCACAGCGGCCGAGCGCGCGCAGGTGCCGCATCACCTGATCGACATCATCGACCCGTCGGAAGCCTATTCGGCCGCCCGCTTCGTGGGCGACGCGCAAGCGCTGATCGCCGCGGTGCAGGCGCGCGGCCACGTGCCGCTGCTGGTGGGCGGCACCTTGCTGTACTTCAAGGCGCTGTTCGACGGGCTGGACGCCATGCCCGCCGCCGACCGGGCCGTGCGTGCGGCCCTGGCGGCGCAATGCGAACGCGACGGCCTGCCCTCGCTGTACCGCGAATTGGAGCGCGTCGACCCGGTGACCGCCGCGCGCCTGAAGCCGGCCGATCAGCAACGCATCCAGCGCGCGCTTGAAGTTTTTCGGGTCAGCGGCCAGCCGCTGTCCTCGTTCCACAGCCTGCAAAGCGACAAGCCGCAGCGCCCGCTGCCGCCGCTGATCTCGCTCGAACCCAGCGACCGCGCCTGGCTGCACCAGCGCATCGCGGCGCGCTTCATGCAGATGCTGGAGATGGGCCTGGTGGATGAGGTCCGCGCCTTGGGCGAGCGTGGCGGCCTGAACGCCGACATGCCGTCGATGCGCTGCGTGGGCTACCGGCAAACCTGGGCCGCGCTGGTCGAGGGCGACATGCGCGCGCTGCCCGAACGTGGCATCGCCGCCACCCGGCAGCTCGCCAAGCGCCAGCTCACCTGGCTGCGCA
Source organism: Methylibium sp. (assembly GCA_031378125.1). GTDB lineage: Bacteria > Pseudomonadota > Gammaproteobacteria > Burkholderiales > Burkholderiaceae_C > LGRD01. The sequence goes on along the minus strand of JANNDW010000188.1, from coordinate 8,088 downwards.
GCATGCCGCAGCGCAGCGTGGTGGCCTGCGACGCGCCCGATGTGCTGAGCCGCGTGACAGCACTTGCGGTCCAGCAACTTAGCCCCCGCCCGGCGCGCTAAGTAGGCCATTTCACAAATACGGGCACGCAATGAGATCGATGGATTTCGCCGCCAGGCTAGGCGCAGACCCGCCGCCGCACTCGACGTGCGGCAAGGGGTTGCAACGACGCATGGCGGAGAAAGACGCGATCTCATGTGGCCGCATTTGTGAAATGGCCTACTAGGCTTCGACGCCTTCATCTGCAAAGCAGCTGCAGCCCATGCCCTTGCTCGAAGTGAATGCCTTGTGCAAACGTTATGGCGATAGCGTGGTGTTCGAGAACGTCAACCTGCAGGTGGCCGCGGGCGAGTTCGTCGCCATCGTCGGTGAGTCGGGTGTGGGCAAGTCCACGCTGCTGAACTGCATTGCCGGGCTGGACAGCTTGAGCAGCGGCACGGCGCACATCGGCGGGCGCAACGTGACCGCGCTCACCGAAGCGCAGCAAGCGCTGCTGCGGCGCGAATACCTGGGGTTTGTGTTCCAGGCTTTTCATGTGCTGCCGCACCTGAGCGTGGCGCACAACGTGGCGCTGCCGCTGCTGCTGCTGAAGCGGCCCGACGCCGCCCGCGTGGCGCAGGTGCTCGCGGCCGTCGGGCTGGCCGGCCTGGGCGCGCGGCTGCCGCAGACGCTGTCCGGCGGGCAATTGCAGCGGGTTGCGATCGCGCGTGCGCTGGTGCACCGCCCGCGGCTGATCCTGGCCGACGAACCCACCGGCAACCTCGACCCGGCGACCGCCGAGCGTGTGCTGGACACCTTGTGCGCCCAGGTGCGCATCGAGGGCGCCGCGTGCGTGCTGGTGACGCACTCGCGCGCCGCCGCCGCGCGGGCCGACCGCGTGCTGGTGCTGGCGGCCGATGGCATCTCGGTGGCCTGATGCCAGCGGCCCGAATGCCCGACGCTTGACGACCATGTGGATGCTGCTGCGCCATGTCTCTTGGCCCGAAGCGCGCCACCATGCGTGGCGGCATGTCACGGCGTGGCTGTCGGTGCTGCTGGGCGTGGGCTTGGCATTTGCGGTGCACCTGATCAACCAGTCGGCGCTGGGTGAGTTCAGCGCGGCGGTGCGACAAGTCAATGGACAACCGGATTTTGAGTTGCGTGCGCAGCGCAGCGGCTTCGATGAGCAGGTCTACGCCACCGTGGCCGCGCATCCCCAGGTTGCGATCGCCAGCCCGGTGGTGGAAGTCGAGACCTACGCGCTCGACACGCAAGGCCAACGCGTGAGCCTGCGCGTGCTGGGGCTGGACGCGCTGGTGGCCGCGCCGCTTTCCGCCGCGCTGATGCCGCGGCCCGATGACAAGGCCGAACGGCTCGCCATCCTTGATCCCGGCGCGCTGTTCCTGAACCCCGCCGCGCAACGCCGCCTGGGCGGCGCGACAACGCTGCGGCTGCAAAGCGGGGCGCAGACACTTTCGTTCCAGGTGCGGGGCAGCGTCAGCGCCGAAGGTCCGCCGCTGGCGGTGATGGACATTGCCGGCGCGCAAGCCGCCTTCGGCTGGCTGGGGCGCATCAGCCGCATCGACGTTCGGCTGGTGGCCGGCGCCGAGCGCGAGCAGGTGCTGCGTGAGCTGGCGCTGCCGGCGAATGTGCGCGCCGCGTCGCCCGACGAGTCGGCGCAGCGGGTCTCCAACCTGTCGCGCGCGTACCGCGTCAACCTGACGGTGCTGGCCCTGGTGGCCTTGTTCACCGGTGCGTTCCTGGTGTTCTCCATCCTGTCGCTGTCGGTGGCCAAACGCTTGCCGCAGTTGGCGCTGCTGGGCGTGCTGGGTTTGACGGCGCGCGAGCGGCTGTGGCTGGTATTGATCGAATCGGCGCTGCTCGGCCTGGCCGGCAGTGTGGCCGGGTTGGCACTGGGCACGGGCCTGGCCGCATTGGCGTTGCGGCTGCTGGCCGGTGACCTGGGCGGCGCGTATTTTCCGGGCGTGACACCGAGCTTGCACTTCAGTATCACGGCCGCCGTCGTGTATGGCCTGCTCGGCGTTGCCGCTGCCGTGGCCGGCGGCTGGCTGCCCGCGCGCATGGCGCAGCACATCGCGCCGGCACAGGCATTGAAGGGGCTGGGCGACACACGCGCAAGCACCGGCCCCGCGTGGTGGGGCCCGGCGCTGCTGGGGGTTGGTTTGCTGCTCACGCTGGCGCCACCGGTGGCCGAGTTGCCGCTGGCGGCCTATGTGTCGGTGGCCTGCCTGTTGCTCGGTGGCATTGCCTGCGTTCCCGCGGGTGTCGGCCTGTTGCTGGGTTTGGTGCGACCGTCCGACCAGCCGCTCACGCTGCTGGCGGTGGAGCGGGCGCGCCACCAGCGCCACACCGCCACCATCGCGGTGGCGGGCGTGGTGGCCTCCTTGAGCCTGTCGGTCGCGCTGACGGTGATGGTGGCGAGCTTTCGAGACTCCGTCACGCAATGGCTGGACACCGTGCTGCCAGCCGATCTGTATGCACGCAGCGCCACCAGCAGCGCGGCGGCCGACGTGGTGTTCCTGCCGCCCGGCCTGGCCGACGCGGTGCGCGCCCTGCCCGGCGTGGCACGCGCCGAGACCCAGCGTGTTTCGCAAGTCCAGCTCGACCCTCGCCGGCCTGCCGTGGCCTTGATCGCACGCCCGCTGCCCGACCCCGCGCGCGCCCTGCCGCTGGTGGGCGAACTCGCGCCCGCACAGCCCGGCCTCACGTCGGCCTACGTCAGCGAGGCGATGGTGAGCCTGTACGGTGCAGCGGTCGGAACCCGGCTGCTGCTGCCCATGCCCAACGGCCGCAGCGAGACCGTGTGGGTGCGCGGCGTGTGGCGCGACTACGCGCGCCAGCATGGCGCGGTGATGCTGGACGGCGCCGACTTCCAGCGCCTGACCTTGGATGAGCGCGCCAACGACCTGGCGTTGTGGCTGCAGCCCGGCGCGGACATCGCCGGCTTGCGTGCCCGCATCACCGCCCTGGCGGGCGAGCCGGCGATGATCGAATTTGCCTCGACCTCCGAGATTCGCAGCACCTCGCTGCGCATCTTCGACCGCAGCTTCGCGGTGACCTACTGGCTGCAGGCGGTGGCCATTGCGATCGGCCTGTTCGGCATTGCCGCCAGTTTCTCGGCCCAGGTGTTGGCCCGAAAGCGCGAGTTCGGCCTGCTGGCGCATTTGGGCCTGACCCAGCGGCAAGTGCTGACCGTGGTGGCCGCGGAAGGCGCCGTCTGGACGGCCGCCGGCGCCGTGCTCGGCCTGCTGCTGGGCCTGGCGGTGAGCGTGGTGCTCGTCAAGGTGATCAACCCGCAGAGCTTTCACTGGACCATGGACCTGGTGCTGCCCTGGGGCCGCTTGGCGTTGCTGTGCGCCGCAGTCGTGGCCGCCGGCACGCTCACCGCGTGGGGGGCGGCGCGCGGCGCCGCCACAAGGCAGATGGCGCTGGCGGTGAAGGAGGATTGGTAGCGCGCGGACCCGCTGCGTCGACCCGCCGCGTTCAAAGCGCGGCTTGACGCAGCGGCCCGCCTGCGGCGCCGCGACCACCGCGTCAGCCGGCAAGCTGGTTCATCAAACGGTCGCTCGGCGCGCCGCGCTGCGTTCGGCGTCAACCCTGGGTACAACCGATGGCGCGGGTTTGGACGCGGGCGCTTCGGCCTCCCCGCTGTCGCGCGGGTCCGGCGCCGCGGCGGCGGGAAGCCGCGGGACCGGGATGGTGTGCACCTTGATGCCCTGCATCGCCGCGGTCCGGATCACGTCGCCGATGCCGCCGATGCCGCCTTCGCTGGCGCCCTCGTTCCACAGCGCGATCAATGTGATCTCCGCGTTGTCGCCCAGCTCATAGGCGGCCGTGATGGCGTGCTGCAGCATCCACTGGTTGTTGCGCCGCCCGACGTTGTAGAACGGCTTGCCCTGCAGCCAGCGCGGCAGTTCGCCGGAGTCGGTGAACTCGTTGATGTGCCTGGCCACGTGGCGGGCCGACGGGTCGGTGGATTCATCCTGGGTGCGCAGGTGGCGGTAGACGGTCGAAAATTTCTCGACCCAGGCCTTGCCGACCGGCGCGACGTACTGGCCCACGTACTGGGGCCGGCGCAAGGCCAGGCACAGCCGGGTCGGGATGCCGCGGGCCTGGCAGATTTCATGGAACAGCAGATCGCCGCCGTTGGCGCCGGCGGCGATTCCGAAAGCAATTTCGCCGCCGAGTTTCGTTTCGGCATCGATGGCTTGCTCGATGGCCTGGCGCGCCGCCTCGATGCTGGACGTCGGGAAGCCCTGCCGCGCCTTCACCACCGCCGCAGCGTCGGCCGGCCTCGCCGCGGCATGGGAATCGGGGGTGGTGGTTTCGGTGTCCACGCGCAAGCCGATGAACATCAGGATGCGCTGCAATTGCTTCGACGGGGCCGGCGCATCGGCTCGGCTGGACAACACCTTGATCGCGCGGGCGACCGGCACGGCCGCGTCACCGGCCCGGAAACAAGCGCTCGTCGGCCTCGCGCAGGCGCCGGCTCAGCTCGCGGCCCATGTTCATCTCGATCAGCACGAACTGCTCGATGTCCCTCTCGTAAATGCGCAACAAGTCGGCCGTGCTGATCTGGATCGCCACGCAGTCCTCGACCGCGCGCACCGAGGCGCTGCGCGGCGCCAGGTCCATCAGCGCCATCTCGCCGAAGCAGTCACCGGCCGCCAGGCGCCGCAACACATACGGCTGATGATCGGCAACTTCCTTCAGTACCTCGACCGCGCCGGATTCGAGCACGAACATCGTGTCACCCGGGTCGCCCTGGCGAAAGAAGAACTCGCCCCGGGCCAGCTGCACGGTGCGCGACAAGCCGAGCAAAAATTCGAGCACGTCGGCGCGGATGGCGCCGAACACGGCCATCTGTTGCAGCATCTGGATGCGGGTGGCACTCATGGTCTGGCGGCGTGGGTTCAACGAGCAAAGGCAAGGCTCTGGTTCACCGCCGGGCGGGGTGATGCCATTGGCGGGACGCCATGGTAATCCTGCCCCGTCCACGCTGGCCAGAACATGGCGCCGCCGAGCGTCGACAAACGCCGCTAAAACGGCCGCGGCAGCTGGTCCCGGCGCTGCTGCAAAAACGCCCGAACGGCAGGGTCTGATTCGAGACCGATGGCGAGTTCATAAGCCTGGTCGGCCGCCGCGGTGTCGCCCAGGCGCTCCAGCAACCCGGCGCGCGCGGCCCAGTACGGCTGGTAGTCGGCGAGCCGCACGTCGCCGGCCACCGCGTCCAGTGCCGCGAGTGCCGCACGCGGGCCTTGCGTTTCGGTGATCGCAATCGCGCGGTTGATCGCCACCACCGGCGAGCCGGTGATCTGTGCCAGCGCGTCATACAAGCGCTCGATCGCCGGCCAGTCGGCCCGGCCCGTGTGCCGGCGAACCCCATGCGCCGATTGCACCGCCGCCTCCAGCTGATAGCGCCCGATCAGGCCCAGCGCACTGGCGCCTTGCAGCAGGGATTCGGCCTCGTCGATCAGGGCGCCGTCCCAGCGCTGCGGGTCCTGTTCGGCCAACGGCACATAGCGGCCCGCCGCATCGCGCCGCGCGCCACGCCGGGCCTGGGCATGCAGCATCAACGACAGCAGGCCCAGCGCTTCGGGCTCTTGCGGCAACAGCGAGGCCACCAGCCGGCCGAGCCAGATGGCCTCTTCGGCCAGATTGCGGCGGCGCGCCTCGGTGCCCGCCGGGTCGGACCAGCCTTCGGCATAGGCCGCGTAGATCGCGTCGAGCACCGCCTCCAGCCGCTCGGGCAGATCGGCGCGCGCCGGCACTCGAAACGGAATGCGGGCCTGCCTGATCTTGCTCTTGGCGCGCACCAGCCGCTGGCCCATAGTGGACGGCGCCACCAGGAAGGCTGAAGCAATCGCCGCGGCGTCGAAGCCCAGGATGGTCTGCAGCATCAGCGGAGCCCGCGCGCCGGCGTCGATGGCCGGGTGCGCGCAGACGAACATCAAGGCCAGGCGCTCGTCTGGAATTTGCGCGTCGTGCTCGTCCTCATGCGCCAGGTCCGCGATCAACAACAAGGTGTCGGCCGCGGCGTCATGGCTGCGCCGCTGGCGCGCCGCGTCGATCATCTTGCGGCGTGCCACGGTCAGCAGCCAGGCCTCTGGTGTTTGCGGTACGCCGCGCAACGGCCAGTCGACAAGCGCGGCCGCGAAGGCTTCGGACAAGGCGTCCTCGGCGCCCGCGACATCGCGCGTGCGTGCCGCCAGAAACGCAATCAACTTGCCGTAGCTGCGGCGTGCCACCGCGACGGCGGCCTGCCGCTCCGGGGGGTCCTGGTCCTGCGGCACGGCGGGTTCGGGTTCGGTCCGTCTACATGGCCCAGACCGGGCGCACTTCCACCGTGCCGTGGTTCGCGCCCGGGCAGCGCGCCGCCCAGGACAGCGCGGCGTCCAGATCGGGCACGTCGATCAGGTAGTAGCCGCCGAGCTGCTCCTTGGTCTCGGCGTACGGGCCGTTGAGCACCGCGGTCTTGCCCTTGCTCAACCGCACCGTCGTCGCCGAGGCAACCGGCTGCAAGCGATCGGCCCCGGCCAGCACGCCGGCCTTGCTCATCGCCTCGCTGTAGGCGCCATAAGCGGCCAGCATTTGCCCCATCTCGGCCGGGCTCGCGGACTGCATACCCGCTTCGTCCGAATAAATCAGCAGCATGTACTTCATGAGATCTCCAGTTTGCGCGTTACCGCGGAGCACCTTGCCCCGCTATGACAATGACGCAGCGGCTTGCGCCATTTCGACATCACGCAGCAAGAAAGTTGAAGCTGAATGTTGCTCCCATTCCGGCCGGCCTTTGCGATCTTCGGATCTCCAGATCTCCAGATCTCCTGACCTCCCGTCGGCGCCCGCACGCATGCCCGCGCGAAGGGTGCTTCGGCGCGAGCTGGCGCAAACTGGCGTAGAACCCTGCCTTCAGCGCGGGCCGCCGCCAAACCGGCTCCGCAGTTGCACGGCTTACTCGACGATGAGTGCTGCGATCGCCGCTCCGAGCACCAGATCATCCTCGGCGCCGAACGCATGATGGCGCAGATCGCCGTTGCGGTCGATCAGCAGCAGGCTCGGCGTTCCCTGCATGCCATAGGCGCGCATCGTGACCGGAATCGGATGCCGCGGATCGGCGCCCGGCGCGTCCACGCCGACCGGAAATGAAATTCGGTACTCGTGCAAAAACGCTTGCAGGGAAACGGGTGTCATTGCGGCGTGATGTTCAAACACCGTGTGCAGGCCGATGACCGCGACGTCTTGCGCTGCGAAACTCGCACGGATGCGCTGCGTCTGCGGCAGACCGTGCTGCACGCAAGCCGGGCACAGCATCTGGAACGCGTGCAGCACCACGACCTTGCCGCGCAGATCGGCCAGTTGCACCGCGGCGTCGCTGTTGAACCACTCGCGCGTCGTCCATGGCGGCGCCGGCTGGCCGGCCGGGTCGATGCCGAAGCTTCGAAGCGTCAGCTGCGCTTGTGCCGATATGGCGTTCATGGGTTCACTATAGTGACGACGTAACTTGAGTCCATTTTGCGCATGAGGCACTCCTACAATTCGGGTTCGGATGGCGCGCATTGCAGCACGCCGCAACGCGCCTGAACAGCGGGCACCAAACGGTGACCTGGGCACTTTTGGGTGTCGATTGATGAGCCCACAAAAACAACCGGTCCAAACGCCGCCGAACCTGTCGCGAATGGTCGAAGACATCGTCGGCTGCAAGTGGTCGCTGGCTGTGCTCGGTGCCGTGCGGGGCGGCGTATGCCGGCCCGGCGCGATGGAGCACGCCATCGAGGGGCTGTCGAAGAAGGTGCTCAATGAACGCCTGAGCAAGCTCGTGCGCTTCGGGATCCTCGAAAAGCAGGCATATCCCGAGTTGCCGCCGCGTGTCGAGTACCGGTTCACGCCTTTCGGCAACAAATTCTGCGGCGTACTGGATGGCATTGAAGCGCTTCAGCGCGAGATCGATCGTTGATCGGGGCCTCGCGTTCGTTGGAAACGCCAGCGCCGCGCGTGGCCGCGCACGAGTGCATTGCCCTCCGCTTCTTCCCGGCCGCCCGACGGTTG
>JANNDW010000175.1:0-21185 GCA_031378125.1 Methylibium sp. | reverse complement strand
GTAGTACATGGTAGTAAATGAGCGCCGAATTACAAGGTAAACATGTGCCATTTACATGGGAACATATTGACCCAAGAAAATGGCGCGAACCCGCGCCAATGCTTGATCTACCGCGCTTCAGTCTTCAAAGCTCGGGCTAGCCAATGCGTGGCTTCTCGCTGCCAACTCGCCGCTGGATCCGTTGGCAGGAGCGTCAGCGACTGGGGGCCCTATCTATATATCGCGGATCAACTGCCTGAACTCGTCCACGTCCTCGAAGCTGCGGTACACCGACGCGAAGCGCACGTAGGCCACCTTGTCGATGCGTTTGAGTTCGCGCATCACCAGCTCGCCCAGGCGGGTGGACGGCACCTCCTTGGCGCCGCTGTTGAGCAGCTTGTCCTGGATGCGCTCCAGCGCCGCGTCGATCTGCTCCACGCTGACCGGGCGCTTGCGCAAGGCCAGCGACATCGAAGCGCGAATCTTTGAGGCGTCGAATTCGGCCCGCGTGCCATCTTTCTTGACCACCGATGGCAGCGCAATTTCAGCCCGCTCGTAAGTCGTAAATCGCTTGTCGCAGCCCTGGCACTTGCGGCGCCGGCGCACGACATCGCCTTCGTCGGACTCACGCGTCTCGACAACCTGGGTTTCGCCGAAGCTGCAGAACGGGCAACGCATTCAGCGGTAAACGGGAAAGTCTTTTGTCAGTGCCGCCACCTTGGCACGCACCGCCGCGATGTTGGCCTCGTCGCCCGGCTTGTCGAGCACGTCGGCGATCAAGTGGCCGGTCTGCCTGGCGTGCTCTTCCTTGAAGCCGCGCGTTGTCATGGCGGGTGATCCAAGCCGGATGCCGCTGGTGACCATCGGCTTTTGCGGATCGTTCGGAATGCCGTTCTTGTTGCAGGTGATGTGCGCCGCGCCGAGCAGGTTCTCGGCTTCCTTGCCGGTCAGGCCTTTGGGGCGCAGGTCCACCAGCATCAGATGGCTTTCGGTGCGGCCGCTGACGATGCGCAGCCCGCGCAAAACCAGCGTTTCGGCCAGCGCCGCCGCGTTCTTCAGCACCTGCTGCTGGTAGACCTTGAACGACGGATCGAGCGCCTCCTTGAAGGCCACCGCCTTGGCCGCAATCACATGCATCAGCGGGCCGCCCTGGATGCCGGGGAAGATGGCGCTGTTGATCTTCTTCGCGATTGTCTCGTCATTCATCAGGATGATGCCGCCGCGCGGGCCGCGCAGGCTCTTGTGGGTGGTGGAGGTCACCACGTCGGCAAACGGCACCGGGTTGGGGTACACGCCGCCGGCGATCAGCCCGGCGTAGTGCGCCATGTCGACCATGAAGACCGCGCCGATGGCCTGGGCCACCTTGGCGAAGCGCTCGAAATCGATGCGCAGGCTGTAGGCCGAGGCGCCGGCGATGATCAGCTTCGGGCGGTGCTCGCGCGCCAGGCGTTCCATGGCGTCGTAGTCGATTTCCTCTTTCGCCGTCAGGCCGTAGCTGACCACCTTGAACCACTTGCCGCTCATGTTGAGTGGCATGCCGTGGGTCAGGTGGCCGCCCTCGGCCAGGCTCATTCCCATGATGGTGTTGCCAGGTTGCAGCAGCCCGAAGAACACGCCCTGGTTCGCCTGCGAGCCGGAGTTGGGCTGCACGTTGGCGTGTGCTGCGCCGAACAGCAGCTTGAGGCGGTCAATAGCCAACTGTTCGGCGATGTCGACGAACTCGCAGCCGCCGTAGTAGCGTTTGCCGGGGTAGCCTTCCGCGTACTTGTTGGTCAGTTGGCTGCCTTGCGCAGCCATCACGGCCGGCGAGGCGTAGTTTTCCGAGGCGATCAGCTCGATGTGTTCTTCCTGGCGCTGGTTCTCGCGCTGGATGACGGACCAGAGCTCGGGGTCGACATTGGCGACGGTGGATTGAACGCGATCAAACATGGGTGGCAGTCCTGCGCATCAGAAACCCCGGTGGCGGATTCATGCATGCCCAAAGAGCATGCAGGGCCACAAGGCTGCCCAGGCGAACGGCTGAATCGAAGCGTGCTGAAGCAGGCCCCGACCGCGCTTCCCGGTGGCAGCCCACCTCAGGCCCAATGCAGGGGCCACATCGCCAGTCGCGCAGCACTTCTAGTGTAGCCGGGCGATGTCGCTGGCGCGGGGCGCGGCGGCCCGCTCGCGCGTTGCGAGGGATCAGTTCAACAGCGCAATCCGTTCGTCTGCATTGGCCCGAACGACCGGAACTGCCGACGGTGCGGCCGCCGGCTTGCCGGTAACGCGCGGCGTGGGGCTGGTTGCTGTCGACGAAGCCAGCGCCGCCGTCGGCGCCACACGCTTGCCACGCGCCACTTCGCGCAGGTGGCTCTGCTCCGACAGCACCTTGCCGGCATAACCTCCGTCGTCGGCGAGCTTCGCCGCGCCGACGTAGTAGCGCAGTCCGGCCTCCAGGCTGCCGGCTCGAGCGATGCACTCCTTGAGCACTTGCACCCCCACACGAAGGTTGGTCACCGGGTCGAACGCCGCATGGTTGCCGCCAAACGCTTGGTACTTGTCGTCGTGGATCTTGGTCATCACCTGCATCAGGCCTTGGGCGCCGACGGGGCTCTGGGCGAACGGATTGAAGCTCGACTCGATGGCCATGATGGCCAAGATCAGTGTCGGGTCCAGGCCAACACGCTGGCCAACCAGCCAGGCCTCTTGCACGAGCCGGCTGATCGGCTCGGGCGCCACGCGGTAGCGCCGCGACAGCCATTGCGCGACGGCGGCCTGCTGCCCGTTCAGGTCCTTGGGGTCGATCGCCGTGGCCCGGGCGACAGCATCGGGTTCACCCCGCTCGACCACTTGCTCCTCAACCGGCTCGACGCGGGATTCCTGGCGCGACTGCAGCCAGGTCAGCATTTGCGTCTCAGCGCCTTGCAGAACGTCGTCCCGGCTGACGGTAAACAACAGCGCAGCTACCAACACCAGGCCCAGCAAGGCCAGGGTGCTGTGGCTCACTTCGAGCAAGCCATGTCCGACGTCGCGCAGAAAAACCGCGCCGGAATGCACCGTACTGCGCTGGGCTGCATTGGCACGCGCTGTCCATTTTCGAAGCGATTTCATGTCACTCCCTGGTTGTCGGAGCCACCCGCCATGGGCCGCAACGGCGAGGTTCGCGGCCCTGTGGGTGACGGCCATAATTGTGGGTCGCGGCGTCTGGACCGGAACGTTCCGGTGATCGGCTCGGCGATCGGATTGGCAACCAACTGCGTTGCGCCTTCTCGGTCCCAACAACGGGAGGCGCGGGTTTTCCCTGATTCATCCAGGGTTGCCGCATTCTATGGAGCCGTGTCGCGGGCGGTCAAGCCGGGCCATTGGTTACATCTCAACCACCTGTATGAAATACCGAGACCTGCGTGACTTTCTAAGCGGCCTGGCGCGCGTTGGGGAACTCAGAACCATCGCCGAGCCGGTCTCGGTTCGGTTGGAGATGACCGCCCTCAGCGATGCCGTCCTGCGTGCCAACGGCCCGGCCCTGTTGTTTTCCCAGCCTGATGATTTCAAAGTGCGTGCACTAACTAACTTGTTCGGAACGACGAAGCGTGTGGCGATGGGCATGGGGGCAGACGAGGTCAGCGAGCTGCGCGATGTGGGCCGTCTGCTGGCCAGCCTGAAGGAGCCCGAGCCGCCCAAGGGCCTGAAGGACGCCGGCAAACTGATACAAATGGGCAAGGCCTTGTGGGACATGAAACCCGCCAAAGTGCGCCACGCGGCCTGCCAGGAGGTGGTCCTGGAGGGTTCGGATGTGGATCTGGGCCGGCTCCCGGTCCAGACCTGCTGGCCCGAGGATGCCGGCCCGCTGATCACCTGGGGCCTGGTCATCACCCGCGGACCGCAGGGCGGCGCCGCCGCCCGCCAGCGGCAGAACCTGGGCATCTACCGCCAGCAGGTGATTGGTCGCCGCCAAGTCATCATGCGCTGGTTGGCCCACCGCGGCGGCGCGCTCGATTTCCGCGATTTCGCGCTGGCCAAGCCGGGCCAGCCGTTCCCGATGGCGGTAGCGTTGGGCGCCGACCCGGCAACCATCCTGGGCGCTGTCACGCCGGTGCCCGACACTTTGTCGGAGTACCAGTTCGCGGGCCTGCTGCGCGGCAGCCGGACCGAGGTCGTCGATTCGTCCGTCGGCGACGCGGGGGCGATGCTGCAGGTGCCGGCCAGCGCCGAGATCGTGCTCGAAGGCCGCATTCCGGCCGCCGCGCCCGGCTTTGCCGGTTTGAGCGAGCACGGGATCGCAACCAAGGAGATCAACGGCTACCTGCACGCGCTGGAGGGCCCGTTCGGCGACCACACCGGGTATTACAACGAGCAGGACTGGTTCCCCGTGTTCGAGATCACCCGCATGAGCCACCGGGCCGACCCGATCTACCACTCCACCTACACCGGCAAACCGCCCGACGAGCCGGCGGTATTGGGCGTGGCGCTGAATGAGGTGTTCGTGCCCATCCTGCAAAAGCAGTTTCCCGAGATCACCGACTTTTACCTGCCGCCCGAAGGCTGCAGCTACCGGATGGCCATCGTCAGCATCAAGAAGAGCTACCCCGGCCATGCCAAACGCTTGATGTTCGGCATCTGGAGCTTCTTGCGCCAGTTCATGTACACCAAGTTCATCGTCGTCACCGACGACGACGTGAACATTCGCCATTGGCCCGACGTGGTGTGGGCCATCACCACCCGCATGGACCCGGTGCGCGACACCACGCTGGTCGAACACACTCCTATCGACTACCTCGACTTCGCGTCCCCGGTCAGTGGCCTGGGCGGCAAGATGGGGCTGGATGCAACCAACAAGTGGCCGGGCGAGACAGCGCGCGAGTGGGGTCGGGTGATCAAGATGGACCCTGCTGTCGAGCGGCGCGTCGCCAGGCTGCTCAGCCAAGTCCTGCACGCCCCGCCTTGACCAGCGGCGTAAAGGGCGTCGCAGCAACCCAGCGCGGCCGCGATTTCACTTGCACTTTGGCGCGCCAGCCTCTATGGTTAAAGAGCCTGCATGCAGGCACACACCGGGGCGCAGTCACTGCGCGCCAGGAGCCCTGGATCTTCTACCTCCAGAGCCCCAAATCGGTGGCGTCAGCCACCCACCCCTCCCAACCTAACGGTCGGGAGGGGTTTGTACTTTTGGGACGCTGAATTTCTGCGGGGCTTGAAGTCCGCGCATCGGTGAATTCGTTGTGCGCTGGTTCGTCGAGTGGGGCGGTGGTTGTGACGCGATCTTCACCGCCTCCGGCCGGCTTGACCGCAGCGTGCGCGCGCTGCGCGCTTCGGCTGGTCGAAGCGTGCCAGCGCCGCCGCCCGGCTCGCTTTCGCCCTGAGCATCCACCGGCCCCGAGAGGGTGCGAGGCACTCACCGGCGCGAGCCCGCCGGCGGGGCAATGCGCGCCGCTCAACGGCCCAGTTATCTCGTCAGTAAGAGGGATTGACGCACCGCGGTGGCTACCTGAAGATGAACTGAACAGCGCTCTCGAAAAACTCCTGTGCCATCGCTCCGTCTGCCCCTGCTCGTTGCACTCACCGTGCTTGTCGCTTGCGCCCACCCAGGCGCGCTGGCACAAGGCGCGGTGGTGGGCATCCTCGAAGGCAAGGCCACCCTGATCAGGCAAACGGCCAAGCTGGCCCTGGCCGAAGGCGCGACGCTGCAGAACGAAGACATCGTCGAGACGGCGGCCGCTGGCTTCGTTCAGCTCGAGTTCCCCGACGGCGGGCGCATCGGCATCGGCCCGCAATCGCGTTTGATGCTTGCGCCGCGCGGGCCAGGGCGCGGCCCGCTCGGTCCGCGCCTGTACCTGCTGCAAGGCTGGGTCAAGCTGAACCAACCGGCCGACCGGCCCGCGCCCGGCGACTGCGTGACCCCACAGTTCGAACTCGCCACCGCCGGCGGAGCCATCATCCTCCTGTCCGGCCCCAAGGAGTTCGCCGCATTCGTCGAGAACGGGTCCGCCAAACTGACCGACCGAAGCAACAACCGGCCGCCGCTGCCACTCGCCGGTGGCGACTTCGTCAGCGCCCGGCTGGGCGAAAAGCCGGTCTCGGCCAACCGGCCGGCGCCTGAGTTCCTGGCGCAGATGCCGCGCCCGTTTCGCGATCCGCTGCCCAGCCGCGCGGGCCGGTTTCGCGACAGCGTGATCACGCTGAAACCGCTGGGCGATGTGGGCTACGACGACATCGCCGCCTGGCTGGGCGCCGAGCCTGTCCTGCGCTTGCCGCTGGTGGAGCGCTGGCGCCCCCGGTTGCGCGACAAGGCCTTCCGCGCCGCCATGATTGCCAACCTTTCAGCCCACCCGGAATGGGACCCGCTGGTGTTCCCCGAAAAAGCCGCAAAGAAGACGGCCGACGAGAAGCGCGCCCGTGAACTCAAGGTGGCTGCCGCTGCCGCGGCGGCGGCAGCGCGAGCCGCATCGGCTGCCCGCGCACCGGATTGAACCGCGGGGCCGTGCCGCGCAACCCAGTGCCACGGATAAATGGAGAACCGAATGCGTTTGCTGCTCAAATTCAATTTCATTTTTGCCCTGGTGTTCGTGGCCGGGTTGCTGGGCTGTGGCTATTTGTCGCGCGAACTGCTGCAACGCAACGCGCAAGACGAGGTGCTGGAGAATGCCCGCCTGCTGATGGAGAGCTCCATCGCGATTCGCAACTACACCAGCAACCAGATCAAGCCGCTGCTCGAAACGCAAATGAAGTACAGCTTCCTGCCCCAGTCCGTACCGGCGTACTCGGCCACCGAGGTGCTGCACACGCTGGCCAAGAAGTACCCGGACTATGGCTACAAGGAGGCCACGCTCAACCCGACCAACCCGCGCGATCGCGCGGTCGAGTGGGAGGCCGACATCGTTAACCGCTTCCGCGGCGGCACCGACAAAACCGAGTTGTACGGCGAGCGCGACACGCCGCTAGGGCGCATGCTCTACATCGCCAGGCCGCTGAAGATCACCAACCCGGACTGCCTGACCTGCCACAGCACCATCGAGGCGGCGCCCAAGCCAATGCTGGACAAATATGGCCCCGCCAACGGCTTCGGCTGGAATCTGAACGAAGTCGTCGGCGCCCAGCTGGTGTCGGTGCCGATGGCCTTGCCGCTGGCGCGTGCCGAGAAAACATTTCGTGTCTTCATGATCTCGCTGGGCAGCGTGTTCGTGGCGATCGCGGTGTTGCTCAACCTGATGCTGTGGCTCACGGTCATCCGGCCGGTGACGCAGCTGTCCAGGCTGGCCGACCGCGTCAGCCTGGGCGAGATGCAGGCGCCCGAGTTCAACGCCGGCGGCCGCGACGAGATCGGCGTGCTGGCGGCGTCATTCACGCGCATGCGCCGCAGCCTGGAGCAGGCCATGAAGATGCTCGACGGCTAAGGGCCGCAGCGCCAACCCGCTTGACCTGAAGAATCGACGATGAACCCCCCGCACCCCGAACGCCTGGGCCGCTATCCCGTCAAGGGAGTGATCGGTGCGGGCGCGATGGGGGTGGTCTACCTCGGCTTCGATCCTGAAATCAACCGGCCGGTGGCCATCAAGACCATCCGCAAGCACCTGCTGGCGGCGGACCGGCAGGACTCGACCGTCGCGGCGCGTTTTCGGTTGGAGGCGCAGGCGGCCGGGCGTTTGAGCCACCCCGGCATCGTGACCGTCTACGACGTGGGCGACGACGCCGAGTGCGCCTACATCGCGATGGAATATGTGGCCGGCCAAAGCCTGCGTGAATACTTGTCGCGCGGCTGGCGTTTTACGCCGTCGGAGGTCGTCTCGATCCTGCTCCAGTTGCTCGACGCGCTGGGCGAAGCCCATTCCAAAGGCGTGCTGCACAGGGACATCAAACCCGCCAACCTGATGATCACCGAAGGCGGCCGGTTGAAGGTCACCGACTTCGGCATCGCCCGCATCGAATCGACCCAGTTCACGCGCACCGAGTCGGTTCTGGGCTCGCCCGGCTACATGGCGCCCGAGCAGTACATCGGCGGCGAAGTGGACCGCCGCGTCGACCTGTTTTCGGCCGGCGTGGTGCTGTATCGGTTGCTGACCGGGCGCATGCCGTACTCCGGCACCGACCAGGCGGTGATGTACCGCGTGGTCTACGGCGAGCCCGACCCGTTGTGCAAAGACGCCAGCGAGGCCGCGCTTGCGCCCTTCGAACCCATCGTGCAGCGTGCGCTGGCGCGCCAGCCCGCGCAGCGGTATGCGTCGGCCGCGGAGTTCCGCCAAGGGCTGGAAGCGATTGCCGCGCCCGGCTGGACGCCGCATCCCTTGGCGCCCGAGCGCTTGATTGCGCCGGCCGACCTGGGCGTGGCGGCGCCGCCGCCCGGCGCGAGCTCGTCAGTCCCCATCCCGACCGGCTGGAACGAAGCCACCCTGGCCGGCATCGAGCGCGAGCTGGCCCAGATCGTTGGCCCGATCGCCAAGATCCTGGTGCGGCGCACCGCCATGCAAACCAGCACGCTGGAGGCGCTGCGCCAGCGCGTCGCGCTGCACATTCCCGATCTGCAAAAGCGCGAGCGCTTTCTTGCCGCGGCGGCGCCGCCATCGTCGTCCAGTTCGCGCCCCCGTACCCGGCCCAGCGGCTTTTCGGACAGCGTGCCGACGCTGGTCGACACCGGTGCGCGACTGACACCGGACGATGTCGAGCGGGCCGCGGCGGTGATGGTGGACAGGCTCGGGCCGATTGCCAAGGTGCTGGCCCGGCGCTGTGCCGCCAAGGCCAGCACGCGCGAACACTTCGTGGACATGATCCTGCAGCAGGTCGGAGAGGGCGTCGACGCGGCGGCCTTGAAAGCGCGGTTGTGGAAATCCTGGGCGTGATCCGCGCGGGGAACGCCAGCGCTGAGGGGCATGTGCAAGAGGCGGTGGTGTGCTGATCGCGCTGCAACTGGTGAGCACGCCGCAAGGACCGGCCGGCGACGAACCTGTGCGCCGCTTCGAAGACGAACTGATCACGATCGGCCGCGCGCCCAATTGCCATGTGGTGCTGCCGGACAGCCTGCGCATCATTTCGCGCCACCATGCCCGGTTGACACAGCAACGTGGCGAGGTGCTGCTCACCTGCCTGAGCGCCAGTGCGCCGCTGCGGGTCAACCAGACGAGCGTGCCGCATGGCGGCACGCTCGCCTTGCGCAGTGGCGATGTCATTCACATTGGCGGCTTCGACCTGCGCCTGACCACCGAAGCCGCCGCGCCCAGGGTGCTTGCGCCGGTGGCTGCCATGCCCAAGGCGCTTGCGCCGCTGGCTGCCGCGCCCGTCCCTGTGCCCGGGCCTGCGCCAGCGCCAGCGCCCGTGCGACGAGGCCGGGCACGGCTGGATGAATGGTTTGATCTCGAACCGGGGGTGTCGTCGGACCACTCCGCGGCGCCGGCGCCGACGGTCCGGGCGCCCGCCAACGCGGTCGATCTCGACCTCAGGTCGGGTGCGTACGCGCCTGCGGGGCAGGGCGCTGAATTGCGCATCTTCGAGTCTTTGCAGCAGGTCCTCGCGGGCGGCCCCGAGCCCGTCGCGAGCCCTGTCCCGCCGCGCGCATCGGCCCCGGCCGCGGACGCGCCGGCCGAATTGCCGCTGCTGAACGACGCAGCCCACAACGCGCTGATGCTGGCCTTTCTGGAAGGCGCGGGGCTGGCGCAACGAACCGGCGCCACCAGCAGCCAGATGCTGGCGCCGATGGCACTCACACCGGCGTGGATGCGCCACGTCGGCGAGTTGCTGCGCGCCAGCGTCGAAGGCGCATTGGCCTTGCTGCACAGCCGCACCACCGTCAAACGCGAAATGCGCGCCGAGGTCACCGTGATCGCCAGGCGCCAGAACAACCCGCTCAAGTTCGCACCCGATGCGCAGGCGGCGCTGGCGCACCTGGTTGCAGCCAAGCGCTCACCCGGTTTTCTGGACCCGGTGGCGGCGCTGAAAGATGCGCACGAGGACTTGCTGGTGCACCACCTCGCCGTGGTCGCGGGCATGCGCGCGGCGATGTTCGAACTGATCGCCCGGCTGGGCCCGGACGATGTGCTGCGCGACGCCGGGCCGCCCAAAGGCTTGAGAGGGACCCTGCCCGCCTTGCACGAGGCCGCGCTGTGGCGGCGCTATCGCCAGCGGCACGCCGAAATGACGGCCCGCCTGGACGATGATTTCGAAGCCGTCTTCGGCCGCGAGTTCACCAAAGCCTACGAGGCCCAGGAGCGTCGCGTGCGCGAGCAGGCACCGCCGGAAGACGCCGCTTCCTGAGATGCGCCTTCATCGGCCTGTGGCCGATGAAGGGCGGGCGCTCTGCAGGAAACGTGGCTCTGCCCCTTTCTTTGGTCCCCGCGGGGGAAGGGCGCCGCGAGGCGGCGTCCTTGGGGCGTTCATCAGGCAACCCGCGCGCTGCGGTGCTTGCCCTTGGGACGGCCCGGTGCGCTCATCAGGCAACCTGCGCGCTACGCGCTGCGGTATTCGCCCTTGGGACGGCCCGGCGCGCTCATCAGGCAACCGGCGCGCTGCGCGCTGCGGTATTCGCCCTTGGAACTGCCCGGCGCGCTCATGCGCAATCGCCGGGCAGGCCAAGAATGTCCAGCAGCAACTCGGCATGCGGCGGCCAGCTGTCGCCCAGCGGCAGCGGCGCGGCGCCCGGCGCCGGTTCGCTCCACCACAGCGAGTGGGTGCCGGGGCTGCCGCGCAGCAGGTCCAGCGGAGATTGCTGCGGGCGTGCCGGCCGAGCGGCGGGTCGCGGCTCCACCCGCATGGCCGCACGTGCTGCCACGCGCTCTGCCGCAAACACCGGGCCCAGGCCGTGCAGCACCGACTCGAAGTCTTCGGCGATCCGCGGGTCGTTCATGTCGGTCGCGTCGAGTGCCACATCCGCCATCCGCGCGAGCGCGGCTTCGATGTCCAGCCAGCCGAGCTGCGCCAGGCTGTGGGCGTCCAGCAGTTGCGCCACGGTGAGCGGAAACGCCCTGCCGACGCGGTCGTGCGACGCCACCAGCACGCCGGCCCAGGACGCACCGGCCTGGCCGTTCGGCCAGGCCAGGAAGCGCCACGCGGGGAAGGCGCGCAGCCGGTCATCGAGATCGGCCTTGGGCCAGCGTTGCGCGGCCCGCTTGAGCCCACGCTGCAGCCAGCCATCCCAGGTCCGAACCTGGCCCGGCGACAGGCCCTCGCTGACGAAGTCGCCGCGTGCCGGCACCTTGCCGTACCAGGCCGTGGTGCCCGGTGGCGGCGTCGGCGCTGCACCACGCCGCGTCATGGCCGCAGCTCCGGGCAACGAAACGACGCCAACCCGGCCAGCACGGCGGTCGATCCCGATCCCTGCAGGCCCAGATCCAGCGCCAGCCGGCGGCCCTCCACCGCCACGCTGACGCGGCTCAGCGCCGCAGTCTCGCCGCGCGCCCAGGGTTGCCGCGTCAGCACGCGCAGCAGCGTCCACGGGCCTTCATGGGACTCTCCGCGCAGGCCGCGCGCGCGCAGCGTGACGCGCTGCGCTCCGGCCGGCCCCGGCCAGGTGAAATTGCGCTGCACCCGTGGGCCGTTTTCGTAGCGCAGCGTCTGGCCGTCGATGTCGATCGCAAATTCCTCCAGCGCCTCGTCCATCTCGATCGGCCGCAGGCTGAACTGCAGCCGCGGCATCGGCGCGCCGGGCGTGAAGAACAGGCGCCGAATGTCCTCGACCCGCTCGAACATGCGCAGCAGCGAGTCCGCGGCCACCGCTTGCCCTTCGCGGTAGCGCCACGGCCGGCTGCGCGTGTCCACATGCGCTTGCAGCTCCTTGCGGAAGAAAACGTCCAGCAGACCCTCATGGCCGAACAGGCGCGCAAAGTCGGCCAGGCTCAGGTCGTTTTGCACCGCGGCGGCAGAGAACGGATAGCGGTTCGCGGTCAAGCCGCGGCACTGGCTGGCCACATCGTCCAGGCGCGCCGCCAGGCCCTGGCGCAACGCGTTCTGCTGCGCCGCCAACAGCGCTTCGGCCAGCGTGGTCCAGATGGCGTTGAACGGCGCCGGCGCGCTGGCGGCTTCTTGCTGCAAGGCCTGGGCGACCTGCGCGCCGCCCGCATCGGCGCCAGCCGCCAGCGTGAAGCGTGAGACCGCGGTGAGCACCCGGTCGATGGCCCCGGGGCCCGGCCCGCTTGCGTAAGCACGCAGTGCGGCAAAGCGCTCGGCCAGCACCGCGTCGGCTGCCTTGGCAAGCGGGTTGGCACTGGTCTGGACGCCAGGGTCGGCCAAGCTCAGCTCGGTGCGCGCCAGCTCCAACAGCTTGCGCAGCGGTGAATCGGCCGCCGCCAGCTGGGTGTTCAGGCGCGCCAGCGCGTCGGCGTCGGCCGGGCGGTGCAGCTGCCAGGCAAGGAGCGCGGCTTGCCACTGATTGGCGTGGGCGATGGCGTACAGCTTGGCCACTTCGGTCGCCACCGCCGCGCGCGCGGCCGGATCGCTGCGCAACGGATCGTTGCGTTGGGTGTCCAGGCCCTGGCCGAGAACCCAGCTTTCTTCTTCAGCCAGTTGCATCAGCGTTGCGTCCAGGCGCGGCAGCACGCGGGTCGTGAATCCCTCGCGGGTGTAAAGCGCATTCAACGCGGCCGGGGCCGCGTTGCCGGTCCGCGGGTCGAACAGCAGCGCAAAGGCTGGCCCCAGCCAACTGTCCAGTCGCCGCGGCGGCTCGGCGGCGGCATCACGGATCAACTGCGTCAGCACGCGGCGTGGCAGCGGTACCGCGGCCAGCGCCTTGCGAGCGGCCTGCACGGCGGGCTCGTCGATGCTGACGGCATCCTGGAAGGCATTGCGTTCGAGCAGCGCATCCACATGGCGCAGCCATTCGTCACGCTGCGCGGCGTCGACCGGCGCGTCGGGCCCGCGCGCAAAACTCTGGGCCGCCCACGCGCGCACGGTCGCGCGGTCGAGCCGTTGCGGCTGCACCAGCATCAGGTAGGTCTTGAGCGTCTGGTAGCGCAGGCCCGGGTCGGCCTGGGCCTGCCGGAGTTCCGCGGCGAGCCGGTCCGCCAACACCGGCGCCAGCGTGTTGGCCAGCACGCGGTGGTAGGTCTGCTGCGCCGAGCGCGCCAGCCGTGCGCCCTGGAACAAGCCGAAGCCGTGCCCGGGCGGCGCCACCTCGGGGCCCGCGTCGCCTTGGCGCGGCAGATCTCGCAGCACCTCGTACAGCGGCAGCCAGCGGGTCGATGCCTGCGTGGGGTTGCCTGCCGCGGCGGCCTGAACCGCCAGTTGCTGCACGCGCTGTCCCACCGCGGCGATGTGGCCGCGGTTGTTGGCGTAGCTGAGCAGCCAGGCGGCCATCAACGCGCACATCCCGGCCGCGGCCACGCCGCCTGCGGCACCCAAAAACAGCCGCCGCTGCCGCAGCCGTTGCAGGTTGTCGCCCGCCAGGTCGGCCTCCTGGATCACCACGCCCTGCAGCAGCCGGTTCAGGAAGTAGGCCTTGCCCTTGCCGTCTGGCCGCGGCAGCGCGCGCGTGGGCACGCCGTGGCGGCGCGCAATCGCGCCGAGCACGCGGTCGATCGGGTTGCCTTCCTGGGTGCCGCTGCTCAGGTAGACGCCGCGCAGCGGCTGGTAGGGCGGCTGGTCGGCCCGGGCCATCGCCTGCTGCACGAACTCGGCCAGGGCCGGCACCAAGGCTTCGATCTGCGCGCCGAAGTGGTAGATCGGCGAACGCCGGGCCGCTGCCGATTCCTGTTGCAGACGATCGAGCGTGACGGCCTGGATGCGCTCGACCAGCGCTTGCAGATCCGCGCCCAGCACGTCGGGCGCCGGGCGCGCCGGGCTGCGCATGTTCTTGGCCGCGCCGTAGTCGAACGTCGTGCCCCAGACCTGCGCGCGCTGCTCGCCGTCGAGCGTGTCGAAGAACTCGGTAAAGCCAGCCAGCAGGTCGGCCTTGGTGACCAGCAGATAAACCGGCAGCGACAGCCCCAGCTCGGCGCGCAACTCCTGCAGCCGCGCGTTCACGGCGCTGTGTTGGCGCGCCAATTCAGCCCCGCCGGCCAGCAGGTCGGGCACGCTTACCGTCACCAGCACGCCGTTGACCGGCTGGCGCGGCCGGTGCTTGCGCAGCAGGGCCAGAAAGCTGCGCCATTCGCGCGCATCGGCGGCGGCATCGCTGTCTTGCGTGGTGTAGCGGCCGGCGGTGTCGATGAAGACCGCCTGCTGGGTGAACCACCAGTCGCATTGGCGGGTGCCCGCCACCCCCCGAACCGGCGCCGTGCCCAGCTTGTCGGCGAGCGGAAAGCGCAGCCCTGAATTCAGCAAGGCGGTGGTCTTGCCCGCGCCCGGCGCGCCGATGAACAGGTACCAGGGCAGGCGCACCAGCTGCTGGCGACGCCGCCACCAGCGCATCAGCGGTGCGCCGGCCGGTGCCTCCAGCCCGTCGCGCAGCAGGCTCAGCGCCTGCTGAAAGCGCGGCGCCAGGCTTGCCGCGCCGGCGGGCGGCTGCAGCACGTCGACCAGCGCGGCATTGCGGCGCCGCATCTGCCACTGCCGCAGCGGCCCGGCCAGTGCCAAGGCCGCGCCGGCCGCGAGGAGCAGGGCCAGGCGGGCTGCTTGCGTTTCCAGCGGCCGCACGTCGGCGATGGCCAGCAGTGGCCCGCCGTACCAGACCAGCAGGGCAAAGCCCAGCAGGTTGACCGCGTTCTGAAGGGCAGAGGGCGCGGGCTTCATGGATACAGCGTGATCTCGATCAGGTTGCGCGGGCCGCTGGCACTGTTGACGCCGGGGTTGTTCGGGCTGCTGGCCGGCTCGTCCTGCCGCGCGACGCGGCCTTCGCTGGCCACGCTGCCCGCGGGCAAACGCTGCTGCAGCACCTGCGCCACGTGGCGCGCCCATTCGTCCGCCAGCTGCGAGGCCGATGGCAAGCGCGCCGAACGCGCGGTGTCCGCCCGCGCGTAGGCGGTCACCAGCACACGCCCGCCGTTGCTGGCCAGGGCCTGTGCGACCCGCTCCAGAAGGGGCAGGCGTGCCTTGGCAAGCTGCGTCGTGTCGGGCTGGAACAAGCCGTCCGTTGCCAGCACGATCAGGCTGCGGTGGGGTTCGTCGCGCACGCTGATCTCCCCCGTGCGCAATTCCGCCGCGAGCGCGGCCGCCAGGCGTCCAGGGGATGGGGATGGGGATGCGGATGGCGATGCGGATGGCGATGGGGATGCCTGCGCAGAGGGCTTCGGCACGGTGGCCGCCAGCGTGGCGGTGCGCTCAGCCGATCGGCTTGCGCGCTCCAGCCCGTGCAGCGATCCAAAGACCTGGTCCGCCTGGGCCGCCAGCCGCCACTGGCTGCTGGTGTACAGGCCCAGCCCGGCCAGCGCGATCAACATCAGGCCGGCCACCGCAAGGCGCGGGCCCAGGCCGGGTTTGCGTTCGGCCACCGCCGGCTGCCAACGGGTGGACAACGGCGCGGACAGCGGGTCCGCGCCCAGCCGCAGCAACTCCGCCAGCCGCGTGCGCAGCGCCGCGAGCTGGCGGGTGCCGTCGGCGGCCTCCTGCCAGCGCCCTTGCAGGCCCAGGCTCAGGCAGACATGAAACAGCTCCAGCAGCGGGCGGTCTGCGACCGGCTGCTGAACCAGCCGGTCGAGCAACTGGAAGACGCGCGTGCGGCCGTCGGGTTCGTCATGAAAGCGCAGCAGCACGCTGTTCGCCGGCCAGGTCGCGCCAGCCCACGCATGCGGGGCGATCACTTCGTCCAGCCACACGCACAGTAAAAAACTCGCCGCGCTCACGCTGCGGGCATCGCAGCCGGCCTCAACGAGGTCGTGCTCGAAGCGCTCCACCGCCGCGGCCAGCGCGGCCCCGGTCTCGGCCGGTTTGGCGGGCACCGCGGTGCGCAATTGCGTGGCCAGCGCGATCAGCGGCCGCGCGCTGCGATGCATGGCAGCGGCCCACGGGCGCGGTGGCGGGTCGGTGGCTTGCATGGCGCCCCAGTCAACCCGCGAGCATGATGCTCACGCGGCGCGCGCCGGCGTCGATGCGAACCGGCAGCGGCGCCGCCGCTGCCCCCGCCGAGCTTGCGCCGGCCGCGAGCGGCAGCAGCGCCTTCCAGCCTTCGCCGTCGGGCTCCCGGTAGGCCACCAGCACGCCGATGGCGCGCGCGGCGGGTGCCAGGTCCAACGGCAGCTGGTACGACTCGCCCGGCGCCAGGTTCAACTTTTCGCGGCCGAGCAACTCGGGCCCGAGCGTGGCCTCGGCACGTTCGTACAGCGCGTCGAACGTGGCGCGCTGGAAGGCCTCGGTGTTGCGCAACACAAAGACCCACAGCACACTTTTGCGGGCTTGCTTTTGCGCGTCGGCGTTCAGGGCCCGGTCGGCACGGACCGTGATCTGCACACTGCGCGCGGGCTGCACAAGCTGCACCGCGGCGCCGGCCGGCGCGGCCCGGTTGGTGCCGAAGAAGAACTCCGTCGTCAAGCTGCTCGCGAACATCGGCAACTGAGATTGGCGGGTGTCACGATCCACCTGCACGGCCACTTTCTTGAGCATGGTTTCGACGTTTTGCCCCGCCACCCGCATTTCCCTGGCCAGGTGGGTGGTGTACACGCTGTTGCCATTGGGCGGGCCATCCTCGGCCGGTTTGTTGGGCTGTGACGCGGTGGCGATCAGCACACCGCCGTCGATGTTGGCCGAGCCCTGCACCGACGCCATGCCCGCGGTCAGCGACGGAACACGGTTGGTGCCGCCGGCAAACGGGTTGTCGCGGCAGGCGTCGATGAACAGCAGCCGCACACCCGCCGCTTCACGCCGCAGCAGCTGGCGGATCACCGAGCCGTCCAGGTTGATGGCGTTTTGTTCCACCCAGTCCGGGTCGGCCAGGTTCTGGATGTCCACCGGCAGCAGGTAGTTGCTGCCGCGGATCTGCACCGCGTGGCCGGCGTAGTAAAAAACCACGTCGGCGCCGGTGGGGACTTGCTTGGCGAACTGCAGCAGCGCCTGCAAAAAGTCGGCGCGCCGCAGGTCCTCGCCCAGCGTGACCTCGAAGCCCAGCTGGCCAAGCGTCTGCGCCATCAGCCGCGCGTCGTTGACGGGGTTGTTCAGCGGCACCTCCGGGTAGCGCGCGTTGCCGATCACCAGCGCCAGGCGCCGCGGCGCGGCCTGCGCCTGGGCAAGCCGCAGCGGTGTCCATGCGGCACCCAGTGCAGCGGCATGAATCGAAACCAGCAAGCGACGGCGCAGCATGTTCCTCGGAAAGCGGTGAGACGGTGCGCGGATTGTTGAGCAAAAGGCGTTGGCGATGGGGACCTTCCCCTCGCGACCCGGCCCGCGACGGTGCGTCTTGTCCTCAGGCTTGAGGGTGAACAGCGAACGCCGCCCCCGGCCTCAGCTTTCTCCGAGCAATGCGTCGAGATCGCGAGCGCCGTGGACGACGCGCTCCGCAAGGACGTGGTCGTCAGGCACGGAGTAGAGGACGGCGCAGCGGCCATCAGGCCAAATCCGGATGCCGTCGCCGTATTCAGGGCGGGCGCTTCCCATCTCGGGCTGCAGGCCCAGCGAGTTGCGCTGCGCGCGCAGCTCGGGCGCAAACTATTCGCCGATGGCGTACCTCGAAGGCACGGGGCTTCTCCTTGTCTGAGCCCACGTTGTCAAAGATTGACCTGATTAGCGACATGGTTCAGCCACGGCTCCACCCTCACCCCAACCCTCTTCCGCAAGCGGGCGAGGGAGCCAACACGGGCTCCCTCGCCCCTGTACTCGGGGGAGAGGGTTGGGGTGAGGGGGCGATGCGCGGCGTAGCTGAACATGGTCGCCAATCAGGAAGATTGATAACGTGAGCAAGACTGGCCTTGCCCAGACCTCGACAGGAGGCAACTCAACGAACGGCAGCAACCGTCCGACACCGATGGATCGGGCGAGTGGACTCTTTTCGGATGAACACTCTCACTCCCGCCCGGCCATGAGGCCCGCCAACTCGCGGGCAAACCGCGCCGGTTCCGTGTAGTGCGGCGAATGTCCGGCGCGCGGGTAGACGGAGATGGACGCATGCGGCACCGCCTCCCGGTACCACGCATCGAGCGGCAGGCCCGCGTAATGCGGGCTGCGCGCGCCCAGCACCACCAGCAGCGGCATGGGGAGCAACGGCATCAAGGCGCGAAAGTCGGCCGCCGCGAGTGACTCGGCCAGGTCCAGCAACGGCGCCACCTCGACGCGGCGCAGCCAGCGTCGCAACATCCGGCCCAGCGGCGCCTGCGCGGCCAGGCGCGGCCGCAGCCAGTTGCCGGCCAGCGCTTCGACCTGGCGCAGCACGGTTTCCGCCAGGTCGGTGCGCGCGCCGGCAATCAACCCGCTGAGCATGTCGGCGCTGCAGCCACCGAACAGGCCCAGGCGCCACTGTTCGTCGGTGACGATGCGCGGCGACTGGTCCACCACGCCCACGGCCGCCACCCGCGCCGTGCCGAACTGGGCCAGGTAATGCATCACTGTCAGCGCGCCCATCGAGTGGCCCACCAGCGTCACGCCGTCAAGTTGGAAATGATCCAGCAGTTGGTGCAGATCGCGCGCCAGCCGCGCCAGCGTGATCGGCGCGTGCGGCTCGGTGCGGCACTGGCCATGGCCGCGCGCGTCCCAGGCGAACACGCGGTGCCGGTTCGCCAGCCGCTTGGCCACCGGCATCCAGTGTTGGTGCGAACAGCCCAGGCCGTGCACCAGCACCACCGGCGGGCCCTGGCCTGTGATGCGCACGGGGATCGACTGGCCATCGTCGGCCAGGTAACGCACCAACCGCGCGGCATCGCCGTGGCCGGGTCCTAGCAGGCCCAGCAGCCCGAGGTTGCGCAACGCGCCCAGCAGGTTCGCAATTCCCGTCAACCGCCGAGGGGAAGCCTCAGGGGGTTCAGGGGGAAGGGTCATGAACTCAAGTCTTGGGTCGTGCAGCAGGGTGGATCGTACGACGCCGTTCAATGCGACCAGCGGGCAAAAAGGTTTGAACCGGGGTGAACGGGGCGGCAACTCAATGGGCGGATGGCAAGCAAACAAGCAAGCCACCGAAACCCGAACCTCACCACCGTTCACTGCGTGGCCGACACGACGAATGCGACCTGCCTGATTCGCAGCGTCGACGACGATCGTGCCTGGCCGCGCCAGTTGAGCGGAACGCTGGGCTATATTGTTTTGATGCCACCAGAGCAGGGCCAGTCCATGAGTGATCGATTCAACGAGCTGCTGCCCTGGTACGTCAACGGCACGCTGGACGAAGCCGACCGTGCCTGGGTCGAGCAGCACCTGGCCGAGCACCCGGAAGCGCGCGAGGAGTTGGCCTGGTTCCGCTCGCTGCAGAGCCAAATGCGGCAGGACGTGCCGGCGGTGCCGCAAACCATCGGCCTGGCGCGCACGCTGCATTTGATCCGCGGCGACCGCCCCACCTTGGCCGAACGGGTCACCGGCTTTTTTGCGTCACTGGGCATGCGGCCGGGCCTGGCGCTGGCGGGTGTGGCGCTGATGGCGGTGCAGGGCGGGGTCATCCACCAGCTGCTGCAGCCCGGGCAGGACGACTCGGTTGAGATCCGCGCGCTGGGCACTCCGCGCGTCGAGACCGGCGTGCTGCTGAAGCTCAACTTCGCGCCGGGCGCGCGAGAAGTTGACATCCGCATGGCGCTGGTCGCGGTGCAAGGCAACGTGGCCGCCGGGCCGGGGCCGCAAGGCGACTACTTCGTGCATGTGCCGGCGGGCATGGAAGCGGCGAGCGTGGACAGCCTGAAGGCCAATGCCGCCGTCAGCAGCGTCACGCTGGCGGTGGCGCTGCCCAAGCGCCCTTAGCAAAGGGCGTCCGCGCGGGGTTCACGTCCGCACAGTACACGCAGCCTGTCCCCGGCCCTGCACTGGGGGAAATGGTTTGAACCGTTTGGCGATGTCCTACAACTTATGGATATCGGGTTCAACACCTCAACCCGCCACCCCAGGAGCCCATCATGACCGACAGCATTCTCAACGCCAGCATTCTTGCGGTGATGATCGCGATGGCCGTCGCTGCCGCCGCGGGTTCGCCGAAGCAGCCGGGCACCGGCAACGAAGCCGCTGCGGCGGCCGACCTGCCCGTCGTCATGCTGCCCGCCGTGGTTGTCACGGGCAAACGTCAGGCGCCCACCGACACCCTGGCCGGCGCATCCAGGGCGGCCCCGGAAGTCGTGCAGCTGCCCCTGGTTGCCGTCTCCGGCCGCCGCGTGCCGGCCATGGAAACGGTCAGGCTGGCCGAGGCCCAGTGAGCCGGGCCTGGCCGCGTCCCGCAGGCACGGCGATTGACTGAACCGACCTGCCACCGGCTGCAACTCAGAGTCATCACCCCATTCCTTTCGAGAGACCGCCATGTCACGCCAACTGCTGATCACCGCCCTGTTCGTCGCCGGTGCCGTCACCTGTGCCGTAACCCAAACCGCCTGGGCGGCCCCGCAAGAAGAGATGCTGTACTACCGCGACGGGGTGCGCATCGACCCGGTCGAGGTCCAGCGCATCCTGGCCGGCCCCGGCCTGAAGCGGTCGATCCGGCTGTTGCCGGAGGCTTCGCGCGACGAGCCGCCGGCTGCTGTCACGCTGTCTGCCAAGACCCATGCCGCCGGGGGTGGCGGTGCCGCTGTGGCCATGGCTTCGCGGGTCGTGACAGCGTTGGCCGAACTGGCGCCCGCGCGCAGCCAGCCCGAATCGATTGCGCTGCCGGTGCAGTTCGCGTTCGACTCGGCCGATATCCTGCCGCGCGCCCGCACCCAGCTCGACGCGGTGGCGCAGGGCATCAAGCTGCTGCCGCCGTCGCACAGCGTGCTGATCGAAGGACACACCGACGCGCTGGGCACGCACCAGTACAACCTGCAGCTCTCGCGCCAGCGGGCCGAGGCGGTGAAGCGCTACCTTGTGAGCGAACACGGCCTGGACGCACAACGGCTGAAGACCATCGGCTTCGGCGAAGGCCGGCCGCTCGACGGTGAAGACGCGAGCAAGCCCGAGAACCGGCGCGTCCAGTTCCGCGGCGCGTGAATGCGCACCTGCGTGCGACCAGCGCAGCCTTAGCAGAATTGCGGTTGAAACCCAGTACGCCGGAGCGATACCATGGACCGCATTGCCTCTCAAGGAAACGCCGGGCCGCCCCAAGTTTCCTTGACCCCCGCGGGGGGCGGGCTGGGCGCAGCTCAGCCCTGGGGCCCCAACATCCTCCCCGGAGCGACGGCGCCATGGAACCTGCCGAGATTGCCCAGCTGCTCGAACGCATCGCCAAGCAGGACGAAAGTGCGTTCAAGCAGCTCTACAAGGCCTTCAGCCGCAAGCTGTATGCCTATGCC
>JANNDW010000165.1:0-2587 GCA_031378125.1 Methylibium sp. | reverse complement strand
GCCCGGCACCGTCACCGTGCTGGCCGACACCGCGATCCGCGGCCACGACCTGGACGAAGCCAAGGCCAGCGAAGCCAAAACCCGCGCCGAAGAAGCGATGAAAAACGCCAAGAGCGATATCGACTTCGCGAAGGCGCAGGGTGAGTTCGCGGCGATGGCGGCGCAGATCGCGGCGCTGAGGAAGTTCCGCAAGAAGTAAGGGTGAGCGCAGTATTGCGCACCGTCGCGCAACGCCCGCAGGCCCGCTCGGTGCAGACCCGGCGGGCCTTCTTCTTTTCAGCCGGGAGGGCCGGGCTCGTCAATCCGAACCATCACCCTGTCGGCTTCAACGCGGCTCGGGTAGACGCGAATGTTTGCGGTTGCCGGCTCGCACATCGCCCGCCCGTCGCGCACATCGAAGCGGCCCTGGTGCAACGGGCATTCGATCTCGAAGCCTTCCAGAAAACCATCGCACAGCCGCGCGGCACCGTGAGTGCACAGGTTGTCGGTGGCATGCGGCACGCCGTCCACGCAGTGCAGCGCGATCTCGCGGCCCTGCACCATCACGGCAATGCTGGCGCCTTCGAACAGGTCATCGACAGCGGCCACGTCGATCCAGGCTTTGGTGGTACTCATCAGATCGGATAAATGATGGCGTTGGGAATCAGCTCGCTGTCGAACACGCAAAGCTTCGCCGCGAAGCGCAGGCCGTCCGGCGTGCTGCGCACGGTGTCGATGTAGCGGCCCACGTTGAACACCTGGGTCAGCTCGCTCGGCTTGGTGCGGAAAACCGCGTAGTTCGCCTCACACTGAATATCGCCGCCCTCGACCTTCAACACCCGCGGCAGGCCGATCACATGGCGCTGGTAGTACGGGTCGTGGAACAGCGTCTCTTTGATGCCAAAGGCGCGGTCCTTCAGCATGCCTTTGCTCTCGAACGACAAGGTGGCCAGCGGCAGGCCGCGGTCGAAGTTCTCGCGCGGCTGCAGGCGGTAGCTGCAGTCGTCGGTGAAAAACTCGGGCCAGCGGTCCCAGTCGCCCGCGTCGAGCACGGCGGCGTAGTCGGCGTACAGCGCGGCCAGAGCGAGGTATTGCGCGGGCTCAATCACGGTCAAAGCTCCATCACCTTCCGCCAGTAGGTATACATGCCGCGGATCAGCGTTTCGGTGACCTGGTGTTCGGTGTCGCCTACGTCGCGGCCACCCAGTTCCACCAGCGTGTGCTGGCTGTCGTCGGCGCTGAAATTCTGCTGGCTGAACTCGATCACCTCGCCGTCGTCGGCCGACACGAATCCAGCCGGGCCGAACAGGTTGGCTTGCCGCAGGCGGCGGCGTGTCATCTCTTCGGTGTCATCTTCGAAGCCGAAATGCGTCCAGACAAAGTCGAACGCATGCGGGCCGCGCGGCTGGATGTGGCGCGTGGACACGCTGTTGACCTGCTGCTGGAAGATCACGCTGGGGAACACCGTCATCATCACCGCGCTGGGCCCGCCCCACCAGGCTTCGGGCACCACGTCAAGAAAGCGGTCGTCGTTCAGCGTCATCGACGCCTTGAAGCTGGCCACACCGGCCGTCACGTCCGCACTCGCCTTGGCCGCACCGCGGGTGGAGATCATCGCCGCGTGACGGCCCTGCGGGTCCATGCGCAATTGCGATTTGTTGTCGGCGCGCCAGAGCCCGAAGGTCACGAACCAGGTGTGCAACAGGCCGGGGTGGTACGGGTCCTTGATGTTCTCCTGCATCAGCTTCCAGTTGCCCGGGATGCGCTGGCGGCTGTGGCCCAGCAGGCGCAGCTTGCGGCCATTGAACAGGCGGTCGAAGTAGCCCAGCATCGCGCTTCCCATGAAGTCTTCGAACGGCTCCACGTCGGCGTCGAAGGACGCGAACACCACGCCACCGCGCGCGGCCACACGCAGCCGCGTCAAGCCATGTTCGCTGTTCTTGAAGTCGGCCGGCATACCCCCCAGCCACTGCCCTTCCTGGCGCACGCCGCGCTTGAGCGGCACGCCTTGCAAGTCACCCTTCAGGCTGTAGCTCCACTGGTGGTACGGGCAGATGAAGTCGGCGCGGTTGCCGCTTTTGGCTCGGCAAAAGCGCATGCCGCGGTGGGCGCAGCGGTTTTCCACCACATTCAACTGGCCGTCGGCATCGCGCACCAGGATGACCGAGCGTTCGCCGATCACCGTGCGGATGAAGTCGCCCGGCATCGGCACCTCGGCTTCGAGCCCGACGTAACACCAGTGGGCTTTATAGAACAGCCGCTCCAGTTCACGCTGGTAGACGTCGTCGCGCGTGTAGGCCCAGAACGGAATGCGGCTGGTGTCGTCGCCCGGCCAGGACCGTGGCGGGCCGTCGGCCACCGGCGGCGACAGGGGCACGCGGTCATTCATGGCATCGCTCCCAACGTCTCTTTGCGCCAAGGCATTCAGCGCACCAGGATCCGGTTCGAAATTCTATCGGCGAACCTCGAACGCCCGATCAGATTTGCACCATCTCGAAGTCGGCCTTGGCCACGCCGCAATCGGGGCACGCCCAGTCGGCCGGGATGTCGGCCCAGCGGGTGCCGGCGGGAACGCCGTCTTCGGGCATGCCCACCGCTTCGTCATAGA
>JANNDW010000142.1:0-26962 GCA_031378125.1 Methylibium sp. | reverse complement strand
TCGACGACCTGACGGTGGAGTTCCAGCTTGCCGCGCCGAACCCGATCTTCCTGGAGCACATCTCGTCGCCGCTGTGGATCATGAGCAAGGGCTGGAGCGAGAAGAACAAGGTCACCAAGCCGCTGGACTTCAAGAACAAGGAAGAAAGCTTTGCGTCGCAAAACGCCAACGGCACCGGCCCCTACATGCTGGTGAGCCGCGCCCCGGGTATCAAGACCACCTACAAGCGCAACCCCGACTGGTGGGGCAAGCACGAAGGCAATGTGCAGGAGATCGTCTACACACAGATCTCCAACGACGCCACACGCCTGGCGGCACTCGTCTCCGGCGAGGTCGACTTCATTCTCGACCCCGCGCCGCGCGACGTGGCCCGGCTGCGCAACACCGCCGGCGTGAAGGTGATCGACGGGCCGGAGAACCGGGTCGTCTTCATCGGCATGGACCAGGGCCGCGACGAATTGCTGTACAGCAGCGTCAAGGGCAAGAACCCGTTCAAGGACCTGCGGGTGCGCAAGGCGCTCTACCACGCGGTCGACATCGAGACCATGAAGGTCAAGCTGATGAACGGCCAGTCGTTTCCCACCGGCGGCATGACGCCGTCTCCGATCGGCTCGTACAACGACCCGGAGATCGAAAAGCGCCTGCCCTTCGACCTGCCGCTGGCGAAGAAGCTGATGGCCGAGGCCGGCTACGCCGACGGCTTCGAGGTGCAGCTCGACTGCCCGAACAACCGCTACATCCAGGACGAGGAAATCTGCGTTGCGCTGGCGGCCATGTGGTCGCAGATCAACGTCAGGGTCAAGGTGATGGCGCAGCCGCGCGCCACCTACTTCCCCAAGCTCGAAAAGTACGACTTCAGCATGTACATGCTCGGCTGGGGCGGCGCGGTGACCGACGCCGAGCCCACTCTCACGCCGGTGCTGCGCAACAACCTGGGTGAAAAGGGCGTCGGCTTCTACAACTACGGCAAGGCGCGCAACGACAAGGCCGATGCGCTGGCGGCGCAGTCGTCGGTGGAGCCCGACCCGAAGAAGCGCGAAGAGTTGGTGAAGGCCGCGCTGCGCGAGTTCAAGGAGCAGGTGGCGGTGGTCCCGCTGCATCGCCAGGTGATCCCTTGGGCGGCGCGCAGCAACATCGAGGTCGTGCACCGCGCCGACAACTGGTTCGAAGTGCAGTGGGTGAAGGTCGGCAAGACCAGCAACTGAGGCCGGACGCAGGGCCCCGCAAGGGGGCAGGCGCCGGCCCTTGGCCCGGGCGCGATGCAAGCGGCGGGGTTGAACAATCCAGCTCAGCGCTGCACCCAGCCGCTGACCTGGCGCTGCACATAGTCACCGTTCACCGCGCCGGGGCAGGCAGCGGCATTGCAGCCGGTGGAGGTGACGAAGTAGGTGCGAACCGTGGCGGCGCCTTCGGTGTGGGTGCCGGTGAGCGTGCAGGTCACAGTGGCTCGGTAGTTCGACAAGGTCGCTGGCAACACGAGGTTTTGCGACGCCGGGCAAATTGCCACCGGCGTGCGGGTGATCCGAAAGCGCGCCCATTCCAGCCCGGCCTCGGCGGCCTGCGCCGCGCGCGCCACCGACAACTCCTGCGCGAATGCCGTGTGCACCGAGGTGACGAGGGACACGCCGTAGGCGCTCAGCGCGCCCATCAGCACCAGCGCGGCCATCACCAGCATGCCGGACACACCGGCCTGGGCGCGGCGTCTTGAGCGCCCCCGGGCCGCCGCCTTGCGGAGACCGCCCCCCGCGGGGGTCAAGGAAACTTGGGGCGGCCCGGCGCTTCCTTGAGAGGGCGCGGGGCGGCGTGGCACGGCCATCACTCTTCTCGCACCGCTGCGTTCAACACCAGCTCGGAAAATTCAGCCGGCGCACCGGCCGATACCGGCCGGGTCAAGCGCAGCCAATGGCTCAGCACACCACCGCGGCCGCCCGCGCCGGTGCGGGTAAAGCGGTACGGCGCGCAAGCCGTCACGCCGGTGGCCAGTGTGGCCGTTTGCGCGCCGCCGAACGTGGTGGGTTGAAGCGCGCTGATGGCGTAGCCGTCATGGCGCCGCAGCAGTTGGGTGGTTGGGTCGCATTCGTAGCTCACCGGCCCGGACACGAGGTAGAAGCGGCGCGTGGCCGCCAGCGCCGGAAAATTGTGTGGCGTGATGCTGAAGCGCGTGCCACCCGCCACAGCCAGCGTCGCGGTCAAGGGCGACTTGATGCCACCCGCCACCGGCGCCGCGCCTCCCGCGTACGGGTCGCCACCGGGGATGCCGGGGCCGAGCGGGTTCACCACCACATAGTCTGTGCCCGGCACCGGCACATCGCCGGCCAGCGGCCCGAGTGACGTGAAGCAGCGTTCGGTGCAGGCCGCTTCGAGCGAGTCGTTGTTGTTGGCCACGTTGCAAGTCGGTGCCGGGCAGCTCTGCGCGGCGCCCGACAGCCCATCGCGATGGCGGCCTTCGGCCCGCACGTCCAAAAACTCCAGCAACTGCCGCCCACCCACCGTGCTCACACGCACGCTGTTGGGCAACGCGCGGGCCAGGTCGGCGCTGAGCCGCGCCTGCACGGTGTCGAGTTCGGTGCTGACGTTGGCACGCGCGTTGGCTTCCAGGTAGGCCGTCATCGGCATGCGCAACATCGGCACCGCCACCAGCGCCAAGGTGCTGAGCAGTGTGATCGAGACGATCAGCTCGACCAGCGTGAAGCCGCGCGCCGGGCGGCGGGAACGAAGGTCACACGCGGTTCGGCGCATGGCGGACCTTCAAGCCTTCGAGCACGATGTCGCCCGCCCCGGGGCAGCGCACCGTCACGGCGACCCGCAGCACCTGGGGGCGCCCGTTCGCGTCCAGCGCAGCGATGCCGGTCAGCGCCTGCGCCGCCATCGCCACATTGGCCTGGCAGCCGGTGAGTCCGCCTCCGGCGGGGTTCAACAGGGTGCCGTTGATATCGCAAATGCCACCCGGACAACCCGGTCCGGGCAGCGCCAAGCCTTGGTAGTCGCTGACCCCGTCAAAGCGGTTGGCGGCGCTGTAGCGCGTCTCGCCGGCCTCGGGGCCGAGCGCATCGACCGTGGCCGTGCAGCCCGTTCCGCCGACGAACGCCCCGGTGGCGAGCAAGGCGCGCGCGTCGCCCGGGTCGCAGTAGGTGAACGGCATGCCGCGCACCTCGGCCAGCAGCGCCTGCGCGATGGCCAGCGCCTGGCGGTCGCGCAGCGCCTGCGACGACTGCGCCGCCAGCTTGCCGAACAACACCGTGAACGAGCCGGCCACCGTGCCGACGAGAACGATCAGCACCAGCACATCGATCAGCGTGAAGCCG
This sequence comes from Methylibium sp., assembly GCA_031378125.1. Lineage (GTDB taxonomy): Bacteria > Pseudomonadota > Gammaproteobacteria > Burkholderiales > Burkholderiaceae_C > LGRD01. The sequence continues at coordinate 23,657 of JANNDW010000142.1, read as the reverse complement.
CGCGCGCGCTGGCCCGCGCGGCCGTGCGGGCGCCGCACCGGCGCGCTACCGGACGATGCCGGTTTCACGGCTGACGCTCAGTGTGAGCGAGCCCACGCTGATGTTGAGGTTGGCATTGGGCACCGGCTGGCCGCGCAGGTTGAAGCGCACCAGCGCCGCGCCGCCGGGCACCACGCCCAGCGGCACCGGCACCACGAAAGGCGTCTGGCCGGAAGGTTCGGCCACCGGCGCGGCCACCGAGCAGGCGCCGGCGGCGGTGTAGACGGACTGCGCCTGGGCCGGGCCGATCAGCACGCACACGTCACGCTGCTGAACCATGGCCAGCTTGCGCCCGTGGTCCAGCATGGTCTTGAGCTGATCGCGAAAACCGCGCTCGTGGAGCGCGGTTCGGTCGGTCAGCCGCGGCAGGGCCACCGCACCCAGGATCGCCATGATGAGCATCACGACGATCAGCTCGACCAGGGTGTAGCCGCGCATGGCTCCGGTGCGCCGTGTGCGCTAAGGCGTCGCTCAGCAACCGGTGGTGGTGACGGCGCCCAGCGTTGCAGCCTGGCCCAGCGCAACCGGGGCCGTGTAGGCGAACGAGCAGTTCGCCGCAGCCGCCCCACCGGTCACTTGCAGGGTCACCGTCGTGCCTGCCACGTTGGCGACATAGCCATCGGTAGCCAGCGTTGCAACGTTCACCGCGCCTGGCACCACGCCGGCTGCAGTGACAACGCCTGCCAGCGTTGCCGCAGGGTACAGACTCGTCACGGTGACCAAGCCGTTCTCGGTACAAATGTTGCCGCTGCCGGTCGCGGCAGCGATGTTGGGTGTACCAAACGCGGCGCAGGGCGGCTGCACCACACCCTGGCGCGCCATCGCCGAACCGTGCACCATCGCCATCGACGCCGCCACGGCGCCTTTGGCTCCGTTCAGCTTGGCGACGCGCGCATCCCGCTGCAAATTGGTAAAGCGCGGCAGCGCCACCGCGGCCAACACGCCGAGGATGATGATGACGACGATCAGCTCGACCATCGTGAAACCTTGTTGAACTTTCTTCATGGTGAATTTCTCCTGTTGCGAATGAAATGAAAATTGGTCCGTAGAAAACACGAGGACCGAAGGCTGGAGCTCGTTGCCGTCCATATCGGCAGCCCGGGGCATTACTTGATAGCGGCCTTGCCCAAATCCCACATCGGCATGAAAACACCCAGCGCCAGCACCAGCACCATCGCGCCCAGCACCAAAATCAGGATCGGCTCGATCTGCTGCGACATGGTCTTCAGCTCGTATTCGACTTCGCGCTGGTAGACCTGGCCGATCTCTTCCAGCATCTCGTCGAGCTTGCCGGTCTCTTCGCCCACGGCCACCATTTGCAGCACCACCGGCGTGAAAATGTGGGCCCGGTTGGCCGCGATCAGCACGCTCTCGCCACGCTCGATGCTGCCGCGCATGCCGCTCAGCGCCTTGGCCAGGTGCGCGTTGTCCACCACGTCGGCGGCCAGCGCCAGCCCCGGCAGCACCGGCACGCCGCTGCGCAACGCCAGCGCCAGGCTGCGGCAGGCGCGTGCCAGCGCCCCTTTGAGTACCACCTTGCCGGCCACGGGCAGGCGCAGCTTCACCCTGTCCCAGATCAGCCGGCCGGCGGGGTTGCGCAGCCACAGCTTCACGCCGGCCAGCAGGGCCAACGCGCTCACCAGCATCAGCGGCCACCCCTGCACAAACGCCTTTGAGGTGCCGAGCAAAATGCGCGTCATCAGTGGCAGCTCGGTATTCAGGTTGGCGAACACCTTGGCGAACGCGGGGATCACCATGATGTTGATGACGATCATCGCGATCACCATCGCGGCGATCACGAACTTGGGGTAGCGCAGCGCCGAGGCAATTTGCTCGCGCATGAAACGCTGGAACTCCAGGTGCTCGTGCAGGCTGAGAAAAATATCGGCCAGCCCGCCGGTCGATTCACCGACGCGCACCATCGAGACATAAAACGCATCGAACACATCGCCGCGCCGCGCCATCGCCTGGGACAGCTCAAAGCCTTCGTCGAGCGACTTCAGCAGGTCGCGCAACAGCGCGCGCAGGCCGGCGTCGCTGGACGAGGTTTGCAGCCCCTGCAGGGCCCGCAGCAGCGGCACGCCGGCCCGCAGCAGGGTGTGCAGCTGGCGCGACAGCATCAGCAGTTGTTCGGTGCTCACCGCGCCGCGGCCGAGCAGGCGCGCGAAGGTGGCCTGGGCGGTCTCGGCCACCGGCGCCAGTTCAATCACCAGCGGCACGATGCCGCGCGCGCTCAGCGTTTCGGCCACCTGCGCGGCGGTGCTGCCGCTGATCAGGCCGCTGACGGCCGCGCGGTCGGCGCCGCGGCCGTGGTACTGGTAGCTCGCCACGCCGCGGCCCGTCAGAACTGGCTGCTGGCCTGCAGCGCTTCGGCCAGCGTGGTGCGCCCATCGCGCACCAGTTGCATCGCATGGCGGCGCAGCGTGTAAGCGGCGAACAGCTTGCGCGCCGCGACGCTGAAGGCGGCCGGGTCGTTGCTGTTGGCCAGGTGCACCAGCTCCGGCGTCATTTCCATCATTTCGTACACGCCCACGCGGCCGCGGTAGCCGGTGTGGTTGCAGTGGCTGCAGCCGATGCCTTGCCAGAACGGGCCGGCGTCTTCTTCCGCATCGGCCTCGGTGTCGCGGCCGGGGTCGAGTTCCAGCTTCAACCAGGCCTGCTCGTGCGGCAGCGGCTCATGCGGCCGTTTGCACTGCTCGCAAATCGTGCGCAGCAGCCGCTGCGCCAGCACCAGCCGCACGCCCAGCGCAATCATGTACGGTGCAATGCCCATGTCGGCCAGCCGCATCGGCGTGCCAAATGCATCCAGCGTGTGCAGCGTTGACAGCACCAGGTGGCCGGTGAGGGCGGCGCGCAAACCGATCTCGGCGGTTTCCTGGTCGCGCATTTCGCCGACCAGAATCACGTCCGGGTCCTGGCGCAGGCACGAACGCAGCACCCGCGCGAAAGTGAAATCGACCTTGTCGTTGACCTGCACCTGGTTCAGCCCCGGCAGCCGGTACTCGACCGGGTCTTCGACGGTGATGATCTTGCGGTCCGGTGAATTGAGCTCGGCCAGCGCCGAGTACAAGGTCGTCGTCTTGCCGCTGCCGGTCGGGCCGGTCACCAGAATCATGCCGCTCGAAGCCGCTAGCGCGCCGCGCAGCCGCGCCAAGATGGCCGGCGGCATGCCCAGCGTGTGCAGGCGGATGCGGTCGGTGTTTTGCGGCAGCAGCCGCATCACCACCGATTCGCCGTAATAGGTGGGCAGCGTGGAAATGCGCACGTCCACCACGCTGGCGCCGGCCGTGAATTGAAAGCGCCCGTCCTGCGGCAGGCGGCGCTCCGAAATGTCCAGGCTGGCCATCAGCTTGAGCCGCTGCACCATCGCCGAAACCACCTTCGGGTCGGATGAGCTTTGCACTTGCATCGTGCCGTCGATGCGAAAGCGGATCACCAGCTTGTGTTCCTGCGGCTCGATGTGAATGTCCGACACATTGCGCGACAGCGCGGTCTCGAACACCGATTGCAGCAGCCGCACGATCGGCGCCTCTTCGGTGTTGTCGGTCGCCACGCCCAGGTTCAGGCTCAGCGTCGCCTCGGTCATGTCGGCGGCGATCTCCTTGGCCAGGCCGACGATCTGTTCGCTGCGCTGGTAAATGCGCTCGATGGTTGCGAGCAGCGCGTCTTCGGTCACGACCACCGGGTAGACCGACACGTTCAAGGTGCGGCCGATCTGGTCGAAGGCCTGCATGTCGGTCGGGTCGACAAAGCCGACCTGCAGGCCAAAGTCCTGCTCGCCCAGCACGATCGCGCGGAAGCGCCGCGCCTGGGTCTCCGACAGGCGCCGCACCAGCGTCGGGTCGATCTCCTGCGTGCGCAGGTCGACGAACGAGACCTTCATCTGCTCGGCAATGACGCTGCCGATCGCCTCTTCGGTAACGAACTTCAGGTCGGTCAGCGCGCGCCCGAGCTTGCGGCCGGTCGTTTTTTGCTGCACCAGGGCTTCGGAGAGCTGCGCGTCGGTGATCAGGCCCTTGAGCACCAGCACCTCGCCAAGGCGAAAGCGCGGCGCGTTGAAGATTTGCGGGCGTGCGGTCATTGGTCGGTCCGGCTCAGTCGAGTTGTTGCAGCTTCTGGTCGATGAAGCTGTTCAGGTCGCTGCGCTCCACACCGATGGCCTGCGCGCGGGCGTAGACCTGGCGCGCCTGCTGGCCGCGCCCTTCGGCTTCCAGCGCCACCCCCAGGCCCAGCCACCACAGGCTGTTGCCGGGCTGCAGGCGCACCGCCTGTTCGTAGTCGAGCAGCGCACGCCGAAAGTCGCCCTGTTGCGACAGCAAACCGGCGCGCAGGCCAAAGCCTTCGGCGCCGAGCCGCTCGCTGCGATCCAGCAGCGCCAGCGCGCCAATGGCATCACCCCGATCGGCCAGCACGCGGGCCAGCAAGGTGGCCAGCTGGGGTTCGTCGGCCGAGAGCGCCAGGCCGTCACGTGCCAGCGTTTCGGCTTCGGCACCGCGGCCTTGTTCGAGCAGCAGCGACGCGGTGTGAAGGCGCGCCGCCACCAAGGCCGGGTCGAGCTTCAGCGCGTCTTGCAAACGCTCCACCGCTTGCCGGCCATGGCCGCTGCCGGCCAGCTCCAGGCCTTGCCGGTACAGCGCCTGGGCGCGTTGGGCAGGCGGCAAGGCGGCCATGCGCTTGTCGATGGTCGCCGCGGCGGCGGGCGGGCTCGCGTTGGACGCCGTGGCAGGTGCCGCGGCAGGCGTGACGGTGGCGGGATGCAAGCCGCCGGCCAACGCTGCCGGGGCGGGCGGTGCCACCGGCGCGGCGGCGGCCGAGCGCACGCTGGCGGGCGATGTGTTTGCATCGGCGCTGGGCCGCGTGCGGGCAGGCCCCACCGGCAGCGTCGGCGCGCTGGCCGCCGTTCCAGGTGCCGCCGGGCCGGCTGCCGTTTCAGGGGCTGCCGGCGCGGCGCTGTCCACCCGCGGGGTCGGCTCGTTGGCTTGCGCCACCGCCAGCGGCACGGGGGTCTGCGATGCCTTGGCGGCCAGCAGCGACGGCCAGTCGCCGTAGGCGGTGGCTGCCACGGCCGCACCACCGAGCAGCAGCATCGACAGCAGGCGGCCGCGCTTGCGTTGCGGGGCGGTGGCGTGCACCGCGTCGGACGCGGCGACCGGGGTCACGCGGCGCGCTTCCAGGTCGCGCAGCATCTTGTTGATCACACTCATGACGTTGCTCCCATCGGCGCGCGGCCGAACCAGGCCCCGGCCAGCAAGCTCAGGGTCGAACCGACCATCGACCGCAGCGCGCGGGGCAGCGACTCTGCATCGCGCCAGGCGCGCCAGGCCAGCCCGGCGTCGACATGCCGATGGCCTTCGCCAAAGGCCAGCATCAGCGCCTTGTGAGCCATCGCGTTGGCGCGTCGCGGCACACCGCCGCTGCCCAGCCACAACAGCCGGTTGGCGGCCGCGGAAAACAGGTCAGGCCCGGCCCAGCCGGCCACGATCAGGCGGTGCCGCAGATAGGAGCTCAGGTCGCCCAGCGGCAGCGGCGCCAGGCGCGCGCTGAAGGCGATCCGGCTGGCCAGCGAGCGCAGCGACTGGCGCTCCAACATCTCATTCAGCTCGGGCTGGCCGAACAGCACAATCTGGATCAGCTTGTGCTTGCTGGTTTCCAGGTTCGACAGCAGGCGCAGCGATTCCAGTGTTTCCACCGGCAGCGCCTGCGCCTCGTCGATGCACAACACCACGCGCTTGCCAAGACCTGCCAGGGCCAGCAGCTTGCGCTCGACGGCGTCATACAGGTCTGGCTCCTCGCGCATTTGGCGCGCCCGCACACCGAGTTCGAGCGCCAGGTGGCGCAGCATCTGGTGCGAGTGCAGGCTGGGGTTGGGGATATAGGCCGTCACCGTGCCGCTGTCCGGGCCGCCCAGGCGGTCCAGCAGGGTCCGGCACAACAAGGTCTTGCCGGTGCCGACCTCGCCGGTCACCTTGATGAAGCCTTCGCCGCCCTGCAGCGCCAGCAACAGCGTGTTCAGCCCTTCCTGGTGGGTCTTGGCCTGGTAGGCGAAGACGATGTCCGGCGTCAGGCTGAACGGGAATTCACGCAAACCGAAATGGGCGAGATACATGAGCTTACTCCTTCGGCGCGGCGGCCGGTGCGGTCGCGGGCGCGCGGTCTTGCTCGGCGCCGCTCAAGCGCTCGGCGCGCGGCTGCATGGCGCGAATCCGCTCGCTGGTGCTGGCAATGTCGGCGGCCCATTGCGCGTCGCCGCGGATCACCGTCGGTTTGACCAGGAATACCACCTCGCGCTTTTGCAGGCTGCGGTTGACGCGCTTGAACAGGTTGCCGGCCACCGGCACGTCGCCCGCGCCGGGCACGCGCGAATCGTCGTTGCTTTGGGTCTGCTGCATCAGGCCGCCGATGGCGACGATGGTGCCGTCCTGCACCCGCACGATGGTGTCGGTCTCGTTGACGTTGCTCGACGCCAGCGGCAAGGTGAAGCTGCCCAGGTTGCCCAGGTTGACGATGCGCGTGCGCTCGCTGACCTGGCTGACCGACGGCCGGATGTGCAAGGTGACCATGCCGTCCTCGTCGATCTGCGGCGTCACGTCGAGCGAAATGCCGGAGAAAAACGGCTGCAGCGTGATCGACGGCGAGGTGACGCTGCCCGAGGCGCTCGACGCCGTGGTGGTCGAGATGTTGGTGATGAAGAAGTCGTCGGTGCCCACGCGCAGCACTGCCTTCTGGTTGTTGATGGCCGCCACCCGTGGCGACGACAGCACATGCACGCTGCCCTGGGTTTCCAGGAACGACAGCAGGCCGGCAAAGCTGCCGGTGGTCACCGCCAGCCCCAGCACACCGGCGCCGCTGCTCACCGCGGGGTTGGCGAGCAGCTGGCCGAGCACGGTCGAGGTGACCGTGGGCGGCGTGGTCGAGGCGTCCACCGCGGTCACCAGCGAACCGTTCGGAATGCCGGCGGCGGTGCCCAGGCTGCCGGGCACGTTGATGCGGCTGGTGTCGGCGCCGACCGAAAAGCGGTGGTTGCCGTCGCGCAGGCCGGCCCAGTTGATGCCGGACTCGAAGCCGTCCTTGAGCGATACCTCGACGATCTTGGCCTCCAGCATCACCTGGCGGTCGATCGACAGGCGGGTGGCGCGCAGGTAGCTCTCCACCTCGCGCAAATCGCGTGGGTGGCCGCGCACCACCACCACACCGGTTTGCTGTGACATCACCACCTGGCGGCCGCCTTCGGTGCCGACCACGGCCTTCAGCGAGGTCTCCAGCTCCTTCCAGAAATCGGCGTCGCTGGTGGTGGTGACCTGGCTGCCTTCCATCGCCTGCGCGGGGCCGCCGCTGGCGCCGCTGGCGTTGGTGGTGATCGAGCCCGAGGTCACGCGCGTATCGCTGCGCCCGGTGCGGCGCGCGGCCGGGTAGCTGACATGAAACACCCGCGTCTGCAGCGCGGCCGCTTGCACGAACACGCGGTTGCCTTCGATGCGGTATTCAAAGCCATACAGTTCGCGCAAGGTGTCGAGCGCTTCGCGCGCGGTCACGTCTTTCAGGCTGATGGCGATCGGGCTGCTTTGCAGGCCGGGCGGCAGCAAGATGCTGTAGCGCGAGCCCGAGGCGATTGCCTGGAACACCTGCGCCGCGGTGGCGCCGGAGACCGACAAATCAAAGCGCGGCTCGGGCAAGGCGGCCGGCGATGCGGCGGCGGCGTTGATCGGCGGCAGCAACGCGCGCAGCACCTTGTCGGGCACCTTCGGCGCGGGCTTGGGGGCGCGCGCCTGGGCCAGTTCGGCGTCAATGGCGGTGGCGGTGTTGCGCGGCGGCGGGCCGACCTGGCAGGCGGCCAGGCTCAGGCACAGCAACGGCCACAACAGCGGCTGGGCGGCAGCGTTGGTTTTCATGGGGACTCCGAAATGTTGGCCGCCGAGGCGCCTGCGGCCTGCGGCCGTTGGCCGCCCGGCGGCGAGGGGCGCACCGTGCGCGCCTCGCCCCAAGGTGATGGCGTGGGCAGGGATGAGGAATGGGGTCGAGCGTGCAGCTCCACCAGCGGCGTGAAACGCAAGTGCTCGATGCGGCCATCGGGATGGCGCAATTGCGCTTCGTCGGCGCGCAAGGCGTGCACCCGGGCACCGCGCACGGTTTCGCCGAGCGCCACCCAGTCACCGTCGATCAGCGCGCGTGGCCGGGTGCCGAGATGAATGCCGCTCAGGCCCGCGCCGATGGCGTTCGCGGCGTTGGCGACGGCAGGCGCCGATGGGTCTGCCGCGGCCGACGCCGCCGCGGCGGCCGGGACGGCCACCCGTGGCGGCGGTGCAAACGGTGCGGCAGCGCCCATCGCCAGCGCGGCAGATGAAGTGGCCAGCAAGGGCGCGCACAGCGCCAGCAAGGCGACCCGGCCGAGCCTGCGGCGCGACACCCGCGCGGCCCTCGAACATGCCACCAAAGATGCAATCAAGGATGTAATCAAGGATGCAATTGAAGATGCATTCAAAGAGACAGCCATGTGCGCTCCGGTCCCAAGGTCATCAGCACCACGCTGGCCTCCAGCGCGCCGTGGGTGTCGGCCTGCAGCCGCACGCGTTCGATGCGCAGTGGCCGGGTGTTGCGTTCCAGCGCCTCCAGCGCCGACAGCAGCGCCGGCAAGCCGCCGCCCACCCGCAGTTCATAGCGGTGGCGGTACAGCACCGACGGCGTGGCGGCCGTGTCGGGGGCGGCAGAATCGGCCTGCGCACCGGCCGATGCGGGCGCCGCCGCCGTGGCCACGGCGTTGGCGTCGGTGGCGGCAGGCGCAGGCGCAACCTCCATCTCCTCGACCCCGAGCGCTCGCAACGACAGCACGCTCACCGGCAAGCCCTGCAGGGTGCGTGACAGCAGAAAGCGCAGCGACTCGTCGCGCTTGCCCGCCGCGCCAAAACCGGCCAGCGCCTGGGTGACTTGAGCCTGGCGCGAGCGCAGGGCGTCCGCGTGGGCTTGTTGTTCGGCCTCCCGGCTGGTGCGCGCGCTGTCCTGGTCGTGCCTGCTCGCGAGTTGCGCCGACTCGATGGCGATGCGTTTGTCGCGCATCGGCAGCACCACCAAAAATTCCATGCCGACGATCAGCGCCAGAGCCGCGGCGCTGAGCGCCAGGCGGTCGCGCGGGCGCATGGCTTCCAATGCCTCGCCGCCGCACTTGGCGGCGGCCATCGCTTTGCCCAGCACGGCGGGTGTGGACCGAGTGGCCGGCAGCTTCACCGCGCGTCCTTGTTCAAGGCTTGTGCGCCATCACTGGCCAGCACGAACAGGTGGTGGGGCGGCAGCCGTTCCGCGGCCGCGCCGTCGGCATCGCCAAGCGCCTCGGGTTGCTGCGGCTCCACCGTCAGGGCCTGCAGTTGGCGGCCTTTCAGGCTGGCGATGTTGCTCAGGCGCGCCGCGTAGGTGGCCAACGCCGTGACATCCAGCGCGCCGCCGGCAATGCGCAGGCCGTTGCGGCCGGTCAGTTCGACGTCGGTGAGCCACAGCGTGTTGGGCAACGCGGCGGAAAGCTGGCGCAGCTGGCCGACGCTGTCGATCGGCAGATCGGAGGCACGCGCCAGGCCGTCGCGCAGCAGTTCGTCGCGTTCGACCTGGCGCCGCAAAGTTTGCAGGGCCGGGTCGGGCCCGGAGTCTTCGAGCGCTACGGCCTGCAGGGCGCCGGGCGGCGCCAGCGCCTCGTCGTAGTGCGCGCGCTCCCAGCCGCCGTGGCCCAGCACCGCCACACCGGCGGCGGCCAGTAGCGCCAGCAGCGTGGCCACCGAGGGCCGCGCCGGGACCGGCAGCAGCCGGGGGTCGATCAGATTGAGCTGCTGTTTCATGACAAGCCCTCGCGCAGCGTGGCACCGATGGCCAGCGTGTGGTCGACGCGCTTGGCCAGGTCGAAAGCCAGCGCGCCAGCGTCAAAATCAATCCAGTCGGCGGGCACGAAGGGCTGCGCCTGGATGCTGAGCTGCAGGCCAAGCGCTTGCGCCAGGCCGGCCGCGTCGTGCACCGACGAGACCCACAGCTGTGCCAGGTTGGCGGCCGAGAATTGGCGGCCGAAGGCATCGACGGTGCGCTGGATCTCCAGCGCCAGCCGTTCGATTTGGGCGTGCCGGCTCCATTCATCCAGCGAGCGCAGCGGGTCGGCGCCCACGCCGAGCTGGCGCGACACGCACAACTCTTCTTGCCACAGCAGGATCAGGTGCGCCGACTCGATGCCGACATGAAGAAACGCACACGCGCTGGCGCCGGCGGCCAGCACGGCCAGGTTGCGCAGCGCCATTTCGGGAATGTCGATCACCTTCAGCGCCAGCCCGGCAGCGCGCCATTGCGCCACCGACTCCAGCACCAGCGCCTGGCGCGTGACGACCGTGAACAGCTTGGCGGCCGCGCTGCCGGCCGCAACGCCAGGCAGGCGCAGGCAGTCCAGCGCGGCGTCTTCGACCGGGAAGTCGATCAGGTCCTTGATCTGCCAGCGGGCCGCATCACGGTACTCGGCCGGCTCGACGGCGGGCGCGTCCATCTGCAGGATCTGGTAGTCCCCGGCGCCCAGCAGCAAGGCGCTGGCGTCGCGCCGGTTCGCGGCGTGCCCCCACCAGGCGCGCAAGCCTGGCAGGCCGGCAGCCGCATCGCCCGCATCCGCCACATCGACCTGGTGGCAGGCATGCACCCGCGGCCGGCCGCCGACACCCCTGCGGCTGGCGCGAACGGCGAGCAGCTGCTGCGCCTGCAATTGCACGCCCACCCAGGCGTCCGGGGCGCGGGCGCTGGGTCGTTTGGCGAGCCACGAGGGCAAAGGCATGGCGGACTTTCAGACATGATGAAAAGGCCACCCAGTCTAGAAAGCGCTCCGCCGCCGTGGTCGCCGGAAATGGGCCCCGAAGGGGTGCCACTTCTGTTCTTGAGCCGGCCTCACGCGGTCTTGCGTTGAAAGACTTCAAACGGGCCTTGCACAGGTGGCGCGGGATCAAGCCGGCGGGGCGCTCCGCTCCGTTCATGCCCGGGGACGGAGCCCCGGGCGTGAACGGAGTCGGTCGCCCGACGCCCTCGGCCCGCGCGGAGCTGAGCTGAGATGAGCCGAGCCGAGCCAGTCACCCGACGTACCCGCCCCGCAAGCGACCTTGCACGACCTTGCAAAGCGACTCCGGGACGAGCCACCGCATCGAGTTTCTTCATCTTTGAACGCAATTGCGTATCAGGCGCCGGCCGGTTCACATCCTCGGGGGTTGGGCCTCAGGTGGCGGCCAGGGTGTTGTCAAAGCATTGCAGCAGGCCCTGCCAGCGCGCGTCGTCCAGCGCATGCTCGACGAAATTTCCCGCGCTGTACTCGCCGATGACGCGGCGCCAGAAGGCTTGCGCGGGCAAGTTCATCGGCATCTGGCCGACCTCCCAGCGCCCTCGCACCTGGTCGAACACGCGCTTCGCAGCTACGCTGCCAAGGCCCCGCCGCCGGTACTTTTTCACGACAAAGAACTGGCCCATCCAGAGTTCGTTCTCGGGCAGGCTGACGGCGTTGTCGACGAGTGCGAAGCCCGCGTACTTGTCGGCCATCAGAAAGGCAAACGCCTTGCACTTCGGGTCGCGCCAGTAGCGGTCGAGCGCGTACCCATATTCGCCGTGCAGGTCGAGGTCCTGGTCCCACAGGTCGGAGAGATCGTGCTGATACAGCTCCAGCATGCGCTGGATCGGGAGGCGGTCGGCCAGTGTGGCGGGGCGGACTTCCAGGTCGTTCATGGGCGGCTTTGCGTTACGGCTCGACTCGCTGCATCAGAATCTCGCTGGCCGAAATCGCCCGCCGCGCCGATTGCTCCGGCGTGGCCGCGGAGAAGCCGAGCCGGGTGGCCAGCCGAATCGAGCGGCCATTTTCCCGCTCGGCGACAGCGAAGAACGTTTTCACGCCGAACTCGGCGGCCAGGATGCGCAGCATTTGATCTGCGGCTCGGTAGGCGAGGCCGCGGCCCCAATGCGAACTCGCAATGACATACGCAATGTAGGTCTCCGAGTTGGCGAGGATGGTGGCTTGCACGTAGCCGGCGACTTGCCGTGCCTCATCGCGCACCACCCAGTTGAGCCAGTGCTCGGAACCATCGGGAGACTTGCCTGTTTCGCCCCTCGCGAACTTTTGCCGCAGCGCCTCCACAGACGGCGGAGGATCTTCGTCGAGGAATTCATAGAGTCTTTGCTCCGAGAGCACCGCGAAGAGTTCCTCGGCATGGGCCGCGGTTCGCGGTTCGAGCGTGATGGAAGGCTCAGGCGTCGTCTTCATCGCGGCGGTGATGAAGGGCGGGTGGAAAGCGCCACCACGTTGCCCCGACGAGCAGCGCAAACAGTGAGTAACCCAGTACAAACACCCAGGACGGGGCGTCGAAGTACAGGACGCGCTGAATCCAATGCTCGATGAAGCTGCCACTGTAGGTGGTTGCACGGGCTTTCGTGCGCAGCCACATCTCCAAGCTCGTCAGCGGGCAGGTCATGCCCAGCCACGCCTGCGCCACGACGACCGCGATGGCGCCCAGGTGCGCGAGCCTGAACCACAGCGCATTGACCCAGCGCCAGCGGCACAGGTTGCCGATGATGATCAGCGCAAGGCCCGCCACGACAAACGCGACCACGGCGAAGTGCAGGGCCAGCACCACATCGGCAAGCAGCTGATAGGGCAGAGCGTCGCGCATTGGGGCTCACAGCGCAGGCCAGGCCTGCGTGACGCCGACGAGGTGGACCCCGCCATAGCCGATGCAGATGAGCGAACTCCAGATGAGAAACGGCGTTGCCTTGGACCGCGCGAACAGGAGCAGCGGAACGAGGGCGAGACCGCGCAACAGGTAGACGGCCGTGATCAGCCACAGGGCGAGCTTCAGGAAGGGAAGGCGGGGCAGAACACCGGCGCCGGACAATGCATAGGCGGCCCAGACGAACAGCACGCCGGCGATGCCAGCGGTGACAACATCCTGATAGCGGCGCCCGGCGGCCGCGGCGGATGCGAACTTCTCGCCCGCGCCGAAGAAGCGGTACCACGAGGCACCGCCGAAAATGATGGCGATGTGCAGCAACGCCGCAATGGCGCTCAGGACCGCTGCAAACACAAGCGCGAAATTCGGTACGGCTGGCATGGGCGGGTATTGGTTTTTCCGCAAAGAGCCGCAGTGGCTGGGGCGGATGCTACTTGCACAGAGCGTACAGCCAGCACGCCCGGGGTTCAGGGCCAAGGTTTGGGTGAACGGTGTAGCGGCCCAAGCGGCCCTCGCGCTGGAGTCCCGCCTTCTCAAGCGCCCGGGCAGAGGCGTGGTTGTCAACGTCGCAGGTGGCTTGAACCCGGTACAGGCGAGGCACCGCCAGCGCCAGCCCGGTGACGGCGCGGAGGGCCTCGGGCATGAGACCGCTGCCCTGGTGCTGCCGAGCAAGGGCGTAGCCCAGGTCAACGGCGTGCGCGATCAAACGCGCTTCCAGCATGCCGATCGGCTTCTCTTCGGCTTCGCGCCGAGCCAACACGTAGGGCATGCAAGTCCCCGAACGCCAGCCGCGCAGGCATTGATCGACAAACGCTTCGGCTTCGGCGAGCGCGGTGTGCGGCCGCCAAACCATGTAGCGCGCGACATGAGCGTCTTGCGTGTACGCGTCGAACAGGCCGAGCGCATCGTCTTGCCTGGGCTGCCGCAAAACGAGGCGCTCGGTCTCAATGCGCTCGGGAAGAACAAGCTTCATTCATGAGTCCCTCGGGTTCAACATGAGCCGCGGCCGACGGCTCGGTGTCAGCGGGCGGCTCGACGGGTTCTCTTGCATTGACGCATCCACGGCGTAGAACTCCTCGACGGCCTGGGCGCGATCAAGCGCCGCATTGAGCGCCTGCAACATCGGCACGCTCATGACGTTGGCCTTGCCATCGTCCATCGTCAGCATCGCGACTGCGTCGCGACTGCGTCGCGGAGTTCGTAGCCAACAAGTGTTTCCATGGGGTGATCCTGTCCAGTCAGAGGTCGGCGGAATGTCCAGCGACGATGGCGCAAGCGTAATGCAGCACCGAGGCGGGACCACGGTCCCTCCGGCAGCGCCTATTTGCCGACGCCGCCCGCGCCGGCGGGACCACGGCCCCATGGCGCGCGCGGCCTGGCTGAGAACAATCTCTGGCAACGGCTGCCTCCGCGCCCGTCAAGGGAGAGACGACGATGCACTGCCCGATCAACACGCCCCCCGCCCTCGCCGGCATCGCCGCCCATGTGCTGCCAGTAGAGGGCGCGCTGCGCCCGTACGTCCGTGCGCTGATGGCGGCCGAGGCCGGCGAGGTCGGGCCGCTGTGCCTGGCCGTCGCACCGCATGAATCGCTGATGCTGAGCGTGCAGTTCGGGCGCGGCTCCTGCAGCATCGAGCAGAAGGGCGCGCATGGCGAGAACACCAGCCTGACCGGCATCCGGCGCTGGACGGGCTCGTTCACGACGGGCGGCAACTGCGTCTCGCTGTTTGCGCTGCTGACGCCGCTGGGTTCGGTGCGGCTGCTCGAAAGCCAGCCCTTGGACAAGGTGCCGCGGATTCGCGCGAATGTCGCGGAATTGCTCGATCACAAGCTGACGCGCAGTCTGGAATCCGGCATCGCATTGGCTACCACGCTGGAAGACAAGTTGCGCACCTTTGCGGCGTGGCTGGAGGCGCGCGCCACCGCCCATCGGCGCCTGACTCCTGCCGCGCTGCGCGCCGGGCGGGCGGCGATGCGCGTCTGCGACCAGCCGATGACCCCGGTTGAAACCCTGGCCGATGAGCAGCATGTGTCTCGGCGCCAATTGGAACGTGACTTCGGCCAGTGGCTGGGCACTTCGCCGCGCCACCTGTCGCAGGTGGCCCGCGTGCAAGCAGTGTCGCGCAAGGCGCAAGTGGGTGCGTCGCTGGCCGACATTGCCGCCGATGTCGGCTTTGCCGATCAGGCGCACATGTCCAGGGTGGTGCGCGCACTGACGGGCCTGACGCCGCAACGCTTCACGCGCGCGCCCCAATCGACGATGGCCATGGCATTCCGCAGGGCCACGGGCGGGCGCACGGTCTACCTTTGAGTGCGCCGCCCCGCGTTGCGCGGCCCGCCTTCAAGCTGTCGCAAATGTCCAAGACGCGGCACCGAGTGCCCGGCACAGTGACCCCCCAACTCCATGAACCGCTTGCGCCCCGGAAGGACCACGCCATGACCACCCCGAGCTTCAGAACCGGCCCGCGTCTGCGACGCGCCACGACAGCCACTGCGATTGCTTCAGCGCTGTCCGCGCTGGTGGTGGCTTGCGGCGGTGGTGGCGGCTACAACGACCCGCCGGCCCCGCCGCCGCCCAGCCTGAGCCGCGGACCGACGAACTCGGGCCCGATCCAGATCAGCGCCGACGACAGAACGGTGTGGGTCGCCAGCCCCGACACCAACAGCGTCGCCGCCTTCAACGTGGCGGGCGACAAAAAGGAGCTGCTCGCGGACATCGTTGTTGGCAAGGAGCCGCGCAACCTGGCGATCTCGCCCGACGGCAAGCGCGTGTTCGTTGCCAACGCCGGCGAGAACACGCTGACCGTGCTGGACGCCACCGCCAGGCCCTACGCCAAGCTCGCCACCGTGACGGTCGGCACCGAGCCCTACGGCCTGGCGTTCACACCGAACGGCAAAAAGCTGTACGTCGCCAACGCACGCTCGAACAGCGTGTCGGTGATCGACCCGGTCACGTACGCGGTGCTGAAGACCATCACCGACGTGGGCCAGGAGCCGCGCGGCGTGGCCATCACCAACGACGGCGACGACAGGGACGACGACGAGAAGGTCTACGTGACCCAGTTCTTCGGCGTCGACCGGGCCGGCGTGTTCAACGGCTCGGTCCTGATCGGTGCCGACGACTACAAGGAGGGCCGGGTCGCGGTGATCACCACGTCCACCGACACGCTGTCCAAGCAGGCGGTGCTGAACCCGATGCTGGACACCGGCTTCAAGTCGAACGGCTCGGCGTTGAAGAAGATCGCGCCGAAGACCGACCCCGTGACGGGCAAGCCGATCTTCGATGTGGTGACCGGCGCGTTCCCCAACATGCTGCAGGCCGTGGCCATCAAGGGCAACCGCGCCTACCTGCCCAACACCTGCGCGTCGCCCGACGGCCCGGTGCGCTTCAACGTCAACATGCAGTCGTGCCTGTCGGTGCTGGACACCAGCACCGACGCCGAAGGCGTGGCCGGCGGCGCGGCCCAGACGATCAACATGAACCGCGGCATCAACTTCGAAGCCAGCGACCCGGCCGACGAACGCAAGCGCTTGTTCCTGGCGGTGCCGTGGGCGGTGGCGTTCAAGAACAAGGCCAACGAGGGCTACGCGGTGTCGTTGTCGTCGAACGTGATCGTCAAGGTCGCGCTCGACGCCGCCGGCACGCCGACCATCAACCCGCCCAAGCTGGCCGGCGATGCGGGCGCCATCGTGCGCATCCTGGTCGGCCAGGGGCCGCGCGGCATCGTCATCAACGGCTCGGACACGCGTGCCTACGTCGCCAACGAAAACTCGCGCGACGTGTCGGTGGTCGACCTGGGCACCGACAAGGTCATCGACACCTTCGCCAGCGCCTCGCTGCCGCAGGCCGGCACCGAAGAAGCCCGACGCCAGATCGGCAAGGCGATTTTCGACAGCTCGACCGGCATCGATCTGCCCAGCTTGTCGTCGGCCGCCCTGTCGGGCGTGGTGCAGCGCTTTCCGGCGCGCCTGTCGAACGAAGGCTGGGGCTCGTGCGTTGCCTGCCACGGCTTCGGGCGCACCGACAACGTGATCTGGGTGTTCGGCAGCGGCCTGCGCCGCTCGTCGCCGCTGCACTGGACCTTCAACCCGAAAGACGCGAACGACATCAAGCTGCTGAACCACTCGGCGATCAACAACGAGGTGCAGGACTTCCAGAACAACATCCTCGACGTGTCGGGCGGGGCGGAGGTGGCCAGCGGCGATGCGGGCCTGATCCTGGACGCCAACGGCAAGACCGCCGGCGGCCCCAACGGCGCAGGCGCCGGCGGCAGCAAGCCACCGCTGAACGTGGTGAATGCCGGCCGCAGCCCGCAGCTCGACGCGCTGGCCTTCTACGTCGCCACCGGCGTCAAGACGCCGCAATCGCCGCTGGCTTCGGAGCCGGCCACAACCAGCCTGGGCCAGCAGATCAAGCGCGGCCGCGACTTGTTCGAGGCGACCAACTGCGCCACCTGCCACGGCGGTGGCGGCTGGGCCGCGGGCCGCGTGAACCGGTTGCCGGCCGTGCCGACCATCGCGCTCGACCAGGGCGTGCCGGTCACGCTGGACGTGCTGCGCGACGTGGGCACCTTCATTGCCACCGATCCGAACGAGATCAAGCAGAACGGCACGCCGGGCGCCGGTGCGCTGGGCTTCAACCCACCGTCGCTGCAGGGCGCGTTCGGCCTGGCCCCTTACCTGCACAACGGCTCGGCGCAAACGCTGCTTGACGTGATGAAGCTGAAAAAGCACCGCACGGCCGGCCTGCTGCTCGGCGCGCCCGACCCGCTGGACGACCCCGTCAAGCTGGCCGACATGGTGAAGTTCCTGGAATCCATCGACGCGACGACGCTGCCGTTCAACCTTCCGGCGGTGAAGTGAACCGGTGTGCGCTGCACCGCGGCGCACACCCGCTGAAGCGTTCATTCAAATATCAAGGAGTGCCGACATGGCTGTTGTGATCGCCGCCGACACCGCGTAACGGCGTTTCCAGGACCTGTTCGATGCGGTGCCGACCGGCGCCGTGCGATGGCCGAACTGCAAGCCTGGCTGGAACGCGGCTTGATCCGCCACCCCATCGCGGCCTGCCTGCCGCTGGCGCGCATTGCCCAGGCGCATGCGATGGTGGCGTCGGGCCAGGCGGTGGGCAAGGTGCTGTTGGCAGTCGATTGAGCGGTGGCCGAGCGGCGAACCGGTGCGGCGTGTGCCATGCCGCGCCCTATGATCG
Organism: Methylibium sp.; assembly: GCA_031378125.1. Classification (GTDB taxonomy): domain Bacteria; phylum Pseudomonadota; class Gammaproteobacteria; order Burkholderiales; family Burkholderiaceae_C; genus LGRD01. The sequence goes on along the minus strand of JANNDW010000142.1, from coordinate 5,700 downwards.
GCGCTCGACGACTTCCACGCCCCGGCGCGGGCGCTACCGATGAACCGCTCGATCCAGCACCGCGGCGTTGCGCGCCAAGGCCCCATGTGAGCGCCGGCAAGGTGGGCACGCCGGCCGTGCCGGTGTCGCACACCGATCGCATCCGCGCCGAACAGATCCGCACGCTGTACCGCACCGCGCCGGTGGCCTTGAGTGCCGCGCTGGTGGGAGCGTTCGTGCTGTGTGGCGTGCTGCTCTACATCGGTGCCCAGACGCCCTTGGCGCTCGCCGTCTGGATGGCCTTCGTGGCGGCGGACTTCGGCGTGCGCCAGGGCCTGTGCCTGGTGTTCCGCAGGCGCCCGCCGGCGCCGGCCGATTGGCGCCCTTGGGCGCGCCGGTTCACGCTGGCGACGCTGGCCGGGGGGCTGGTGTGGGGTGTCGGCGCCGTGTGCCTGATGACGGCCGACGACACGGCGCAGCTGGTCATCATGCTGTTCATTTCGGCCACCGCATCGGGCGCGGTGCCGGCCTTCGGCAGCTACCTGCCGGCAACCTGTGCGTACACCGTGCCGGCGCTGCTGCCGTTCGTGCTGTGGAGCGCCGCCCGCGGCGACGCCCTGCACCAGGCCTTGGCCCTGATGGGCGTGGTCTTCACGGCCGTGTTCCTGGCGCTGGCCCATCGCTTCAACGCCAACCTGATCGCCGCGTTGCTGCTGCGCTTCGAGAACCACGACCTGATGGAAAGCCTGCAGCGGCAGAAGGAGATTGCCGAGCAGGCCAACGTGGCCAAGTCGCGCTTTCTGGCCGCGGCCAGCCACGACCTGCGCCAGCCGGTTCATGCGCTGGGCATGTTCGTCGGTGCTTTGCGCGGCCGCACGATGGACGCCGAAGCGCGCCGCCTGGTGGAGCACCTGGACGGTTCGGTCGAAGCGCTCGACAGCCTGTTCGTCGCGCTGCTGGACATCTCGCGGCTCGATGCGGGCATCGTGCAGTCGCACCTCGAATCGTTCGCGATCCAGCCCCTGCTCGACCGGGTGTGCGCCGACCATGCCGCCGAGGCGCTCGCCAAAGGCATTCGGCTGGTGCGGCACCGGTGTTCGGCCGCCGTGCACAGCGACCCGGTGCTGGTCGAGCGCATCGTGCGCAACCTCGTGTCCAACGCGGTGCGCTGCACCGACCGCGGCCGCGTCGTGGTGGGTTGCCGGCGCGGCACGCGGCTGAGCATCGAGGTCTGGGACACCGGGCGCGGCATTGCTCTGGACCAGCAGGCCCGCGTGTTCGAAGAGTTCTATCAGATCGACAACCCGGAGCGCGACCGCGCCAAAGGGCTGGGCTTGGGCCTGGCCATCGTCAAACGCTTGACGGCGCTGCTCGATTGCCCGCTCACGCTCGACTCGCAGCCCGGCAAGGGCACGGTGTTCAAACTGGCGGTGCCGTGGGCCGACACCTCGGCGCCGGTCGCGGCGGTGGCGGCGGAGCCGGCAACGCGGCCGCCGTCGAGCGGGTTGATCCTGGTGGTCGATGACGAAGTGGCCATCCAGGACGCGATGCACAGCCTGCTCACCGAGTGGGGGCACCAGGTCATCGTCGCGGGCTCGTGCGAACAGATGCTGGAGCGCATCGCCGCCTGCCCAACCCGGCCCGACCTCATCATCTGCGACTACCGGCTGCGCGGCGCGGAAAACGGCATCGCGGTCATCGAGCGCCTGCAATCGGAATTCAACCACGACATTCCTGCCATGCTGGTCACCGGCGACACTGGGCCGGACCGACTGCAGGAGGCGCGCATGAGCGGCTTCCTGCTGCTGCACAAGCCGGTGCCGCGCGGCAAATTGCGCGCTGCCATCGGCAACCTGATGAGCGCGCCGACGCCTGACGCGGCCGGCGCGGCCTTGCCCGACGCTTCCGACGCGGCCTTGACGTAACGCTCGGTAGCCGATGGCGCTGGCGTGCTACAGCAGGTGCGCCAGCCGCGCCACGCTGGCGGCCTGGGTGCGGTTCACCACGGCCAGCGTCTTGAAGATGGTGGTGATGTGCGCCTTGACGGTCTTGTCGGACAGGCCGAGCGCGCGGCCGATTTCCTTGTTCGACAGGCCCTTGCTGAGCAGCCGCAGCACCTCCCGCTGACGCTCCGTGAGCGATGCGCGCGGGGCCGCGCCGTTCGGGCCGCTCGCGACGGCGGCCACTGCGTTGAGCATCAACGGCGGCACATAGAGGTTGCCCGACAGCACCAGCGCCAGCGCCGACAACAAGGTTTGCGGCGCCGCCGACTTGGGCACGTAGCCCAGCGCGCCCAGCGCGAGTGCGCGCCGCACGTCTTGCGGGTCTTCCGACGACGACAGCACGATCACCGGCAACTCGGGCCGGCGCCGGCCGAACTCGGGCACCGCCGACATGCCACCGGTGCCCGGCATTTCCAGATCGAGAAACACCGCGTCCAGATCGAGGTGCGCCTCGGCCATGCGCACGCCCTCGGCGCCGTCGCCGGCCTGCAGCACCTCGGTGTTGGGCCCAGCCTGGCGCAGCATCGCCGCGAGGCCTTCGCGAAGGATCGCGTGGTCGTCGACGATGAGCAGCTTCATGGGCCGATTGTGGGCCGCCGCACCGGTGCGCCGCAAGGCCGCCGGAAGTCCCGGGACCGGTCTTAAGACTTCAGTCCGATTGACGCCAGACCGGCCGGGCCGGGACCATTCATTGGCAGCCAGTCCAATCCGTTCACAAAAACCGGACGGCCGCAAAACACTGTCATCACAAGCTTCAGGAGAGGAACCCCATGAACACCCCAGCCCCGAATCCAGGCGACGCTGCCCTGCGTGCCGCCTTCCGCCGCGTTGCGCTGGCCAGCCTGATGTCGGCGGTGGCCGCGTGCGGAGGCGGTGGCGGCACGGACGACTCGTCCAGTGCTGCGCCGCCACCCGCGCCGGCCCCCGCACCCGCACCGGCCCCCGCACCCGCGCCGGCTCCCGCACCCGCGCCGGCTCCCGCACCGGCAGGGATGGTCCGCATCACCCTTGAACTTGACGCGCCCGCAGCGCTGTACCCGGGAACGGTCTATCTGCGCTCCGGCAACGCGGCCACCACGCGCGCCGCGATGACGCGGCAGGATGTGAACTGTTCGCCTGCTGGCGCGGGGCCGAAGTCGTGCACCTACAACATCCCCAAGGGAGAGACGGTCACACTCGTCGCCAACGACCAGCAGTCGCAGATCAGCTTTGGAAGCGTTGTGCTCGTCTCCCAAAGAAACGTCGATCCGCGCAGCATTCGAAGCCAGTTCGTCGCTTTCGGTGCGCCGTGCGCCACACCGGAGCGGGGCGTCTGCGTGATCACCGCAACGGCCGACCAGACGATCTCTGCGCAGTACACGGGTCTGACCTGGACGCGCGTCAACTTCATCGGGCTGGTGAACTGGCGCATCACCCTCAATGCGCCCCCCACGCTGGCCATCGCATCCGACTTGCGAACGGCCGACCAGAACGAGGTCTGGACGCCGGACACAGCGGCGGTGGCTGAATGCAGCACGGCAGCGGCTGAGACCCATTGCTACAACATCCTCACCCCCGCCGGTGGCACGATCAACTTCGAGGCCCTGCCGCCCAGAGGGCCGACGCCGTTGGGTTCCACCGGGCCATTGGCCTTCGTCGGCTATGACGGCGCCTGCCAGATCAACGGCGCCAACCCCAACTGCCCGCTGACCAGCGGTGTCGATCAGATCGCCACCATGAAGTGGGAGTACTACGACTGCGGCAGTGGTGCCAGCAACCCGCGGTGGAAATTCAACTCACCGCCGTCCGGATGCACGCTGGCGAGGCCATAGGCACGAACCGTCGACGCCCCAAAGAACCAGCCACCCGCTCAGGAGCATCAACATGAACCATCGCACCCCACTCCAAACCGCCTGGGCGAACATCGCCGCCTTGATGACCTTGACAGCCCTAGCTGCGTGCGGCGGCGGCGGGACGACGACGCCGGAGACCGCCAGCGCACCTGCCCCGGCACCCGCTCCTTCACCCGCACCCGCACCCGCACCCGCACCCGCACCCGCCACGGGCGACCAAGCCATCGGCTGTTTCAACTTCGCAGCGGTCCAGGGCCATCGAGACACAGTGCAGTACCGCTTCAGCGGCACGACCTCGTTGACCACATCGACCTACGATCGGGTGGTCGGGGCCGCCGCCAACTTCGAGGGGAATGCGGCCACCGAAATTATCGAGACCACCCGGTTCGCCGGCTCGACCGAGGTGGTGAGCCGCGACTACCTGCGGCAGACGGCGCCGACCGAGATCACGCACTTCGGCTCGAACGCCGACTTTGCGATCACGATCAACGGCGTCGCGCACAGCTCAACCTTGCACGCGGTGTTCGACCCGTCGTTTGCCGATCGCAGCCACGCCTTGCGCGTTGGCGAATCGATGACACAAACCACGCTCGCTCGCAACGCCAGCACCAACGATGGTGTGGTCCAGCCGCCGACCACGGTGACGACGACCACCACGACGCGCTTCGTCAGCATTGGGCCGGTCACGGTGCCGGCCGGAACCTTCTCGGCCTGCCTTTTTGTCGACACGGTCGCGGGCAGCGCGGGCTCGACCCAACGCTGGGTCCAGCTGGGGCGCGGGATTCTTGTCAAGCAGGTGACCAGCGACGGCTCGGCCACGCAGACCATGGAGGCCACGTCGAACGGCGGCAAGCGTTGACGCCACGCAGGAGGCGGTGTGACACGACCGGACAGGTTGGGCATCGCTCGGATGGCCGCACTGGGTTGCTGCGTGGCGGCGTGCCATGTGGCCACCGCCGCCATTGGCCCTGAAGAACTTCTGGCACGCCTGATCGACAACCCGGTGCCGGCGGCAGGCTGGGCCGGCGTCAAGCCCAGCCACAACATCCCGGTCAAGGCCGACATGGCGGCCGGCATGATGGGCACGGTTGCTTTGCAGCGTGGCCCCCGCAGCGTGCGATACATGGTGTACCTGTCGCCGGCCGCGGCGCAGAAAGATTTCTCGCGCCAGGCCGTCCCGCCCAAGGAGCAGTCGGCGGGGCCCATGCGCGAGGTGGCCGTGGCGGACTGGCCCGGCCCGGCGATGGTGTGCGGCGACGCCTTGCTGTCCACGCGGCCACCGCAGCGCGTCACCACCTGTGCGGCACGCCACCCGAGCCAGGCGCTGATCGTGCGCGTGATCCTGCCGCCTGCGGCAAGCGCGGCGGCCCAGGCCCAGCGGGAACTGGTCGATGCCATGCGCCACGCCGATGCCGTGGCAGCGCGTCCGCCACAACCGCCCGGCGATGCGGCGGCACGGCTGTACCGCGCATTGCGCAACCTGCCGATCCCGCGCGTCGAGCCGGTGGTCGACCTGCTGCAAGGCCTGAGCGTGAAAGAAGACGAGGTGCGAGCGCCGAACCGGGCCGACGGTGTCATCGGCAGGCTCACGATCGAGGGCCGCGGCGCGACCGTGCGCTATGCGGTGTTCGGCGCCGATGGCAGGATCGACGCCTGGGTGGACCGGGCGGCCGCGCTCAACTTCGACGGCTACCAGGCCGCGGGCGCGAAAGACGGGGTGAAGGAGACCAACAACCCCCAGCGCCTGCGCGCGCCGGTGCGTTCGCAGCTGTGGGCCAACCGCCAGGGCGGCGCGTTGTGCGACGTGGTGGCGCGGCACAAGAGCCTGCCGCTGGCGCTGCGGGTGTCGGTGCCGATCAAGGCGTCCGTCCGCTCGGTGCCCAACG
>JANNDW010000139.1:0-41421 GCA_031378125.1 Methylibium sp. | reverse complement strand
GGGTGTTCGGTCGCGTCGCTGTCCGGTCTTCAGCGGGTGCTGGTGGTCGGCTCGTTCCTGCGCAAGGACCACCCGCTGTTGGCGCAGCGGATTCGGCAGGCCACCCGAAAAGGCGCCAAGGTGCACAGCCTGAATGCCGTGCATGACGACTGGCTCATGTCTGTGGCCACACGCATCAGCGCAGCGCCCGGCGGCTGGGTGCAGGCGCTGGCCGACATTGCCAGCGCCATCGCTGCCTCCGCAGGCATTGCAGCGCCAATGCGAGGGCAGGCCCACCCGCAAGCCCAGGCGATTGCCGACTCGCTGCTGAGTGGTGAACGCAAGGCCGTGTTGCTCGGCAACGCCGCCGCCCATCACCCGCGGGCGGGTGCGCTGCTGACGCTGGCCCATTGGATCGGCGAGCAGACGGGCGCCACGGTCGGGTACCTGGGCGAGTCGGCCAACAGCGTCGGCGCGCAACTGGTCGGCGCCACGCCTGGGCCGGGTGGTCTGCATGCGGGCCAAATGCTTGGCGGCGCTTCCAGCGGGCCGCTGAAGGCTTGCCTTCTACTCAATCTGGAGCTGGGACTGGACAGCGCCCATGGAGCGGCGGCGATGAAGGCAATGCGCGACGCCGAAATGGTCGTCGCGCTCACACCCTTCAGAGCCGCGGCCCACGATGTGGCCGACGTGCTGCTGCCGATCGCACCCTTCACCGAAACCTCGGGCACCTTCATCAATGCCGAAGGGCGGGTGCAGAGTTTCCACGGCGTCGTCAAGCCGCTGGGCGACGCGCGCCCGGCCTGGAAGGTCCTGCGTGTGCTGGCCAACCTGCTGGAGTTGAAGGGCTTCGACTTCGAGACCTCGGAAGACGTGCGCGCCCAAGCGCTGGGCGACCTGGCGGCGATCGGTGCCCGATTGAGCAATGCGCCTCTTGCCGATCTCGCCGAGGCCGCAGGGGCCGCCGAGGCCGCCGCCGGCGCCGGCCTGGAGCGCATCGCCGATGTGCCGATCTACGCCACCGACGCCACGGTTCGCCGCGCCGCGTCGCTGCAGCTCACCAAAGATGCGCGCCCGCCCGTCGTCGGCCTGCCGGCGGGAGTGTGGGCCCGGCTCGGCTTGACCGAAGGCGCCAAGGTTCGTGTGTCCCAAGGTGCGGCCCATGCGGTGCTTCCGGCCCGGCTCGACAGCAGCCTGGCGCCAAACGCCGTGCGCGTCGCTGCTGGCCATGCGGACACCGCCGCCTTGGGCGCGATGTTCGGCAGCATCGCGGTTGAGAAAATCACGATCGAGAAAGCCTGAGCATGCTGGACACGATCACGTCTTACGGAAGCGGCTGGCTCGGCGGCGCCTGGCCCGTGGTCTGGACGCTGGTCAAAATTGTTGTGCTGCTGCTGCCGCTGATGGGCGCGGTGGCCTACCTGACACTGTGGGAGCGCAAGGCGATCGGCTGGACGCAAATTCGCCCCGGCCCGAACCGCGTTGGCCCCTGGGGCCTGCTGACGCCGATTGCCGATGCGTTGAAGCTGATGTTCAAGGAGATCATTGTCCCCACCGCCGCGAACAAAGGCTTGTTCCTGCTCGGCCCCGTGATGACCATCATGCCGGCACTGGCCGCCTGGGTGGTGGTGCCGTTCGGGCCCGAGGTGGCGCTTTCGAACATCAACGCCGGCCTGCTGTTCCTGATGGCCATCACCTCGATGGAGGTTTACGGCGTGATCATCGCGGGCTGGGCCTCGAACTCAAAGTATGCGTTCCTCGGCGCGCTGCGTGCATCGGCGCAAATGGTCAGCTACGAAATCCCGATGGGCTTTGCGCTGGTCGTGGTGCTGATGGTGACCGGCAGCCTGAACATGACCGATGTCGTGCTGGTGCAGGGCAAGGGCCAATTCGCCTCCATGGGCCTGAGCTTCCTGTCATGGAACTGGCTGCCGCTGTTCCCGATTTTCATCGTGTACTTCATCTCCGGCCTGGCGGAAACCAACCGCCACCCGTTCGACGTGGTCGAGGGCGAATCGGAAATCGTCGCCGGCCACATGATCGAGTACTCGGGCATGTCGTTCGCGATGTTCTTCCTGGCCGAGTACGCGAACATGCTGCTGGTGTCGATCCTTGCGGTCACGCTGTTCCTGGGCGGCTGGCTGCCGCCCATCGACAGCGACGTGTTCAACGCCATTCCGGGCTGGATCTGGCTCGGGCTGAAGACCTTCGTCGTGGTCACGATGTTCCTGTGGATTCGGGCCACCTTCCCGCGCTACCGCTACGACCAGATCATGCGTCTGGGCTGGAAGATTTTCATTCCGGTGACGCTGGTGTGGCTGGTCGTCGTCGGCCTGTGGATTCAATCGCCCTGGAACATCTGGAAGTGAATGAGGGCCACATCATGAGCACCGCAACCCCTGTCAAAGACTTCTTCAAGAGCTTCCTGCTGATCGAGCTGCTCAAGGGCATGAAGCTGACCGGCCGGCATTTCCTGTCGCCGGCGATCACGGTGCAGTTCCCCGAAGAGAAAACGCCGATGTCGCCGCGCTTTCGCGGGCTGCACGCGTTGCGCCGGTACGAGAACGGCGAGGAGCGCTGCATCGCCTGCAAGCTGTGCGAGGCGGTTTGCCCGGCGCTGGCCATCACGATCGAGAGCGAAGTGCGCGATGACGGCTCGCGGCGCACCACGCGCTACGACATCGACCTGACCAAATGCATCTTCTGCGGCTTTTGCGAAGAAAGCTGCCCGGTCGACTCGATCGTCGAAACCCACATCTTCGAGTACCACGGCGAAAAACGCGGCGACCTGTATTTCACCAAGGACATGCTGCTGGCCGTGGGCGACCGCTACGAGGCAGAAATCAAAGCGCAGAAGGAGGCCGACGCCAAGTACCGCTGAGTCCGTCTCGGCTCTTCGCGTCTTTGCATTCACTTCATGAACACGACCTCCGCGCTCTTCTACATCTTCTCCGCCGTGCTGCTGTTCGCCGCGTTCCGCGTGATCACGGCGCGCAGCGCGGTGCACTCGGCCTTGTTCCTGGTGCTGGCGTTTTTCAGCGCGGCCTGCGTGTGGATGCTGCTGCAGGCCGAGTTCCTGGCCATCGCGCTGGTGCTGGTGTACGTCGGCGCGGTGATGGTGTTGTTCTTGTTCGTCGTGATGATGCTCGACGTCAACATCGAAGGGCTGCGCGTCGGTTTCTGGAAGCACTTCCCGGTGGCAGCCCTCGTGGGTGTGATCATCGCGCTCGAAATGGCGGCCGTGCTGCTGCCCGGATTCCGCCTCACCGACGCGCCCATCACCGACGCGGCTGCGTTGAAGATGGGCAACACCAAGCTGCTGGGCATCGAGATCTACACCAAGTACCTGTACCCGCTGCAGATCGCCGCGGTGCTGCTGCTGGTGGCCATCGTCGCGGCCATCGCGCTGACCTTGCGCAAGCGCAAGGACTCGAAAACCCAGAACCCGTCCGAGCAGGTCAAGGCGAAGAAGGCCGACCGCATGCGCATCGTGCAGATGAAGCCCGAGGTCGAAATGCCCACACCGGCGTCAGTGGCCGGTATTTCGTCGGTCGCGGCGGGGGAACAAAAATGATCCTGGGCAACATCACGCTGGGCCACTACCTGTCGGTCGGCGCCATTCTGTTTGCGTTGTCGGTGATCGGCATCTTCCTGAACCGCAAGAACTTGATCGTGCTGTTGATGGCCATCGAGCTGATGTTGCTGGCCGTCAACCTGAACTTCGTCGCTTTCTCGCATTACCTGCCGGTGGTGGCCGATCGCATGGCGGGGCAGGTGTTCGTGTTTTTCATTCTCACCGTCGCGGCGGCCGAGTCGGCCATCGGCCTGGCGATCCTGGTGGTGCTGTTTCGCAACCGGGCGACCATCAACGTCGACGAGTTGGACAGCCTCAAGGGCTGAGCCGCTCAACGCTCAGACCCAGCCGGCTCACTCACCATGTCTGCACAACTTTCTTCTTCGCTGCTCCTCGTCGTGCCGCTGGCGCCCTTGGTCGGGGCTATCGCGGCGGGCCTGTTCGGCAATTCAATAGGCCGGCGCGGCGCTCACGTTGTCACCATCCTGGGTGTGTTCGTCGCCTTCGTCATCTCCGCGCTGACGCTCAAGGCGGTACTCGATGGCGCGCGCCTCAACGCGACGGTCTACGAGTGGATGGTGCTGGGCGGGCTGAAGATGGAAGTCGGCTTCCTCATCGACGGCCTGTCGGCGATGATGATGTGCGTGGTGACCTTCGTTTCGCTGATGGTGCACATCTTCACCATCGGCTACATGAAGGAAGACCCGGGCTACCAGCGCTTCTTCAGCTACATCGCGCTGTTCACCTTCTCGATGTTGATGCTGGTGATGAGCAATAACTTCCTGCAGCTGTTCTTCGGCTGGGAAGCGGTGGGCCTGGTGTCGTATTTGCTGATCGGTTTTTGGTTCACCAAGCCGACGGCCGTCTTCGCGAACATGAAGGCGTTCCTGGTCAACCGGGTCGGCGACTTCGGCTTCATCCTGGGCATCGGCCTGGTCGTGGCCCATGCCGGCACGCTGGACTACGCGCAGGCTTTTGCGCAAGGCCCGGCGCTGGCCAAGCTGGGATTTCCCAATCCGTTTGGCGGCGGGCAGTGGATGCTGATCACCGTGATCTGCATTTGCCTGTTCATCGGCGCGATGGGTAAAAGCGCGCAGTTCCCGCTGCATGTGTGGCTGCCCGACTCGATGGAAGGCCCGACGCCGATCTCGGCGCTGATCCACGCCGCCACGATGGTGACGGCCGGCATCTTCATGGTGGCGCGCATGTCGCCGCTGTTCGAGCTGTCGGACACGGCCCTGAGCGTGGTGCTGGTGATCGGCGCCATCACCGCGCTGTTCATGGGCTTCCTGGGCATCATCCAGAACGACATCAAACGGGTGGTGGCGTATTCCACCTTGTCGCAGCTGGGCTACATGACGGTGGCGCTCGGTGCCTCGGCCTACTCGGTGGCGGTGTTCCACCTGATGACGCATGCCTTCTTCAAGGCGCTGCTGTTCCTGGCCGCGGGCTCGGTCATCATGGGCATGCACCACGACCAGGACATCCGCAACATGGGCGGCTTGCGCAAGCACATGCCGATCACGTGGATCACCGCGCTGCTGGGCTCGCTGGCGCTGATCGGCACGCCGCTGTTCGCGGGCTTTTACTCCAAGGACAGCATCATCGAGGCGCTGCACGCCACCCACATCGCCGGTTCCGGGTTTGCGTACTTCGCGGTCATGGCCGGTGTGTTCGTGACCGCCTTCTACTCGTTCCGCATGTACTTCCTGGTGTTCCACGGCAAGGAGCGTTTTCATCACAAGCCTTTCCCGCCGGAAGATGACCATGGCGACCACGCGCAGGGTCGCGACGCTCACCACGCATCGCCGCATGAGTCGCCCTGGGTGGTGACCGTGCCGTTGGTGCTGCTGGCCATTCCGTCGGTCGTGATCGGCTTCATCACCATCGGCCCGATGTTGTACGGCGACTTGCTGAAGGACTCCATCGCCGTCGATTCGCTGCGCCACCCCGCGATGACTGAGCTGGCGCGTGAGTTCCACGGCGCCTGGGCGATGGCGCTGCACGGCTTGACCGCACTGCCGTTCTGGCTGGCGCTGGCCGGTGTTGTCATGGCCTATGTGTTCTACATGGTCAAGCCCGAGATTCCCGCGGCCATCCAGCGGCGCTTCTCGTTCATCTACCGCCTGCTCGACAACAAGTACTACATGGACTGGATCAACGAGCACCTGCTTGCGCCCGCAGCCCGCGCGGTCGGCCAGGGCCTGTGGAAAGGCGGCGACGTGGCCTTGATCGACGGCGCCATCATCAACGCGTCGGCGCGCGGCATCGGCAACGTGGCTGCCCTGACCCGGCTGCTGCAAAGCGGCTATTTGTACTGGTACGCGCTGGTGATGATCGTCGGCGTGGTCGGGCTGATGACCTGGCAGTTGTGGCCCTTCCTGGGCAACCCGTTCGGCAAATAATCAAACGGGCACGGAGAACAAGAACATGGGATTGTTGAGTCTGGCCATCTGGCTGCCTATTGCGTCGGGTGTCTTGTTGTTTGCCCTCGGGCGCGACGACCAGGCGGGCAGTGTGCGTTGGGCCGCTCTGGTCGCCGCCGTGCTGAGTTTGGCCGTCACCTTGCCGCTCATCAGCGGCTTTGACAACGCCACGGCCGCGATGCAGTTCCAGGAAAAGCTGGCCTGGATCGAGCGCTTCAACGTGAGCTACCACCTCGGGATCGATGGCATCTCGATGTGGTTCGTGCCGCTCACCGCGTTCATCACCGTCATCGTGGTCATCTCGGCCTGGGAAGTTGTCACCGACCGCGTCAACCAGTACATGGGCGCGTTCCTGATCCTGTCGGGCTTGATGGTCGGCGTGTTCTGCGCGCTCGACGGCCTGCTGTTCTATGTGTTCTTCGAAGCCACCTTGATTCCGATGTACATCATCATCGGCGTCTGGGGCGGGCCGAACCGGGTCTACGCCGCGTTCAAGTTCTTCCTGTACACGCTGGCCGGCTCGCTGCTGATGCTGGTGGCACTGATCTACCTGTACTACAAGTCGGGTGGCAGTTTCGACATCCTCAGCTGGCACAAGCTGCCGCTGCCGGCCGACGCGCAGTCGCTGCTGTTCTTCGCTTTCTTGCTGGCGTTTGCCGTCAAGGTGCCGATGTGGCCCGTGCACACCTGGCTGCCCGACGCGCATGTCGAAGCGCCCACCGGCGGCTCGGTCGTGCTGGCGGCCATCATGCTCAAGCTGGGCGCTTATGGCTTCCTGCGCTTCTCGCTGCCGATCACGCCAGACGCCAGCCACCGGTGGACCTGGTTGATCGTGGCGCTGTCGTTGATCGCGGTGGTCTACATCGGCCTGGTGGCGCTGGTTCAGCAGGACATGAAGAAGCTGGTCGCCTATTCCAGCATTGCCCACATGGGATTCGTCACCTTGGGCTTCTTCATGTTCAACGAGCTGGGCATGGCGGGCGGCATCGTGCAGATGGTGTCGCATGGTTTTGTTTCCGGCGCGATGTTCCTGTGCATTGGCGTGCTGTACGACCGCGTGCATTCGCGCGAGATCGCGGCCTATGGCGGCGTGGCCAACACCATGCCCAGGTTCGCGGCCTTCGCGATGCTGTTTGCGATGGCCAATTGCGGCCTGCCCGGCACGGCAGGGTTTGTCGGCGAATGGATGGTGATTCTGGGCACCGTCAAGGTCAACTTCTGGCTGGCCGCAATGGCCTCGACGACGCTGGTGTTCGGGGCCGCCTACACGCTCTGGATGGTCAAGCGAGTCTATTTCGGGGCCGTCGCCAACCACCATGTGCGCGACCTGTCCGACATCAACTCGCGCGAGTTTTTCATGCTCGGCTTGCTGGCCGTGGCGGTGTTGTGGATGGGCCTGTACCCCAAGCCCTTTACCGACGTGATGCATGTCTCCGTGACCGAATTGCTCAGGCACGTGGCGCTGTCCAAGCTGAACTGAAGCCACTGGCGCCGAGAGCAGGAAGACCAAAACGATGAATCAGTTCAACTGGCAGGCCGTCTACCCCGAGATCGTGCTGCTCACCATGGCCTGCGTGGTCGCGCTGGTCGACCTGTGGGTCAGCGACCCCAAGCGCCTGCCAACCTACCTGTTGACGCAGGCGTCGCTGGCGGTGGTGGCGTTGTTGCACTTCGCTGCCTTCAACGCAGGCCTGACTCACTACGCGATGCAGGACATGGTGGTGGCCGACCCCTTGGGCCACCTGCTCGGGTTCTTCGCCACGCTGGCGGTGATGGTCTCGCTGGTTTATGCGCGCCCCTATGCCGCCGTGCGCGAGATGCTCAAGGGAGAACTGTTCACGCTCAGCATGTTTTCGCTGCTGGGCATTTTGGTGATGCTGTCGGCCAACGACTTCCTGGTGGTCTACCTTGGGCTGGAGCTGATGTCGCTGAGCCTGTACGCGCTGGTGGCGCTGCGCCGCGACAACCTGCTGGCCACCGAAGCCGCCATGAAGTACTTCGTGCTCGGCGCGCTGGCCAGCGGCTTCCTGCTCTACGGGCTGTCGATGATGTATGGCGCCACCGGCTCGCTGAACATCAACGAAGTGTTCAAGGCCATCGGCACCGGCCAGATCAACAAGCCGGTGCTGATCCTGGGCATCGTGTTCGTCGTCTCGGGCCTGGGCTTCAAGCTCGGCGCCGTGCCGTTTCACATGTGGGTGCCCGACGTTTACCAGGGCGCGCCAACGGCCGTGACCTTGCTGATCGGCGGTGCGCCCAAGCTGGCGGCGTTTGCCATCACGATCCGTCTGCTGGTCGAGGGCATGCTGGGCCTGGCGGTGGACTGGCAGCAGATGCTGGTGGTGCTGTCGGTGGGCTCGATGCTGCTGGGCAACCTGGCGGCGATTGCGCAGACCAACCTGAAGCGCATGCTGGCTTATTCAACCATTGCGCAGATGGGTTTCATGCTGCTGGGCCTGTGCTCCGGCGTGGTCAACAGCAATACCTTGTCGGCCGCCAATGCCTACAGCTCGTCAATGTTTTATGTCGTCACCTATGTGCTGACCACGCTGGGCACCTTCGGCATGGTCATGCTGCTGTCGCGCCAGGGTTTTGAGGCCGAGCACATCGACGACCTGAAGGGCCTGGCCCGGCGCAGCCCGTGGTTCGCGGGTGTGATGGCGATCTTCATGTTCTCGCTGGCCGGCATTCCGCCGACGGTGGGCTTTTACGCCAAGCTGTCGGTGCTGCAGGCGCTGGTGTCGACCAACGTGGTGGGCTACATCTGGCTCGCGGTGGTGGCGGTCTTGCTGTCGCTGGTGGGGGCGTACTACTACCTGCGGCTGGTCAAGGTCATGTACTTCGACGAGCCCATCGACGTGCAACCCATCGTCAGCACCGGCGACGTGCGGGCCGTGCTGTCGCTGAATGGCATTGCGGTGCTCGTGTTCGGCCTGCTGCCCGGCGGGTTGATGGCCTTGTGCGCCCAGGCCATCGTCAAGGCCTTGGCCACCTGAGGCGGTTGATCTTGAGCGCCCACGCTGTGGCCGGCCCCGACGCCCACCTGCGCGAAGCACCGGTCGATTCCGAGCAGGTCTACCAAGGCCATTTTCTCGACGTGCGGCGTGACCGCGTGCGGCTGCCCGACGGCAGCCATGCTTTGCGCGAGTACATCGTTCACCCCGGCGCGGTGATGGTGGTGCCGCTGCTGGACGATGGCCGCCTGGTTGTCGAACGCCAGTGGCGCCATCCGATGGGGCGGGTGATGCTGGAGTTTCCGGCCGGCAAGATCGACGCGGGCGAAGCGCCTTTCAGCTGTGCGGTGCGTGAACTGGCCGAAGAAACCGGTTACCGCGCCGCCGAATGGGCGCGCGCCGGCATTCTTCACAACGCCATTGCCTACTCCAACGAAGGCATCGAAGTCTGGTTCGCGCGCGGCCTGAGCCTGGGTGAACAGCGGCTCGACGCGGGGGAGTTCCTGGACGTCGCGGCCATGAGCGAGCAAGAGCTGGACACACTGGCCCAGCGCGGTGATCTCACCGACGCCAAGACGCTGATCGGCCTGCTGTGGTTGCAGAATTGGCGTTCAGGTCGCTGGCCTTTGAGCTGGGTCGCAGCAGGCTGAACGGGGCCGGTCGATAATGGAGGTATGAAGGTTCTCAACCTCCGCTGCGCCCGCGACCACCGTTTTGAAGGCTGGTTCGGCTCGGACGACGACTTTCAATCCCAGGACGAGCGCGGCCTGGTGGAATGCCCGCTGTGTGCGGACAAGACCATCAGCCGCCTGCCCAGCGCGCCGCGACTGAACGTGTCCAATCTGCGCGAAGTCGCTCCCAGCCGTTCAGTGGACGACGCCCAAGCCCAGCGCCAGTCGCATTGGATGCGCGCGGTGCGCCACCTGATGGACAACACCGAAGATGTCGGTGAGCGCTTTCCCGAAGAAGCGCGGCGCATCCACTACGGTGAGGTGCAGGAGCGCGGAATTCGCGGCCAGGCGACCCGGGAAGACGCCGATGCCCTGCGTGAAGAAGGCATCGAGGTCATGGCTGTGGCCGTGCCCGCCGCGCTGAAGGGCAACGTTCAGTAGATTGTCTCGGGCCGTGCTACAGCAGGCGGCCGGGGTTCATCCGATCGTCGGGATCGAGCGCTTTTTTGATGGCCCGCATCATCCGCAGCGCCACCGCAGATTTGCGCCGCACCAGTTCCTCGCGCTTCAAGGCGCCGATGCCGTGTTCGGCCGAGATCGAGCCGCCTTGCGCGCTGACCGCGTCGTACACCAGGGTGTTCACGGCCGCTTCGCAGTCGCGCAGAAAGTCGGCGGGTGATGCGCCGGGCGGTGCCTGAACGTTGTAGTGCAGGTTGCCATCACCCAGGTGGCCGAAGTTGACCAGGCGCACGCCGGGAAAAGCCTTGGCCAGCGCGGCATCGGTGCTCGCCACGAAGGAAGCGATCTTCGACACCGGCAGCGAGATGTCGTGCTTGATGTTCAGGCCTTCCTGGCTCTGCGCCAGTGGAATCGACTCGCGCAGATGCCACATCGCATTCGATTGATCGATGCTGGCCGCCACCGCCGCATCGCTGATCAGGCCGCGCTCCAGCGCGGTTTCAAGCAACGCTTCGAACAACGCCGCCGCATGGTCAAACCCTTCGCTGTCCGACTGCTCCAGCAGCACGGTCCAAGGCGCTGGCGGCAGCGGCTGGGCGAGTTGCGGGAAATGGCTTCGCACCAGGCCGAGCGCAAACTCGCCCATCACCTCGAAGCCGGTCAGCCCCGGCCCGAGCCGCGCCTGCGCCAGTTGCAGCAGGCTCAACCCCGCCTCCAGCGACGGCAACGCAGCCAGCGCCGTCGTCACCGCGGCCGGCTGCGGAAAGAGCTTCAGCGTGGCGCCGGTGATCACGCCCAAGGTGCCTTCGCTGCCGATGAACAGGCCGCGCAGGTCGTAGCCGGTGTTGTCCTTGCGCAGGCCGCACAAACCGTCCCACAGCTCGCCGCCGGCCGTCACCACCTCCAGCCCCAGGCACAGCTCGCGCGCATTGCCATAGCGCAGCACCTGCGTGCCGCCGGCGTTGGTGGCCAGGTTGCCACCCACGGTGCAGCTGCCCTCGGCGGCCAGGCTCAGCGGAAACAGCAAGCCGCACTCGGCAGCCGCTTCCTGCGCTGCCTGCAGCACGCAACCGGCATCCACCGTCATCGTCAGGTTCGCAGCGTCGATGGCCCGAATGCGATTCATGCGTGTCAGGTTCAGCACCACCTGCGAGCCGCTGGCGTCGGGCACGGAGGCGCCCACCAGCCCGGTGTTGCCGCCTTGAGGCACCACGCTGGCGCCGTGCGCCGCGCAGGCTTTGACCACCGCGCCCACCTCGGCCGCCGAGCCAGGCCGCACGACCGCCAAGGCCTTGCCGCGGTAGCGCTTGCGCCAGTCGAGCTCGAAGGCTGACAAGTCGCCGTCGGTCAACACCTGGGCCGGGCCGACCGCTGCTGCCAATGCTTCGAGCAGGCTCAAGCCGCCGCTTCCTTGGCGTTCTTGAGCCGCCAGCGCACATGCAGTGCGCAGGCAGCGAACAGCGCCAGGCACAGCAGCACTTCGAGCATGGCCAGCCGCGCACTCAGGCCACTGTCACCGGCCGCGCGCACCACGCCTTCGGTGAAGTAGACCCACACCAGCAGGCTGACCCAGCGGTAGGTGTACAGGCGGTTCTTCAGCAGGCCCGCCAGCGGCACGGCCAGCGGCAGCACCTTCAGCGCGAGCGTGCCGCGGCCGGTGGGTGCCAGCCACAGTTCCCAGGCCAGGCCCAGCGCGATCAGCGCCAACAGGCTGGCAACAGCCATCGCGCGGGTCCACGCCACCGGCGAGGGCAGAGCTTGGGTTGCATTCATGGCTGGCTATCATGCCAGCAATGAATTTTTCGACAGGCCGCCTTCCAATGAACTTCAAAGCCAACTGGCGGGAGCAGGTGGCGCGCACGCTGCAGACCTTGCAGACCTGGCCGTGGCTGGAGACGCTCAAGACCCTGCGGATTCGATTTCGCGAAGACCGCCTCGGCCTGACCGCCGGCAGCCTGACCTTCACGACGCTGATTTCGCTGGTGCCGCTGGTCACGGTCATGCTCGCCGTGTTCTCGGCCTTCCCGATGTTTGCCAGCTTCCAGACCGCGCTGCAGACCTACTTTTTACAAAGCCTGGTGCCCGACAGCATCGCCAAGCCGGTGCTGGCCGCGCTGACCCAGTTCGCCGCCAAGTCGAACCGCCTGGGCACGGTCGGCCTGGTGTTCCTGGTGATCACGGCGCTGGCGCTGATGCTCACCATCGACCGCACGCTCAACGCCATCTGGCGTGTGCGCACACCGCGGCCGATTGCCCAGCGCGTGCTGGTCTACTGGTCCGCCGCGACGCTGGGGCCGCTGCTGCTGGGCGTGAGCCTGAGCCTCACGTCGTATGTGCTGTCGGCCTCCAGAGGACTCGTCGGCGCGTTGCCGGGTGGCGTGAGCCTGTTGCTCGGCGTGGTCGAATTTTCACTGCTGGCAGCAGCCATGGCCGGGCTGTTCCACTACGTGCCCAACACCCACGTGCGCTGGCGCCACGCCATCGCCGGCGGCATCTTCGTGGCGGCCGGTTTCGAAGCGGCCAAGAAGCTGCTCGGCTGGTACCTCGGCCAGGTGCCCAGCTTTGCCGTGGTCTACGGTGCATTCGCAACCCTGCCTATTTTTCTGGTCTGGATCTACCTCGGCTGGGTGATCGTTTTGCTCGGCGCCGTGGTGGCCGCCTACGCGCCCAGCCTGAAAATGCGCGTGGCGCGCTGGCCCGACGGGCCCGGCTCGCGCTTCCACCTGGCCGTGGCGGTGCTGCGCCAACTTGACCAGGCCCAGACCCAGCCCGGCCATGGGTTGAATGCCAGCGACCTGTCGGAGCGCCTGCGCACCGACCCGTTGCAGATCGAACCGATTCTGGACACGCTGGTGGCCATCGACTGGGTCGGTCTGCTCGACGAAGCCGGCAATGCTCGGTACGTGATGCTGTGCGACCCGGCCAAGACACCGGCCGAGCGGCTGCTGTCGCAATTGCTGCTGGAACCCGCGTCGTCGCTGGAGGCGTTCTGGCAGCGAGCCGGGTTTGACGAGATGACGGTGGCGGAGTTGATGGCGCGGTGAGTGGTGCTGCTCTTGCTCACGCGGAGAATCGAAGCTCCCCTCGCTCAGAGACTTGACGCCTGAGCATTGCCTGGAGGTATTTCCATGTCCACCTTGACGATCCGCCTGCCCGATGACAAGCACGAGCGCCTGAAGGCTCTGGCGCGATCCAACTCGATCAGCATCAACAAGCTGATGGACGAACTCGCGACCGTTGCGCTTGCGAACTACGATGCCAGGGTGCGCTTCGAGACGCGCGCGGCCCGTGGCAACCCCAAGCGGGCATTGAGCCTGCTCGACAAGCTTGATCGTGCGGGCTGAGGTGGTTGCCACCTGCGCGCCGAACCGTTCTGGCCAAGTTGGTGTACCTTGAAATTTCCGCACGGGAAGGGGGAATTTCAAGGTGTCGGCAGGACGATGGCGACGTGGGAGAGAGCGAAGGCAGAGGGCCGGGGTACGCCGACTCCGTTCCGCCAATTCCCAGTCACTGCGTCGGCGCACCCCGGCCCTCTGCCTTCGCCGGCACTTCGGTGGCCATGCCGGGCTGAGCGCCATGAGAGTCATGTAGTGATCAACGACGTTCGTTTCAATGGCTGAGTTGCTTATGTCCTCTGGCAAGATGCATGTCGACGAGGTGGAAACCGACGCAATCCTTGTGGGTCGGTTGCTCGCAGCGCAATTCCCGTTGTGGGCAAACCTTCCCATCGAGCCGGTCCATTCCGCTGGGACCGACAACGCGCTCTACCGGCTCGGCGAAGACCTGCTGGTACGACTTCCCCGCATCCGGGGAGCCACCGGACAAGTGGGCAAGGAGCACCAGTGGCTGCCCGGATTGGCTCCGCTCCTGCCATTTGCCATCCCCGTGCCGCTGGAGAAGGGAGCACCCGGCCAGGGCTACCCGTGGCATTGGTCGGTCTACCGCTGGCTGGAAGGTTCGAGCGCGACCATCGAGCCCATCGCCGATCCTCGCCAAGCGGCAGTGGAGCTGGCGCGATTCGTCGCCGCGCTGCAGCGAATCGATCCTGACCGCGGGCCACCCCCTGGACAACACAACTCTTTTCGCGGCGTGCCACTGGCAACGCGAGACACTGCCACTCGGACTGCGATTTCCACCCTGCGCGGCGTGCTCGATATCGATGCATTGACAGCGGCTTGGGACGCAGCCCTGCAGGCGCCCGCCTGGCACGGCTCGCCAGTCTGGATCCATGGAGACCTGCAATCTGGGAACTTGCTGACGCTGGATGGCCGACTCAGCGCGGTCATCGATTTCGGATGTCTGGGTGTCGGCGATCCCGCATGCGACTTGATGATCGCCTGGAATCTCCTCTCCGTCGAAACCCGGGACGTTTTCCGCGCGGTGCTACAGGTCGATGACGCGACTTGGGCCCGAGGTCGAGGCTGGGCACTGTCCGTCGGGCTGATCGCCCTTGCTTACTATCAGACCACCAACCCCATCCTGGCTGGAATATCTCAATACGCAATCAATGCAGTTCTCGCTGCTCACAACCAAGCCACATGAGCGGTGTGCGCGTGGGAGAACGAGCCCCTTCCGCAAGCCCTGCGCTTCCGCGCGTACACCGCCGCCACGGCGAGCAATCAAGTCAACGCACCACGAACCGCATCCAGCACCGCATCAGGCGCCTCGGCCATCAGGTGGTGCCCAGACACCACCGTCACCACCCGTGCGTTCAACGCCTGCGCCAGTTCGCCGGTCAGCTTCGGCGACGTCATCTGGTCGCGTTCGCCCAGCACAAACGTCACCGGGCAACGCACCAGCGCTGCCGCCTGCAGCCCATTCGCATAGCGGTCACAAACGCTGAAGTCGTGGTGAAACAGGTTCAGCGTGGTCTGGCCGGCCTGCATGCGGCGCATCAGGGCGCGGTTGCTGCCGTGCAGCCACATGCCGGGGCCGGGGTAGGACGGTTTGGCGGCGGTGGTGGAAATGGAGAACGCGTTGACCATGTCGATGGCCTTCAGCGGGTTGTCGCGTGCGGTGCTCAGCAGCGCGTCGGACACCTTCATCGGGTAGGCGGTGCCCAGCATCACCAGGCGGGTGAT
This sequence comes from Methylibium sp., assembly GCA_031378125.1. GTDB lineage: Bacteria > Pseudomonadota > Gammaproteobacteria > Burkholderiales > Burkholderiaceae_C > LGRD01. The sequence goes on along the minus strand of JANNDW010000139.1, from coordinate 26,277 downwards.
GCACTGCGGCGCGCGGGCAGCAGCTTCGAGGGCGATCAGCGAGCCCATGCTGTGGCCGACCAGGGCGGCTTGTTTCACGCCGGCCGCATCGAGAAGCGCCAGGGTCCAGTCGGCCAGCGCCTCCACGCTGTCCAGTGGCGGGCCGGGGCTGCGGCCGTGGCCTGGTTGGTCAACGGCCAGCACTGAGTGGCCGTGGTGTGCGAACCAGCGCGCCAGCAAGGTCCACACACTGTGGTCGTGCAACGCGCCGTGGATGAACACGACGCAGGGCAGGGCGGGGTCAAAAGGCTTGCCGCCGGTGTAGGCGTAGGCGCTCGTGTGGTCAGTGCCGCAGCCGTGCGCGCTGTCGATTTGCAGCTCCATCACGGACCCGCTTTCTCTGTCACTTTCTCTGCCACCTTCAGCGCGCGCTTCAAGTCGTCGATCAAGTCGTCGGCCTCTTCCAGCCCGATCGACAGGCGGATCGTGCCGGGCGTGATGCCGGCTTGCGCCAGCGCGGCGTCGTCCATGCGGAAGTGGGTGGTCGAGGCGGGGTGGATCACCAGCGAGCGGCAGTCGCCCACGTTGGCCAGGTGCGAAAAGATCTTCAGCGATTCGATGAAGGCCTTGCCCTGCGACCGAAGAGCGGTCGCATCACCGCTCCCGCGCGAGCCGCGCAGGTTGAAGCTGAACACCGAGCCGCAGCCTTTGGGCAGCAGCGTCTTCGCCAGTGCGTGGCTGGGGTGCGATTCGAGTTCGGGGTAGCCCACGCTCTCCACCATCTTCTGCGCCGCCAGAAAGGCCACCACCTTGCGCGTGTTCTCGACATGCCGGGCCATCCGCAGCGACAGCGTCTCCACGCCTTGCAGAATGAGCCATGCGGTGTGCGGGCTCATGCAGGCGCCGAAGTCGCGCAGGCCCTCGCGGCGCGCGCGCAGCAGGAACGCGCCGACGGTGCTTTCTTCGCTGAACACCATGCCGTGGAAACCGCTGTAGGGCCGGGACAGTTCGGGGAAGCGATCTGATGCAGCCCAGTCGAACTGCCCGCTGTCCACCAGCACGCCGCCGATCACCGTGCCGTGGCCGGACAGGAACTTGGTGGCCGAGTGGAAGACCAGATCGGCGCCCAGGTCGAACGGCTTCATCAGGTAGGGCGTGGTAAAGGTCGAGTCCACCAGCAGCGGCAGGCCGTGTTCGTGCGCGATGGCCGAGACGGTGGGAATGTCCAGCACGTCCAGGCCCGGGTTGCCCAGCGTTTCGCCGAACAGCAGTTTCGTTTCGGGGCGAATGGCCGCACGCCAGGCATCGACGTCGCCCGGCTTCACGAACGTGGTGCGGATGCCAAAGCGCGCCAGCGTGTAGTGCAGCAGGTTGTGCGAGCCGCCGTACAACGCGCTCGAACTGACGATGTGCGAACCCGCCCCGGCCAGCGTGCAGATGGCCAGGTGAAGCGCCGCCTGGCCACTGGCGGTGGCGATGGCGCCGACGCCGCCTTCCAACGCCGCAACCCGCTCTTCGAGCACCGCATTGGTCGGGTTGCTGATGCGGCTATACACATGGCCCGAGCGTTCCATGTTGAACAGCGACGCGGCGTGTTCGCTGTTCTCGAACACAAACGATGTGCTCAGGTGGATGGGCACGGCGCGCGCGCCGGTGGCGGGGTCGGGCGCGGCGCCCGCGTGCAGAGCCAGGGTGTCGAAGCCAGGGTCTGAATAGCCGGCCATGTTGCCTCCGTGGGGAATCTCTCGGGTAGCGCCACAAACATTGTGGGCTATATTCATTTCATCGCTTTGCTCTGCGAGGTTCCCCATGAAAGTCAGCGACATACTGCGGGTCAAGGGCGGCACGCTGTTCACCGTCTCTCCGGACGATCCGCTGACCGACGCGGTGAACACCATGGCCGAGCGCGACATCGGCTCGCTGGTGGTGATGGAGCACGGCGACCTGGCCGGCATGCTGACCTTTCGCGAGGTGATCCTGGCGGTCGTGAAAAACAGCGGCTCGCTCGGCAAGACCACCGTTCGAAGCGTGATGGACGATGCCCCGCTGACCTGCACGCCAGACACCGAGATCGACGAAGTCCGCCGCATGATGCTGGGCCGCCATGCGCGCTACATGCCGGTGATCACGCAGCGCACGCTGATGGGCGTGATCTCGTTCTACGACGTGGCCAAGGCGGTGGTCGATGGGCAGGACTTCGAGAACCGCATGCTGAAGGCCTACATCCGCGACTGGCCGGTCGACGAGCCCAGCGACGAGCAGACCGCGTCGGGCCCCTTGGGTCAATCGCCTTAGAATTTGCATTGATTCACGTACCACCGCCCCAGGGCGGTGGTTTGGTTTCAGCCCTCGTCTTTTTCGTCCTCTTCCTTTCGGGATTTCCATGTCCGGCAGCACCCTCGGCCACCTGTTTCGCGTCACCAACTTCGGTGAGTCGCACGGGCCGGCCATCGGCTGCGTGATCGACGGTTGCCCGCCGGGCATGGACTTGAGCGAAGCCGACATCCAGCCCGAGCTCGACCGCCGCCGCCCCGGCACCAGCCGCCACGTGACCCAACGCAACGAGCCCGATGCGGTGGAAATCCTCTCCGGCGTGTTCGAAGGCCTTACCACCGGCACGCCGATCTGCCTGTTGATCCGCAACACCGACCAGCGCAGCAAGGACTACGCCAACCTGCTCAACACCTTTCGGCCCGGCCACGCCGACTACACCTACTGGCAAAAGTACGGCCTGCGCGACCCGCGCGGCGGCGGGCGCGCGTCGGCGCGGCTGACGGCGCCGATGGTGGGTGCCGGCGCGGTGGCGCGCAAGTGGCTGCGCCAGCACTACGGCACCACGTTCGCCGGCTACATGACGCAGATCGGCGCGATCGAGATTCCGTTCGAGTCGCTGGAGCACATTCCGAACAACCCGTTCTTCGCCGCCAACGCCAGCGACATTGCGCGGCTCGAAGCCTACATGGACGAGTTGCGCAAGAGCGGCGACAGCTGCGGCGCGCGCATCCATGTGCTGGCCGCGAACGTGCCGGTGGGCCTGGGCGAACCTTTGTTCGACAAGCTCGACGCGGCCATCGCGCACGCCATGATGGGCATCAATGCCGTCAAGGGTGTCGAGATCGGCGCCGGGTTTGCCAGCGTCGTGCAACGCGGCACCACCCATGGCGACGAGCTGTCGCCGCAGGGCTTTCGCGGCAACAACGCCGGCGGCGTGCTGGGCGGCATCTCGACCGGGCAGAACATCACGGTCAACATTGCCGTCAAGCCGACCAGCTCGATTCGCAGCCCGCGCCAGTCGATCGATCTGGCCGGCAACCCCGCCACGGTGGAAACATTTGGCCGCCACGACCCGTGCGTGGGCATCCGCGCCACGCCCATCGCCGAAGCGATGCTGGCGCTGGTGCTGATGGACCATGCGCTGCGGCAGCGCGCGCAGTGCGGTGATGTGCGCGTTGCGGTGCCGGCGATTCCAGCCGGAAGCTGACAAGGCAAGCCCTCGACGCCCGCGGCGCCGGATGCGGTTGCGCTTTCGCCAACAGTGGTGCGCCAATACATGCAAGCTCCGGCCCGGCGCAAGGCCAAGCGCACGGGTGCGCAGCCCGTACCCGGGAATCCGCAGTCCATCGCCTTGGCACTTGCAGACCCGGCCGAAATTCATACACTGCCGCGGCTGACCCTGAACGAAGAGAGTCAATCACAAGAGATGAGGAAGCTCGATGCGCAAGCTGTGGCTGATCGGCGGTGTGGCCGTGTTGGGAGTGGCGGGTACGGCCTTGCTGGTGGTGTCCAGAATGCAGGCCGCCGAAGCCGAGGCGGCTCAAAAGAAGGCCGACGCGGCCAACGTGACGCTGGAATTCAACGCCGCCGAGGTGGTGAAGCCGCAACGGGTGTCGCTCTCGCAATGGATCGAATTCTCCGGCCCGCTGGTGGCGCCGGGCACGGCCGTGGTGCGCGTCAAGGCGCCGGGCACGCTGCTGTCGCTGACTGTCAGTGAAGGCAGTCGCGTCAAGGCCGGGCAGGCGCTGGGCCGGGTGGACCTGGCCGACCTGAACAGCCGGGTGGCTGAACGCGGCGCCGCGCTCGAATCGGCGCGCGCCCAGCTGGCCCAGGCGGAGCGCCAGCACCAGGCCAACCAACGGCTGGCCGACCAGCAGTTCATCTCCAGCAATGGGCTGGAGGCCAGCGCCGCGGCGCTCGAGTCGGCGCGCGCACAGTTCACCGCGTCGCAGGCTCAGCTCAGCACCAGCCGCGTGAGCTTGCGCGACGGCGCGCTGGTGGCGCCGATCGGCGGTGTGGTGGCCAAGCGCCACGTATTGCCCGGCGAGAAGCTCAGCATGGAGCAAAACGTGCTGACCATCGTCGACCTGTCCACGCTGGAATTGGCCGGCAGCGTGGGCACGCACGAAGTCTCGCAGTTGGAGCCCGGCATGCCGGTGCAGGTGCAGGTGGAGGGTGTGACCGAGCCGGTGGCCGGCACCATCGGGCGCATCGCCCCCGCGGCCGAGGCGGGCGCGCGCGCCATTGGCGTGACGATCGCACTGCCGAACCCCAAGGAGACTTATCGCGCTGGCCAATACGCGCTGGCGCGCGTGCAGCTGCGCGACCCGGCCCAGCGCCTGACGGTGCCCGCCACGGCCATCGGCCAAACCTCCGGGCAAGACCACGTGTGGCTGATCGAAAGCGGCGCGCTGGTGCGGCGTGCCGTCACCACCGGCCGGCGCGACCCGGCGCAGGGCCGGGTCGAGGTGCTCGACGGGTTGAACCCCGCCGCGCAGGTGCTGGCCGTGCGTTTCGACAACCTCAAGGAAGGTGGCAAGGCGGTGGTGGTTGCGGCCAAGGCCGCGGTGGCTTCGGCGCCGGCCTCGGCCAATTTGCGTTGAGCCGGAGCCGGCCATGTGGATGACCCGCGTCTCCATCAACAACCCTGTATTCGCCACCATGGTGATGGTGGCGCTGTGTGTGCTGGGCCTGTTTGCCTACGCGCGCCTCGGAGTCGAGCAGATGCCCGACGTGTCGTTGCCGGTGGCGTTCATCGACATCGGCTATCCCGGTGCATCGCCCGAAGCGGTGGAGCGTGAAGTGACCAAGCTGGTGGAAGAGGCGCTGAACAGCATTGCCGGTGTGAAGCGCATCACCTCGCGCAGCTTCGAGGGCCGCAGCCAGACCAGCGTGGAGTTCAGCCTGAACGCCGACATGGCGCGTGCCATGCAGGACGTGCGCGACCGCGTTGCGGTGGTGCAGGGCTTGTTCCCGAAAGACGCCAAGGCGCCGACCGTAACCCGCTTCGATGGCGACAACGCCCAGCCCACCGTGGTGATGGCATTGATCAGTGCCGAACGCAGCGCTCGCGAACTGTCGCTGATCGCCGACCAGACGGTCTACAAGCGCCTGCAGCGGGTCGAGGGCGTGGCGCGCGTCGATGTTTCTGGCCTGGCAACAAGGCAGGTGCGCATCGACCTCGATCCAAACCGATTGCGCACCTACGCCGTGACGCCGGCTGAAATTGCCACCGCGCTGCGCGAGGCCAACGCCGACCAGCCGGTGGGCCTGGTCAGCGACGCGGTGCAAGACTCGATCCTGCGTGTCGAAGGCCGGGTGCGCGATCCCAGGCAGTTTGCCCAACTCGTCGTGGCGCGGCGCGCCGGGCTGGCGGTGACGCTGGGCGATCTGGGCCTGCTTGTCGAGCGCGAGCGCGAACCCGAAACGCTTGCGCGCATCAACGGCCAGCCCGCCGTGAGCTTCAACATTTTTAAGCAGCAGGACGCCAACATCGTGGCCACCGGCGAGGCGGTCAAGGCCGCGGCCGCTGAACTGAAGGCGCAGTTGCCGGCGGGCGTGGAGCTGAAGCTGGTCTACGCCAACAGCGACTTCGTGAAGAACTCGCTGCGCGGCCTGCAGCACACCTTGATCGAGGGCGCGCTGCTGACCATCGTCATCGTGTTCCTGTTCTTGCATTCGTGGCGCTCGACCATCATCACCGGCCTGACCTTGCCGATCTCGGTGATCGCCTCGTTCATTGCGATCTACGCGTTTGGCTTCACGCTGAACTTCATGACCATGATGGGCTTGAGCCTGTGCATCGGTTTGCTGATCGACGACGCGATCGTGGTCCGCGAGAACATCGTGCGCCATGTGCGCCTGGGCAAGGACCACCGGCGCGCTTCGCTGGAAGGCACCGACGAGATCGGCCTGGCGGTGATGGCCACCACCTTGGCGCTGTGCGCCGTGTTCGTGCCGGTGGCGTTCATGGGCGGCATCGTCGGCAAGTTCTTCGTGGCCTTCGGCCTCACGGTGACGGTGGCGGTCTTGGTGAGCCTGTTCGTCAGCTTCACGCTCGACCCGATGCTGTCCAGCGTCTGGAAGGATCCGCCGGCGCACACCCTGCAGCGGGTTCCAGTCATTGGCGCACTGCTGCGCGGCACGGACCGGCTGATGGAGGGACTGCATTCGATCTACGAAGCGTTGATCCACTGGGCCTTCTCGGGGCGGCGGTATCGCATGCCGTGGCCCTCGTTCGGCCGGCCGTTCGACGCGCAGGGAAAACGCATTGCCGCGCAGCCACGTGCCTGGCGCCGGGGCACGCTGACGCCCCGGGCGCTGGTGCTGCTGGTCGGTGCGGCGAGCTTCTGTGGCGCGCTGGCGCTGGCGCCGCTGGTGGGCAGCGAATTCATTCCGCAGACCGATCAAGGCTTCACCCAGCTCAACGTGCGCTTGCCGGTCGGCTCCAGCCTGCAACGCAGCGACGCCAAGATCCGCCAGGTCGAAGCGGTGGTGCTGGCCCTGCCCGAGGTGCAAAGTGTTTCCAGCAGCGTGGGCGGGCAGGGCTCGGGGCTGGCGGTGGGGCGCAACCAGGCTTCGATCAACATCAGCCTGAAACCGCGCTCGGAACGCCAGCGCAGCCAGAAGCAGATCGAAGACGCGATCCGCGCGCAGATTGCCAAGCTGCCGGGCATCGAGGTGTCGGTCGGCTTCGACCGGCCGATCTACGTGGCGGTGCTGGGCAGCGACCCGGTGGGCCTTGCGACCCTCACGCTGGAGCTGGCCGACAAGATCCGCAAGATCAAGGGCATCGTCGATGTGGAGGTGTCGGTCAAGCCCGGGTTGCCTGCGTATGCCGTGCGGCTCAACCCCGGCGCCGTTCGCGAACTCGGGTTGACGGCGCCGCAAGTGGCCTCCAGTCTGCGTGCCTACGTCAACGGCGAGGTCGCCACCTACTGGACCACGCCGGATGGCCAGCAGGTCGAGGTGCAGTTGCGTCTGCCCGCTGAGCAGCGCGAGAAGGTGGAGCAACTGCGCGGCCTGCCCATTGCCTTCAGCAAGGACGGCACGCCAATCGCGCTGGCGACGGTGGCCAGCATCTCCCCCATCGTCAACCCGGAGGTGATCCGGCGCCAGAACCTGCAGCGCCGCGAGGCCATCTTTGCCGGTGTCGAAGGGCGTCCCGCCGGCGACGCCGGCAAGGAGGTGCAGGAGCTGGTGAAAAACACCCCACTGCCGCCCGGCTTCAGCCTGGACGTGGGGGGAGCCACCAAGGAACAGGAAGAAGCTTTTGGCGCGATGCTGGGCGCGTTGGCATTGAGCGTGATCTTCATCTACATCGTGCTGGCCAGCCAGTTCGGCAGCTTTTTGCAGCCGCTGGCGATCATGGCGTCGCTGCCGCTGTCGCTGATCGGCGTGATGCTGGCGCTGCTGCTGTGGAAGTCCACGCTGAATGTGTTTTCGATGATCGGGCTGGTGATGCTGATGGGGCTGGTGACCAAGAACGCTATCTTGCTGGTGGACTTTGCCAACCAGGGCCGCAAGGCGGGTTTGAGCGTGCCCGAGGCGCTGCTGCAGGCCGGCCTGGTGCGCATGCGCCCGATCATCATGACCACCAGCGCGATGGTGTTCGGCATGTTGCCGCTGGCGCTGGCGCTCAACGAAGGCGGCGAGATTCAGGCGCCGATGGGCCGGGCCATCATCGGCGGCGTCATCACCTCCACACTGCTGACGCTGGTGGTGGTGCCGGTGCTGTACAGTTATTTGGTGCGTGAACCCAAGCCCGCCGGGGCCATCGCCGAAGGAGGCGGCGGTGCGATTCCCGCCCACATGCCGGCGTCCAGGGACTGATGAGAAACAGCGGACCTCCCGCACGAGTTTGGATGGCCTCCGAACGGCCGGTGGGCCGCCGGTTCATCACACGCAGCGACATGCGCTGCGTGTGACATGCAGGCTCACTTCTTCTTTGCCGCCGACCTGGATGAGTCTTTGAGCATGAACGTGACCTTCATGACCACGCGGTACTCAATGATCTTGCCGTTTTCCACGATCACACTTTGATCCTTGACCCACGCTCCCGACACCGCGCTCACGGTATCGGACGCGCGTGCCACGCCTTGCTTGATGGCGTCTTCGAACCCGAGCTTGCTCCCGGAAATGATTTCGATGATTTTTGCAACAGCCATGAGGGTCTCCTGTGATGTCAATGGGGCCTGCTTTCTACCATGGGGCGCCGCGCCGACCCAGAGGCAACGGTCCGGGTTGCACTGATCCGGGTTCGACCAGGGTGCTGTGCCGCTGCCGTTGCTGGAGCGCGCGGTCGACGCGTGGATCGCCCGCGTCGGCGCCGAGAAGCGCTGACCCCTCCACAAGAGCGCATCCAGCAAAGGAGTGTTTGTCATGACCATCACCGTTCGCAGGGCTTCGATCAAAGACGCCGCAGCCTACGCCCGCATGATGGGCGATCCGGCGGTCTACGCTGGCCTGATGCAGCTGCCCTACACCGACGAGGAAATCTGGCGCACCCGGCTGGCCGAGAGCGCCGCGCCGGGCAAGACCGACCTGCCGCTGGCGGCTGAAATCAACGGCGAGGTGGTGGGGTCCGCCGGCTTGCACCCGGTCGGTCCGGCGCTGCGCCGCCGGCATGCCTTGACGCTGGGCATCTCGGTGATGCGCGAAGCGCAGTGCAAGGGCGTGGGTTCGGCGCTGATGGCGGCGATGTGCGACTACGCCGACCGCTGGGTCGGTGCGTTGCGCATCGAGCTGACCGTGTACTGCGACAACGCGGCGGCGATTCACCTGTACCGCAAGTTCGGCTTTGAGATCGAAGGCACGTTCAAGGGCTACGCGATGCGCGATGGAGACTATGTAGACGCGCATTCGATGGCGCGGTTTCACCCCAAGCCGCCGCGGATCGTGCTGGCGTGAGCCGAACAAAGCGGCTGCGTCGGCTTGCGAGCCAGGGCACGAGCTGTTTTCAGCGTCGCGCTAGCGGCCGTTGATGAGCTTGCGCATCGGCGTTTCAAACCAGCGGAACGACAGGGTCGAGGCCAAGATAACGGCCGCAAAGGAGGCCGCCAGACCCAGCCAGAAGCTGCCGGTGCGCCCCTCCACGATGCGTTGGGTGGAATACATGATGAGGCCGTGGAACAGGTACATGCAGTAGGACACCTGCCCCACGTGTACCAGCAACCGGTTGTTGAGCAGGCCGGCGAGCCAGCCTGAACGTGTGGAAGCCCAAACCGTCATCAACATCAGCAAGCCGATCATGATGGGCTCCACCATGTAGCCGAAGCAGTACCTGAACAGCGCGCTATGGGCGCCGATCAAGGTGGACGCATACACCAGCAGCAGCAGCACCGGTCCGGCCGCGGGCAGGCGCAACACCGAGGCCAGTCGCGCGCGCCACTCGGAGGACCGCCCCAAAACGGCGAACAGGCAGCCGACGGCCAGCTCGTCGGCGCGGGTGTCGAGCGCACGGTACAGGTAGTCAACCGAGGCATCCACTCCCGCCACCAGGAACACACGCCAACACCACACCGCGAGAATGATCAGCACCAGCGCGCGCGTCATGTCAATGCGGCGGACAAACAAGAAGGCGGCCAGCAGCGGCCACAGCATGTAGAACTGCTCTTCAACCGCCAGCGACCAACAGTGCGACACGATGTTGGTTTGTGCTCCGGTGAAGGCCTGGTAGTAGTTCGTCACGTACAACACGGCCGATGCCACCGCACCCCAAGGAATGGGCTTGTCGCGCACCCACAGCACGGTCAAGGCGACCGCCAGATAGAGGTAGAAAACCGGCATCAGCCTGGCCACGCGGCGGCGGTAGAAGGCAAGAAAGTCGATGCGCCCGTGCGCGTCGATCTCATCCAGCAGCAAGCGCGTGATCAAGAATCCCGACAGTACGAAAAACACTTTCACGCCGAGTGCGGCGAGCGGTCCAACGGCTTCACTCAGGCCGGCGCGGCCCTCGACCGCGTGCCCCAGCATCACGAGCGAGACGGCCAGTGCGCGCAGGAAGTCAAGGCCGCCAATGCGCCGCGACGTGAGGGCCGCATGCAAGCCGGCGCCATCCATGGCGAGGCCGGGTGAGCCGGGTTTGACAGACGGGCTGGCGGGCGCGGAGGTTTGCATCGCTGGTCCATGACGTTTTGGGTGGGGCTGCGGGCGCGGTGTTGATGGCGTTGCATGCACCAAACGCCCCACTATTGTCCCGCCGGTCCGCGCAGCGGTGGCGATCGAAAAGACGGGAAAATTCACGCCAACCCGGAATGCCTTGGCGGTTTGATATTGCCGGGGCAAGCGACGAAAGAGCGCAACGCGGCGGCATCATCCAGCGCCGGCAAAACGACCTCGCAACGCCCGCCGCTCAGTGGCTTGGGTCGTTTTTGCCATGCCGCCGTCTGGCGGTATCGTTGCGGCATGCTGTTGAATCCATCTCGTCCGGCCCGAACCCGCTGTCGCCTGGCGGTTGGCGCGGCGGCGCTGTCCGGCTTGTTTGCCGCGCCGGCCGGCGCACAGCCGCCGCCGCTGCGGGACGCGCCGATCATCGAAGCGCCCAAAGCGGCCGAGCCACAACCCGCAGCGTCGGCGCCGCCCACTGCGCAGTCGGTGGTGCAGGTGTTTCTGGACGCTTGCGTGTTGAACGAAGGCCAGCCCGGTGCCGTGATCGACTGGGCTTTGACGCGGGGCTTCGAACCGCTGGACCCGCTGCGCACGGGCGCCGAAGACCTGCTCAGTGGCTCCGCCGGCACGGTGCTGGCCATACCGGGCAGCGCCGGCCGCGCGCTGCTGGCGGTGGGAGAGGATCGGCGCTGTCTGGTCTGGGCCGAACAGACCCATGGCCCGAAGCTGCGCGGTGCGTTCCAGAAAATGGTTTCAGGGCTGGGTTTCAGGGGCGCGCGCGTGCAGAGCGTGATCGACCGCAATGTGAACAGTGCCGGCGCCTGGCGCAACCAGTCGCAGTGGCGCTATCGCCGGGTGGGCGGCGATCAGGATTTCGGCCTGGGCAGCGCCACCACGCTGATCAATGCGCCCGGCGCCCAGTTGCTTCACTTTGCCCCGATGGCGCCTGCGGCCCCGCCTTATCCGGATGGAACGCTGCCGCGATGAGAAGGCCCTTGCACCACAGGATGTTGATTGCGCTGCTGTGGACGCTGGCGGGGATGGTGGGTGCCGCTCGCGGGCAGACTCCGGTCGAGTTTGCAAGTCTCGACCAGCGAGACGGCCGGCCGGTGCTGCTGAAGGCGTTCTGGCTGCCCGCACCGAAGGTTGCCGGCCGCATTCCGGCGGTGGCGTTGTTTCACGGTTGCGGCGGTCCTTACGAGCGCAACGGGCGGCTCAGCCAGCGCATGCGCGACTATGCGGCGCTGCTCCATCAGCAAGGCATGCACGCCCTGGTGGTGGATTCGTTGACGCCGCGCGGCGAAACGCAGCTGTGCACCCAGCGCATCGGCGCGCGTGCCGTCACGCAGGCCAACCGCCGGCTCGACGCGCTGGCCGCGCTGGCCTGGCTGGCCCAACGTGAGGAGGTGGACCCCGGGCGGATCGGCATGATCGGTTGGTCGAATGGCGGCAGCACCGTGCTGGCTGCCACCAACCTGCGCCAGCGAGAGGTTGCCACGCAGACGATCAGGCCGGCGTTCGCGGTCGCTTTCTACCCGGGCTGCGAAGCCGAATTGAAGCGCGGCTTCGAGTCCACCACCCGGCTGCTGTTGCTGGTGGGCGAGGCGGACGACTGGACGTCGGCGGCGCCCTGCCACCGCCTGGCGCAATCGGCGGCGGGGCCCAAGCCTGCGATCGAGAGTTATGCGGGTGCCTACCACGGCTTCGATTCCGCGGCGCCGGTGCGCTGGCGCCGCGATGTTCCCGGCGGCGTGAACCCGGGGCAGGGCGTGCACGTGGGCGGCGACGCGCAAGCGCTGCAGCTGTCGCGTGAACGGCTGCTGCGCTTCTTGGCCGAACAGTAGTCTGGGGCCAGGCTCGCGGCGTTTGGCCGATGGCGGGCGGCGTCTCGAAGAGGTGCGCTGTGGCGGCTGAAAGCACGGGGCTTCAGGCGCCCGCCGCAGTCCCCATCCATCGATTCGCGGCCGACTCCACCACCGCCGACAGCGGGGCGCCCTTGACGCGCCGCGAACGCAGCCAGCGCGCCCCGTTGCCATCGAACAGCGCGTCGCGGATCAGATTGTTGGCGTCCAGGCCCTGCAGGTCCAGCGCATGTTCGTCGACGCCGGCCAGCGTGCGCACGATGTCGTCGCGCAGCTTGATGCGTTGTTTGGTCTTGGGGTCGACGATCTCGCCGTCGAGCCCGAAACGGCAGGCCTGGAAACGGTTGAAGGTGTAGACCAGGTAGTCGTCTTCGGTCGGCTCAAAAGGTCGCACCTCGCGCAAGTAGCGGCAAATGCTTTGCAGGTAGCACGCCAGCGCCGCGGCCATCTCCACGCACAGCGGTGTGTCGCACACGCGCAGCTCGATGGTGCCGAACTCGGGCTTGGGGCGGATGTCCCAGTAGAAGTCCTTCATCGACTCGACCACGCCGGTGCTGGCCATCTTGTCGAAGTACAGGCCGAACTCGCGCCAGCTCAGGCAAAACGGCGCGCGGCCCGACAGCGGGAATGCAAACACCGAGTTCAGCCGGGCTGAGTCGAACCCCGTGTCGACGCCTTGCACGAACGGCGATGAGGCGCTCAGCGCGATGAAGTGCGGCACGTAGCGCGACAGCGCGTGCAGCAGCCACAGCGCGCGGTCGCCGTCTTCACAGCCCACGTGCACATGCTGGCCGAACACGGTGAACTGCTTGGCCAGGTAGCCGTACAACTCGCTGATGTAGTGGAAGCGCTCGCCGGGGAAAATTTGCTGCTCGCTCCAATGCTGGTAGGCGTGCGTGCCGCCGCCGGCGATGCCAATGTTGAGCTTGCGGGCGCCCCGGGACAGTTGATCGCGCAGGTCGCGCAACTCGGCCAGCAGCGGTTGATGGCTGCGCTGGATCGAGGTGCCGATCTCGATCATGCTGCGGGTGATCTCGGGCTTCACGTCCCACGCGCCGGGGTGGCCCTTGAGCACGCGCAACAGATCCTCGGCCTGCGGGGCCAGGTCGAAGTCATGGGTGCTGACGAGTTGCAGTTCCAGCTCCACGCCGAGCGTGAGCGGTTGGGAGGGGGTGAAGTCTTGCAGTGGCATGGCCATCATCCAGCGGTCATCCGGCGTTCAGCCGGCGTTGCACTCCCGTGCGATGCGGTGCAGCGACAGCTGGGTCCAAATCGGGCCCGTCAGCTGCATCAGCGTGGTCGCCAGCAGCAGGGCTTGCAGCGCATTGCCATCCACCCCGGGCAGTTGCGAGGGCCAGCCAAAGGTGTCGGCGGCCAGCAGCACGGCCAGGCTGCTCATGGGTTGCAGCGCCACGGTGAGCGCCGCGGCCTGGCGCCAGCCCAGGCCGCTGGCCCGGGCCAGCGCCCCGACGGCCAGGCCGGTGCCCAGCAGCCGGCCCGCAATGATTGCCAACACCCACGGCCACACCGTCCACATGCCGTCCAGCGTGAACAGCAGGCCCAGGCAAATGAACAGCAACACGTTGAGCACCGCGCCGGCCGAACCGAGGTGTGGCTCCACGGTGAGGCCATGCGCCATGCGCGAGCGCGCCGTCATGCCCGCCACCAGCAGCGCCAGCAGCGGCGACAGCTTCCATTGGGCGGCCAGCATGCTGGCGGTGATGACCAGCGCGATCTGCAACACCGGCATGGCCGGCGTGCCGCGCACCAGCGGGCTCAAACGGTCCAAGGCAAAGCCCATCGCCAGCCCCAACAGGAACGAGCCGCCGATGACCCGCAGCGCGCTGACCAACGCCTCGACCCCTTCGTCGATCGGCGTGATCGAGTCCGACGCCAGCGCGATCCGCAGCACCTTGAGGCCCAGCACCGCGATGACGCTGTTGATCGCCGTCATCATCAGCAGGCGTTCGGTCACCTGCCCGCGCGAGTTCGACTCATGGGTGGCCGTGAGCACGATCACCGACGAGGTGGACATGGCCACCGAGCCCACGACGGCTGCTGAAAGCAGCGGTGCGCCGAGTGCGGCCAGCAACACCGCCACCAGCAGCCCGCAAAGGGCCGCCTGCAGCACGCAGCTCAGCGCCAACCAGGGGTTGTCGATCAGCCAGCGCGGGCGAATCCGGCTGCCCAGCTCAAACAGCAAGGCACCGATGGCCAGGTCGATCAAGGGCTTCCACGTGTCGAGGTCGGTACGGTCGAGCAGCCGCAGCACCAGTGGGCTGGCGATGGCACCCATCAGCATGTGGCCGCAGCTGCGCGGCAGGCGCCAAGTGCGGTGCAGCACCTCCGCCAGCAGCACCGCGGCCAGCATCAGCATGGCCAGGCCGAGCACCGGGTCGGCAGCGCGCAGGCCCTCAAGCGTCCACAGCGGCGCGGAGGCGGGCGCCGAGCTGGTCGCGGAGGCCGCACCCTGTGCAAAAGCCTGGTTGATGGTTGCGAGCATGGACCCGCGACTCTACGCGAGCTTGGTGAGGCCGCAAAAAGCACGCTTCGGGCGCCGGTTCTCGCGGGTGGTTCTCGCGGGCTGACGGACAATGCGGCTCGCACCGATAATCCCGTTCCCATGCAGATCGGCTTTTCCATCAACGAGATCCTGTTCCTCGCCACGCTGGCAACCGGGGCGTGCTGGGTGGCTTGGAAGCTGAAGACGAGACGGCTGGCCGAGGAGCCCGAGAAGAAACCGCTGTGGGTGAGTTTCGGCGCGGAGCTGTTCATCGTTGTTGCGCTGATGTTCAGCTGCCGGGTGGCGTTGGCAGACTGGCCCAAGGTGCCGTCGGGCTCGATGGAGCCGACGCTGCGGGTGGGCGACTACCTGCTCGTCAATCACCTGGCCTACGGGCCGCGCCTGCCGTTCACCAACACGGCGATCGAGTTCGGGCAGCCGCAGCGCGGCGATGTGGTGGTGTTTCGCTTCCCGCCGGACGTGTCGCAGTTCTATGTCAAGCGGCTCGTCGGCATGCCGGGCGATACGGTCGCTTTTCAGGATGGCGCGGTGAGCGTCAATGGGGGGGCCGCAGACGTGCAACTGGTAGGCGACGGCACCGGCGCCGGCGTGCCGCCGGAAGACAGCGGCCACTGGTTGCTGCTGGAGACCGCGGCCGGCCACAGCCGCACCGTCAAGGTCAACCCGTTCCTGCAAGGCCGGCAGCCGGTGGACGGCCTCGGCGCCCATTGCAGCGTGCAGCGTGCGGGCGCCTGGCGGTGCCAGGTGCCGCCGGGGCAGTACCTGATGCTGGGCGACAACCGCGACAACTCCGCCGACTCGCGCGCGTGGGGTTTTCTGCCGCATGAGCAGGTATACGGCAAGGCCGTGCGCGTGCTGTTCAACCTGAACGACTTGTCGCGTGCCTGGACGGCGCTTTGAGCACCGCACGGCCGCTCCGAAGGTGCTCACTCCCCCCCTTGGGGGGACGGCGCGAAGCGCCAAGGGGGTCCGATGAGCATGACTGAACGACTCGATCTGGCGGGGCGGCACATTGTCCTGGGGCTGTCCGGCGGCATCGCCTGCTACAAGTCGGCCGAGCTGGTGCGTGCGCTGATCAAGGCCGGCGCGGCGGTACAAGTGGTGATGACCCAGGCCGCTGAACAATTCGTCACGGCGGTGACGATGCAGGCGCTGTCCAACCGCGCCGTCTACACCAGCCAGTGGGACGCGCGCGAGCCGAACAACATGGCGCACATCAACCTCACGCGCGGCGCCGATGCGGTGCTGGTGGCGCCCGCCAGCGCCGACTTCATGGCCAAATTGGTGCACGGCCACGCCGATGATCTGCTGAGCCTGATGTGCCTGGCGCGGCCGATGGATCGATGCGCGCTGCTGATTGCACCTGCCATGAACCGAGAGATGTGGGCGCACCCGGCGACGCAGCGCAACGCTGCGCAATTGCGCGCCGACGGCACGGTGATCCTGGGGCCCGACCGCGGCGACCAGGCCTGCGGCGAAACCGGCGACGGCCGCATGCTGGAGCCGGTTGAATTGCTGGCCGATGTGGTGGCCTTTTTTCAACCCAAGGCTTTGCTCGGCAAGAAGGTTCTTATCACCGCCGGGCCCACCTACGAGCCCATCGATCCGGTGCGTGGCATCACCAATCTGTCCAGCGGGAAGATGGGCTTTGCGATCGCGCGGGCTGCGGTCGAGGCCGGGGCCCAGGTCACGCTGGTCGCGGGCCCCGTGCAGCTGCAGACGCCGCGCGGCGCCCGCCGCATCGACGTGAGAACGGCGCTGCAGATGTTCGACCTTGTCCTGCCGGCGGCGCCAAAGCACGACGTGTTCATCGCCACCGCGGCGGTGGCCGACTGGCGCCCGGCCGCACCTGCGCAGCACAAGATCAAAAAGGGCGTGGACAAGGCGGTGCCGCGCTTGGAGATGACCGAGAACCCGGACATCCTGGCCGCGGTGGCGGCGTTGCCGAACCGGCCCTACTGCGTTGGCTTCGCGGCCGAAAGCCAGGATGTGCTCAAGCACGCGCGCGAGAAACTCCAGCGCAAAAACATTCCGCTGGTGGTGGGCAACGTCGGCCCCGCCACGTTCGGGTCTGACGACAACGCGCTCACGCTGGTGGATGCGGCGGGCCACCGCGAACTGCCGCGGGCCGACAAGCTCACGCTGGCGCGTCAGTTGGTGGCGGAGATCGCGGCCCGGCTTGCCATCGCGGTGGCCTGACGGGGCCGCGAACTGATCAAAAGCGATTTCAGATGCACACGATTGACCTGAAGGTGCTCGACCCGCGCATGGCCGAGCAGCTGCCAGCCTATGCGACCCCAGGCAGTGCCGGGCTGGACCTGCGCGCCTGTCTGGACGCGCCACTGGTGCTGGAGCCGGGCCAGACCGAACTGATTCCGACCGGCCTGGCCATTCACATTGCCGACCCCGGCCTGGCCGCGGTGCTGCTGCCCCGATCGGGTTTGGGTCACAAACACGGCATCGTGCTGGGCAACCTGGTGGGCTTGATCGACTCCGACTACCAGGGCCCGCTGATGGTGAGCTGCTGGAACCGCGGCAGCATGGCCTTCACCGTGCAGCCGATGGAGCGCATTGCCCAGTTGGTGATCGTCCCCGTCGTCCACGCCAGTTTCAGGCGCGTCGATCAGTTCGAGGGATCCGAGCGCGGAGCGGGCGGATTCGGGTCCACGGGCAAAGCTTAGCCGCCGTTCAGCGCCGCCTTGACGCGCCCGGCGCTCAGTGCAGCGGGGAGCCTGGCGAGGCCGTGTTCATCACCGTGAAAACCGGCTCGCCCACGCTGCCGGCTTCGACTTCTTGCTCGGTGGCGGGACGTACGTCCAACACTCGCAAGTCGAGTCGCAGGGCCATGCCGGCCAGTGGGTGGTTGCCGTCCAGCACGATGTGCGTGGGGTACACCTCGGTGATGGTGTAGGCCGCATCCGCTGGCATGCCCTGGGTGGTGGCGCCCGGCGGCACGCCGTCGAACTGCATGCCGGCTTCAACCGGTTCGGGCAGCAGCGAGCGCTCTTCGAAAAAGACCAGCTTGGGGTCGTAGTCGCCGAACGCGTGCTCGGGCTCCAGATGCAACAGGGCCTCGAAGCCGATGGCTTGATCGGTCAAGGCTTCCTCGACCTTGGCGAGCAGATCGTCCCCACCGAAGAAGAACTCGACGGGCTCCTTCAGTTCGTCGATCAGGGTGCCTTGGGTGTCTTGCAGCCGCCAGACCAGGCTGACGACGCAGGGTGCGGTGATGTTCATGCTGAAATGATCGCACAGGCCACAATCCCGGGCATGGACGTCACGCTTGCCCAGACCCTGCTCGGAGGGCTCTCGCCGCGGACCTTCATGCGCCGGCACTGGCAGAAGAAACCTTTGCTGATACGCCAGGCGATTCCAGGCCTGGTGTCTCCGCTGGAGCGGGCCCAGCTGTTCGAACTGGCGGCCCGGGACGATGTCGAATCACGTTTGATCGTGCATCACGAGGGGCGCTGGCGGCTTCGGCAGGGACCGTTCAAACGACGCTCCATGCCAAGCCTTGCGCAGGCCCGCTGGACCTTGCTGGTGCAGGGGCTGGACTTGCATGTGGATGCCGCACACCAGCTGCTGGCGAAGTTTCGTTTTGTTCCGGACGCGCGGCTCGACGATCTGATGGTGTCCTATGCCACCGACGGCGGGGGCGTCGGCCCGCATTTCGATTCCTACGACGTGTTCCTGCTGCAAATTATGGGGCGGCGCCGCTGGCGCATCGGCCGGCTCAAAGATCCGGCCCTGCAGCCCGCCGTGCCGCTGAAGATCCTCGCCAACTTCACGGCCGAACAGGAATGGCTGCTGGAGCCCGGCGACATGCTGTACCTGCCGCCGCGCTGGGCGCATGACGGTGTGGCCGAGGGCGAGTGCATGACCTGCTCGATCGGTTTTCGAGCCCCGGGGCGGCATCAATGGGGCACCGACGTGCTGCAAAGAATCCTGGACGCCGCCGAGGCGCCGGACGCCGAGGGCCTCTATCGCGATCCGCGGCAACTGGCCACGGCGGAGCCGGCGCGCATTCCCGACGCACTGAACGCCTTCACCGCGGACGCCATGACGCGCTTGCTCGCCGATCCCCGCGCAGTGGCTTGCGCGTTGGGCGAGGTTCTGAGCGATCTGAAATCCAGTGTGTGGTTTGATGCCGGCGCCGCACTGCGGCATGATGCCGGCGTGCGTCTGGACCGGCGCACCCGCATGATGTATGACCGCTGGCATGTGTTCGTCAATGGAGAGTCCTACCGTGCGGCTGGGCGGGACTCCAGGTTGATGCAACGCTTGGCCGACCATCGAGCACTGTCGGCGACAGACGCCGCAGCGCTGAGCAGGGAAGCGCTGGCGCTGCTCGATCAATGGGCGCAAGCCGGTTGGCTGCACGCGGCCTGACGATCGTGACGAAGGAGCCTGTCATGACAACCCCACCTCAGTACACATTGATCGCCTCGCACAGCGAATTTCACGCGGCGGTGCATGCCGCCTTTGCCGAGGCTGCCGCGCTGGGCTGCCGGGAGATCTGGCTCAGCGACATCGACTACGCCAACTGGCCGCTGAACGAGCCCGCGCTGATAGACAACCTGACCCAGTGGGCAAAGTCGCACCGAAAGCTGACGCTGCTCGCACAGCACTTCGACGAGTTTGCACGCCGTCACGCGAGGTGGGTCGCATGGCGCCGGCACTGGTCGCACGTCGTGGAATGCCGCGCGAACGTTGAACTGGAGGCCGGCAGGATGCCCACGATGCTACTGGCGCCCGGCCTGGTGACGGTGCGCCTGGTCGACCCGATTCGCTATCGCGGCAGCGTGTCGCGCAGTGCTGCTGATGCGATCCACGCCCGCGAACTGATTGATGCGGTTTTACAACGCTCTGAAGAAGCCTTCCCGGTGACAAGTCTCGGGCTCTAGGGATAGTCCCTAGCCAAGTTATAATTCGAGGCTAGGCAACGGAGCCGTTGGGGCTTTCCTTGTCTTCTAGCGTTGAGTCTCTGCCACAACGCGGAGCTCGCATGACGACCGGTTACTCTTTGTTCGACTCTTCTGTTTGAGGAAAAAATATGAAAACGTCAATTCTGTTGGGTTCGTTGCTTGTTGCCTTTGCACTGACCGCTTGCGGTGAGAAGAAGATGCCTGAAGTTACTGCGCCGGCCGCTGCCACCGCACCGGTCACCGCTGCGGTGAATCAAGCCGCTTCGGCTGCCGCCACTGCCGTGACTTCGGCGGTCGATGCCGCATCGGCCGTTGGTGGCGCCACTGCCGATGCTGCCTCTGCCGCGGCTGGCAAGGCTGCCGACATGGCCAAGGACGCCGCCGGCAAGGCTGCCGACATGGCCAAGGATGCCGCCAAGGAAGCCGCTGGCAAGGCCGCGGACGCTGTCAAGGATGCGGCCGGCAAAGCTGCCGACGCAGTCAAGAAGCCCTGAGGGCCGTATCGAGTCGGATCATCCCGAGTCGCAAAAAAGCCGCCGTCTGGCGGTTTTTTTGTTGCCGATGCCGATGCTGATGCTGATACCGATGCCGCTTGCGGCGGATCATCGCCTTCGGCCGTGCAGTCGGTCGCGCGCGGTCTATCGGTCGACTTCGATCCATGAAAAACCGCTCGCCGCGTCGGCAACGACGATCTGCCCGACATCGCGGTCCCAGGCCCGCGCCAGCGCTTGTCGCACCAGGTCCGGGTGGTTGTTCTGCGCGCTGAGGTGCGCGGCCACCAGGTGACGCAGGCCGCTGTGCATGCAGGCCGCAAGTATTTCGGCCGACGTCTCGTTCGACAAGTGGCCATAGCGTCCGCCGACGCGGGCCTTGAGCGAAGCCGGGTAGTTTGAAGCGGCCAGCATGGCGCTGTCGTGGTTGCACTCCAGCACCAGCGCATTGCAGTCCTGCAGATGCGCCAGCAGGTGCGGCGTGATACAGCCGGCATCTGTCAACATGCCCAATCGGGCGCCACCAGCCGAACATCGCAGTTGCAGAGGTTCCTGGGCATCGTGGGGAACCGTGTAGGGCTGCAATTCGAGGTGGCCCACGGCAATCGATTCGCCATCACGCGCGAAGTGGAGCAAGCCAGGAAGTTCGGGCTCGCCAATGGCCTGCCAGGTGCCGCGGCTCATCCACAACGGAATGCCGTGGCGGCGCGCGAGGCCGACAGCGCAGCCGATGTGGTCTCCGTGTTCATGGGTGACGAAAATCGCGTCCAGCGTGCACGCCTGCAGCCCCGCGCGGGCCGACCGGGACGCGAACTCCTTGAGCGAAAAGCCGCAGTCGATCAGCACCCGGCTCGTATTCCCCGCCGCGCCGGTTTCCACCACCGTGGCGTTGCCAGCGCTGCCACTGCCCAGGCTGCAAAAGCGCATCAGCGGCGAGTGATGATCATTTCAATTCTTCAACCAGCAGCGCGACGATGCGCTTGCCCGTGGCGCCATTCTCCGGTGCACCCTGCGCGTTCAAGACGGAAATGGTGCTGCCGCTTCCTTCGCTCTTGACGGCGACGCGGTAGCGCGCGGGCCCGGTGTTCTCGTTCTTGTCGCCGCTGAACAGCTTGGCAAAGAAGCCTGGCTCGTCCTTTCCAGCCGAGGCGGGATCGACGTAGCGAACGAAGTAAAGCCCTTGTCCGCGGTCGCGGTCTTCGACGGTGAAGCCACTGCGGTCCAGGGCCAGGCCGACCCGCCGCCAGGCGCGCTCGAAGCTGTCGTCCATCTGCAACGCCGCTTCTGGCCGGTCTTCCAGCACGCGGGCGCGGGCCGGGGCCGTGGTCGCATTGCTCACCGCCGCCTTGGCCTGTTCTTCCTTGATGCCCAGCTTGACCAACAGACGCGCCAGAAAATCCGCTTCGAGTTGGGGGTCCGGGGGGCGTGCTTCCCAGCCTGTCGAGTCTTTCAGCGCACCGCGATAAACCTCGACCAGGCCACGGTGGCTGATGTAGACCTCGGTGCCGCTGGCACTGCGCTCCATGCGGGTGCGGAATCTGTCGCGCTCACCGGTGGAGTAGAGCCCGTCGAACACGCGCCCGATGGTGTTGCGAATAAAGTCGTTGGGCAGCTTGGCGCGGTTTTCAGCCCAGTCGGTCTCCATCACGCCCGCCGCGGCTTGATCCACGGTCAAGTTGAAGCCGTTCTCTTTCCAGAACGACTGCAACTGCGGCCACAACTGCTCCGGGGTCAGCGGTGTGCTAAGCCAACGCTGGTTGCCCTGGCGTTCGATGCGCACCTCGCCAACGGATTTGACGGCCACGGTGCTTGCCGTCGGCGACGCAGCCGACGCCGGCGTGCCCGCCTGAAATGAGGCTGCGCTGACCGAGCCGCCCTGGCTTTGGTAGCGTGAATCGCGCGCCAGCTGAGACAGGTCGGGTGGCACGTCCAGGCCGGGTGTCTTGGTGCCCGCGGAGCGATAGTCGATCTTGTCGCCGGCCACGAAGCTTTCGACTGACGAGCAACCCGTCAGCGCACATGCCAACAGCAAAGCGGTGGTGGACAACGAGTACAGAAAATGGGAACGGGTCACGGGGTGCATCTCCAAACGGCCCGGCCCCTGCGCGACTGCGCGGGGCCTGGCCCGTCGATCAAGGTAGTTCACAGGAAGGGGCCCTCTTGGCCACGGCCCACGGCAAGCCGGCCGCCCCTAAAGCACGCCAGCCTCAACCAGCGCTTGCGCAACCGCCGCTTGCCCCGCCGCAGTGAGCGGCGTGATGGGCAAGCGCAGCGCGCCGCCGCAAAGGCCCAGGCGCGCCATTGCCCATTTGGTGGGCGCGGGACTGGCTTCGACAAACAGACTCTTGTGCAGCGGCAGAAGTTTCAGGTGCATCGCAGCGGCTTCCTTGGCCTTGCCCTCAATGGCCGCCATGCAAAGCGCGTGCATGGCGCGCGGTGCGAGGTTGGCCGTCACGCTCACGTTGCCATGGCCGCCGAGCAGCATCAGCGCAACGGCGGTGCCGTCGTCTCCCGAGTAGATCGAAAATCCGCTCGGAGCCTGCTTGACCAGCCAACAAGCCCGCTCGATGTCGCCGCTGGCTTCCTTGATGCCGATGATGCCCGGCACCTGGGCCAGCCGCAGCGTCGTCTCAGGCTGCATATCCGCAACCGTGCGGCTCGGCACGTTGTACAGCACCATCGGGATGTCGACGGCCTCGGCAATCGCCTTGAAATGCCGATAGATGCCTTCCTGCGACGGCTTGTTGTAGTACGGCACCACCGAGAGGGTGCAATCGGCGCCCACCTTCAGCGCGTAGCGCGACAGCTCGATGGCCTCGGCCGTGGAGTTGCCGCCAGTGCCAGCCATCACGGGGATGCGGCCTTTGGCGTGGCCGACGCTCACGCGGATGATTTCGCAATGCTCCTCGACCGTGACCGTGGGCGATTCGCCCGTGGTTCCCACCACGCCGACGCAGTCCGTGCCCTCGGCCACATGCCAATCGATCAAACGGCGCAACGCGGCGTAGTCCACGCTGCCGTCCTCAAGCATCGGCGTGATCAGCGCGACGATGCTGCCAACGATGGGTTTCATTCGAGTTCCTCTGAATCCCCGGATTTTACCCGCCCGCGTGGCGCTGCCCTAAAGACGGTAGCGCGCAGGGACCGGCCCCGTCATCGGTTCGCGGGCCGCGACGATTCGCTGCACAAAGCGGTCCGGCTCGGCGATGAAGCCGTCTTCGAAAGCCACGATGCGCAGCTCTCGCGCAGCCGTCAACAACTCGCCGGGGCCGAGCAGAAACTTCGGGTTCGATGGCTTGCCGACCGTCTCGTTGCCCTTCGCAAATGTTTCGCAGATCAACACACCGCCTTCGGCCACGCTGTCAACGATCGTCGGCAGCAGTTCGCGCCACAGGTAGTTGGTGACGACCACGGCATCGAAGCGGCGGCCGGTCAGCGGCCAAGGGCCTGATTCAATGTCCGCGACCAGCACCTCGGCCATGGTTCGAAGCGCTTGCAGCGCCTGCGCGTCGCGGTCCACACCGGTGACGCGGCAGCCCTGTTGCGCAAACCAGCGCACGTGCCGCCCCGAGCCGCAGGCGACGTCCAGCACGCTGGCGCCGCTGGCCACCAAGTGCGACCAGCGTTGCACCCACGCCGAAGGCGGCAAGCCGGTGTGCGGCTCCATCATCTCAAAAGCAGTTCCACAGTTGGTTGGCCAGCGTCACGGCCACATCGGGCCGCAAGTAGGCGGCAAACACCAGCAGCAGCGCCGCGGCCAGCGCCGCCCAAAGAACGGCTCGCTTGAGCTTGAGGTCCGGCTTCATGTCAAGGCGGCAGCGGGTCTGGCAATGGCTTGCTCACGGATCGGCAAATTGACGATCGCCGCAAACACGCCGAGCGCCACCGCGATCCACCACACCAGGTTGTAGCTGCCGGTCGTGTCGTACAACTTGCCGCCCAGCCACGCACCGAGGAAGCTGCCGATCTGGTGGCTCACGAACACAAAGCCGCTGAGCATCGAGAGGTACTTCACGCCGAAGATCTGCGCCACCACCGCGTTGGTCGGCGGGATGGTGGACAGCCACAGCACGCCCATCACCGACGCGAAGATGTACACGCTCCACGGGCTCAGCGGCACCAGCAAGAAGGCGACGATGGCGACCGAGCGCAGGGCATAGATGCAGGACAGGATGTACCGGTACGGAAGCCGCGCGCCGAGCATGCCGGCGGTGTAGGTGCCGATCACGTTGAACAGGCCGATCAGTGCCAGCGCGGTGGTGGCCACGTTCGGCGTCAGGCCGTTGTCCTTCAGGTAGCTGGGCATGTGCACGCCGATGAACACCACCTGGAAACCACACACGAAGTAGCCGGCCATCAGCAGCTGAAAGCTCGGGTAGCCGAAGGCCTCGCGCACTGCCGCGGCAATGCTTTGCTGCGGGCCTTTGGCCGCCGCCGCGGCGGGCTCCTTCAAGCCGAACGCGAGCGGCAATATCACCAGCGCCATGCACCCCAGCACGAAGAGCGCGTTCTGCCAGCCCAGGCCGCCGATCAGCCAGTTTTCTACCGGCACCATCAGGAACTGCCCGAACGAGCCGGCCGCCGCAGTGATGCCCATGGCCCAGCTGCGCCGCTCGGGCGCCACGTTGCGGCCGATCACGCCGTAGATGATGGCGTAGGTCGTTCCCGACTGCGCCATACCCAACACCACGCCCGCGCTGCCGGTGAATGCAAGGCCGGAGGTCGACAGGCCCATCAGCACCAGCCCCAACGCATAGAGCAGGCTGCCGACGCACAGCACGCGCAGCGCTCCGAACCGGTCGGCCAGCACACCGGCAAAGGGCCCGGCCAGGCCCCATGCCAGGTTCTGCACGGCCATCGCAAAGGCGAAGGTCTCGCGCGTCCAGCCGCGGTCCATCGTGATGGGCTGCAGCCAGAGCCCGAAGCCGTGCCGGATGCCCATGGACACGGTCACGATGGCCGCGCCGCAGATCAGCACCTGCGTCAGCGACAGCGTGATGCGGGGTTCGGAAGACGTCGAATTCATCGAACGACTTTAGCGGATTCGACCTGCACCCGCTGCCGCAACGGCGACACTGCATCGGCGCGAAGGGGGGGCTTGCCTACAATCCGCCGCCATGGCAACCAAACCCAACAACGCCTACGGCGAAGCGTCGATCCGTGTTCTCAAGGGCCTGGAGCCCGTGAAGCAGCGGCCCGGCATGTACACGCGCACCGACAACCCCTTGCACGTGATCCAGGAGGTGATCGACAACGCCGCCGACGAATCATTGGCCGGGCATGGCAAGCGCATCGATGTCACGCTGCACAGCGACAACTCCGTCAGCGTGGAAGACGATGGCCGCGGCATCCCGTTCGGCTTGCACCCTGAAGAACAGGTCAGCGTGGTCGAGATCGTGTTCACGCGGCTGCATGCCGGCGGCAAGTTCGACAAGGGCTCGGGTGGCGCCTACAGTTTTTCGGGCGGCCTGCACGGGGTGGGTGTCAGCGTGACCAATGCGCTGTCCAAGCGGCTCGAGGTGACCGTGTGGCGCGAAGGCCAGGTGTCCAGCCTGGTGTTCGCTGGGGGCGATGTGGTGGAGCCGCTCAAGTCGCGCAAGGCCGCGGCTGCCGACAAGAAGAGCGGCACCTTGGTGCGTGCCTGGCCCGATCCGAAATACTTCGAGACCGCCGATCTGCCCAAGGCCGACCTGACCCACTTGCTGCGCAGCAAGGCCGTGTTGATGCCGGGTGTCACGGTCACGCTGAGCATCGAGAAAGCCGGCCGAAGTGAAAGCGAAAGCCAGACCTGGCTCTACAAAGGCGGGCTGCACGACTACCTGATGCAAACCTTGACGGCCGACCCGGTGATCCCAGTGTTCGAAGGCGAACACTATGCCGACGGCGGCGAGACCGAAAACTTCGCCGAGGGGGAGGGCGCCGCCTGGTGCGTGGCCTTCACCGAAGACGGTGCGCCGATGCGCGAGAGCTATGTGAACCTGATTCCCACCGTGGCCGGCGGCACCCACGAATCGGGTTTGAAGGACGGTATGTTCGGCGCCATCAAGGGCTTCATCGACCTGCACAGCCTGCTGCCCAAAGGCGTGAAGCTGATGCCCGAAGACGTGTTCTCG
>JANNDW010000131.1:0-1694 GCA_031378125.1 Methylibium sp. | reverse complement strand
AGCGGTCGGGCCCGTGCCGCCCTTCGAGTCATGGTTGTTCGCAGCCTCGCTCGACGAGTTCATCGCCAGAAACCCGGGCGATCTCTTGGGAGTTGCCGTCAACGGAGCCACCGCCGCGTTTGTGCAGAGCTACGTCTTGCCTGCCGCCCCGGCACCGGAGTACACGACCACGGCCGAGATCCGCGTGTCGTTCGACGCCAACGGCACCAAGGCGCGCTTCTATCGCAACAACATCCTGGTGTCGAACAGCAACCGCGCCAACTTCGTGCAGTTGCTGAACACGACCTACACGATCGAAACGATCGGCGGCAAGAAGGTGATGAAGTTCGCCGCCATGCCCGACGGCTTCGAGCGCGACTTCAACTTCCAGCGCATGTACGGTGAGCACAACGGCGGTGTGTGGTACTCGGGCAAGGACATCACGCCCACCACGCCGGTCTACCAGATCCGCATCAACGGCATTGCGTTGCGCGCGGTGGAGCAGGCGCTGGGCGTGGTGCGCTGAGGCACCGGCCCGAGCCCGGGCCGCCGGCATGCACCGGCGGCCCGCAACCGCTTTACAAGCTATGGAGATTCCAATGAAGAGACTCGCCCCAATGCTTCTCTGCGCGGCTTCTCAAACCTTCGCCCAGACCGCGCCCGCCGACTTCCCTGCCGATGCAAACACGCCGTCGGCCGCCGCGCTGCAAGAGGCAATCGCAGGCAATGTGTTTGCGGTCAAGTTGGCCGACGGAACCAGTTGGCGCCTGGAGTACAAGTCCAACGGCTACTTCTGGGTCAACACCAGCAGGGGCTTCAGCGACTCGGGCAAATGGAGCACCACGGACGGCAAACTCTGCGGCGAATTGCAGAAGATCAAGCCCAGCTGCAACGAGGTTCGCGCCAACGGCAAGGCCCTGCTGCTCAAGCGCGACAGCGGCGAGATCATCGAGTTGGTGGCGCAGTAGCAGGCCGCAGCCATGCCGCCCGTCCGCACATCGTTTCGCCTCGCGCCCGCCGCCGCTCTGCTGCTGGCGGGCGCGAGTGCCATCGCCGCCGAAGGCTGGAGCGCCGCCACGGAGCTGGGCTGGAACCGCTACCGCATCGCCACGTCGTCCGGCGTCGAGAACCGCGATGCGCTCGCCACCCAGGTGGTGCTGGGCTACGCGCCGCTCGCCAGCCTGCGGCTGGAGGCCGGGGTGATTCTGCTGGGGGCGCGCTGGCGCCAGGGCCTGATGGGCGCGGTGGTCGGCGAATGGCGCCTCGGCGAACAATGGTCCGCGTTCGGCCGCCTGGGCGCTTACCAGCGCCGCACCAGCCGCACCGGAACCTTGTTCAACGGCACCAGCAACGGCGTGCCGCTGGAAGGCAGCAACCACTTGCTGGCCGGTGGTGGCGTCGCTTGGCACTTTGCCCCGCGCTGGGCGGCCACGCTGAGCTTGCAGGGCCACGAGCTGCCGCTGTTCGGCAGCGACGGTCTGCTGCAGTCCGCGGCCGGCGCCACTGTGTTGTCGGTCGGCTTGCGCCGCGGGTTTTGACGAAGATCGAGAGTGGCGACCACACACAGTCACAGGTCCACATGATTTTCTGGACCTGTGCCATATTTGGCCTCGCTTTCGGGGGTCCGCATGTCCAAGCTCGCCATCGTGGTCAATGACACCATCATCAAGCAGGCCCGCGCTCGCGCGCTTCACGACGGCACGTCGCTCAGCGCC
>JANNDW010000121.1:0-9053 GCA_031378125.1 Methylibium sp. | reverse complement strand
GCGAACAGCTCGTCGAGCGCTCCGGCAATTTGCGCGGTCGTCGCGTTCTGCACCTTGCCGGCGGCATCTTGCTGCACCAGCACCAGCTGGCTCTTGTGCAGCTCGCGCAGGCGGCTGCGATCGGCGCCCTTGACGCCGAGCACGACACCAGCGCCCACGTACTTGAAGCGTTCGGCCGCCGCGGCCGGCACCGCACCGCTGAACACCTCCAGCGCCACCGAGCCGTCGGCGCCGCTGACCGGCGCGTCTTTGGCGGCAACGATCTGGCCGGTGGCCGAGTGGTAAAGCTTGAACACACCGGTGGTGTCGGCCTTGGGCCACTTGACCAGTTGGCGGTCGAGCCAATAGGCCCTGGCGTCGGTGGTGGACGCGATGCGCAGGTCAGGCCGCGAGGTGTAGGTCGCCGGGTCTTCCTGCACCAGCCAGATCTCGCCGACCTGGTTGGTGATGCTCAGCGCCGAGTAGCTGACCTTGATGTTGTCGTTGCGCCCGTCCTTGTTGTCCGAGTTCGGCGGGAACCCGTGGATGATGAACTCCAGCGTCTTGCGCGTCGGGTCGTCTTTCGGGTTGAGCACCGGGATGTCGAACACCACCTCGCCGGGGTTGCCGACGAAGTTGTTGAAGCCGCTGAACGGCACCGGCGCCGGCCATTGATCGATCACGGTGCCCGGCTTCAGCCCGGCCACGTCGATGCCGCTGGCGGGCCAGATGTGCACACCCCATTTGGCGTAGTCGGCGTCGTAGCGCTTGTAGTGCACCCGCACGGCTTTGAGGTCGGGCACGCTCACGTTCAGCGGGTCGCTGGCGTAAGTGGCGGGATCACCTTCGATGCGCCAGAACACATTGGCGCCGGCCTTCAGCGTGTAGCTCTGGTCGGCCCCGCCATGGTCCTTGGTGTCACCCTTGTGGAACAGGTAGCCGACATTGCCCGACGGCGCGTTCAGCGGCACGTCGTAGATCACGCCGAACGCGTCCGCGCCGATGGCGTTCCAGCCGTTGTTGTAGCCCGGGTCCTTGGCGGCGCCGAAGGTGTGGATCTGCCAGCCTGCGTAGTCGCCGGCCAGGCGCCGGTAGTGCACGGTCAGCGAGCTTGCGTCACCTCCCCCTGCGCCCCCGCCGGCCGCCGGGACCGCCGCCAGCAAGGTCTGGTGGCTTGCCGCATCGCACATATCGATCGAGTTCGTTCGCTGCTGCGCGAACGACTGGGCCTGCGCATCGGGTGCGGCATTCGGCGCTGCGGTGCCACCCCCTCCGCAGGCCGACAACAAGGCCGTCAAGGCCAGCGACAACGCGGCACCAACAGCACGGATTGAACGTCCCATGATCGCTTCTCCTGATCAGATTTTGCAGGCTTGGCGCGCGGCGACAAGCTCGCGCGAATGGGGAAGGTGGCGCGTGCGCACAGGCACCGCTGGAACATGGTAAACGAGTCAAACAACAATATCTGCTTGTCGAGTCCGAGTGTCGAGCCCGAGAAGGTGCTTCGCCGCGGCTGGCCGATGTCCGAGACCGGGCCGCCGCGGGCCCGCGGGTAAGCGATCCCCGCTGCCGTCGACCCAGTGATTCAAACCCCCACAGCGTGCCCGAGTGCACCCCACACGGGGGATCAACATGAAGCCCACAAGCCTGGTCCGCAGCGTAGCGCTTGGCATCGCGATGGCCGCCGCCGGCACCGCGGCGCTTACCGAAGGCGACATCTATTCGCGCCGGTTCGAGATGCGCCAGATGGACCGCAGCAACGATGGCATGGTCTCGAAGGGCGAGTTCCTGGCGATGGTCGCCAAGCGCTGGGACATGCATTCCATCGAGATCAAGCTCAAGGGCGGCAAGATGAGCGCCGAGCAGATCAAGGAGGTCGAGAAGATCCTCGGCCGCACCCTCGACGAGCCCGCTGCCCGCTGAGGTTCAGCCACACTTTCAAGGACAGCATCATGAACAACCGGCAACTCATCAATGCGCTCGCCATCATCCTGACGGCCGGCGCCGCCCGAGCTGCCGGGCCGGGTTGGCGCGGACCATCGGGTATGCTGGCCTTCTCTGTCCCAGTGAGCTCTTCTCCATGACCCTGCGCGCCGCGATCGCTGCCTCGATGGCCTACGACACCATCATGGTGTTCGACGGCAAATTCACCGACCACATCCTTCCCGACCAGATCCACAAGATCAACCTGTCGTTCCTGTCGCCGCGCATGCGGCGCGAATACGGCGGCTGCGCTGGCAACATTGCCTACAACTACAAGCTGATCGGCGGCGAGCCGGTGCCCATCGGCATGGTCGGCGACGACTTCGGGCCCTATCGCGAACACTACAAGCGCTGGGGCATCGACGACAGCTGCCTGATCGAGGCCAAGGACTCGTACACCGCGCAGTGTTTTATCGTCACCGACCTGCACAACAACCAACTGGCCGGGTTTCACCCGGGGGCGATGGGCCTGTCGGCGCAGATCGCGGTGGCGCAAGCCGGCAAGGTTGGCTGCGGCATCGTCGGGCCGGACTCCAAGGACGCGATGCAGTTGCACACGCGGCAAATGGCCGATGCCAAACTGCCGTTCATTCTGGACCCGGGCCAGAACATCCTGCTGTTCTCCGGGCCGGAGTTGCTGGAGATGATCGAACGCGCGCCGGCGCTGGTGTGCAACGACTATGAAGCCGAGTTGATCGCCGACAAGACCGGCCTTTCGCTCGTCGAGCTGGCCAAACGGGTGCCCACGCTGATCGTCACGCTGGGCGAGCAAGGCTCGGTGGTGCGTGAACGTGGCGCCGAGCACCGCGTGGCGCCGGTCAAGGCCGAGGCGGTGCAAGACCCAACCGGCTGCGGCGACGCCTACCGCGCCGGCCTGTTGCTGGCGCTGGCCAAAGGGCAGCCCTTGCTGAAGGGCGCGCAACTGGGCAGTGTGCTGGGCTCGATCAAGATCGCCGTGCTGGGCTGCCAGAACCACCAGCCCACGCTGGCGCAGATTCGCGCGCAGTACGAGGCGCACTACGGGGCTTGGCCCTTCTAGGGGCGCGAAAGGCAGGCGGCTGGCTCGGCGTCGGCAACCGCCCTTGGTGGACAGTCACGATGAGTTCGACACCCGCTCCCGTTGCATGTGATGTGCTGGTGGTCGGCAGCCTCAACATCGACCTGGTGGTGCACGCGCCGCGCCTGCCGCAGCCCGGTGAAACCTTGACCGGTGACGGCTTTGCGACCGACCCCGGTGGCAAGGGCGCCAACCAGGCGGTGGCGGCGGCGCGCATCGGCGCGCGGGTTGCGATGTTGGGCTGGATCGGCAACGACGAGCATGGGCGGCGGCTGCTGGCCGCATTGCGGCGCGAAGGCATCGACGCCAGCTCGGTCGGTGTCGATGAAACGCTGCCCACCGGCGTGGCGTTCATCATGGTCGCGCGTGACGGCGAGAACAGCATCGTCGTGGTGCCCGGCGCCAATCACGGCTTGCGCCCGCGGCACGTCGACGAAGCCGCTGCGCGGCTGCGCGCGGCCCGTGTGGTGGTGGCCCAGCTCGAAACGCCGCAGGCCACGGTGTTTCACGCCCTCGACATGGCGCGCCGCGCCGGTGCCATCAGCTTGTTGAACGCCGCGCCCGCGGCTGTGCTGGCGGCGCGGCAACTCGAATCGGTGCAATGGCTGGTGGTCAACGAGGGCGAGGCGAGGGTGCTGCTCGGCAAGCCGGTCGACGACGTCTTGCAGGCCCGCGCGGCCGCGCTTGCGCTGCGCGCGCTCGGCCCGCCAGACGCGGTGATCACGCTCGGCGCCAACGGCCTGGTGCATGCCAGCGCCGACGGCGTCGTCCACCACACCACGGCCGCGGTGACCGCGGTTGACAGCACCGGCGCCGGCGACACCTTCGTCGGCGTGCTCGCCGCCGCTCTCGCCCAAGGCTGGCCGGCCGCCGAGGCGCTGCGCTGGGGCCAGGCGGCGGCCTCGATTGCGGTGACGCGGCGCGGCGCGCAGGCCGCGATGCCGACGCGGGCCGAGGTGGCGCAGCGGCTGGCGCAGCAACTCTCCTGATGAACGGGCGCACACACGCGCTTCAACGCGTGTGTCGATACAGCATCGATGTGACCCCTGCGGCTCGGTTCCCTTTGCCGCTCTTATCTCTTCTGCCGTCCAAGAATCTACTATTGGCAGTCCGGCTCACGGTTTTGCGCGACGAACAACCTTTCCTTTGGCTGGTGCGGAATCCTTCATTGGCCGACCGATCTCGCTCGCCCGGAACCGCTGCGCAGCGATCTTGAAGTCGTCTGTCCAAAACTCGTTTGGGCTCATCGCCACTGGCTGCAAGGTCGCCATCTCGCCGACGTTTCGACCTGGCAACAGCCACCGTCCGGGCGCGTACATGTAGCGGTCCCACTTGCCTGTTGAGGGCTGCATGGACACGGCAAGGACATCGAACTCTCCATAGCGATATGGGCGCGTCTGGCTGTCATCGCCGTCGGTGCCGGTGCGAGTCTTTTGTGTCTCGACAATGTGGACCATTTCGTCGAAGCCGTAGCGCTCACCGCGCTTGACGACAGGTGCGCCCCTCGCGCTGCGTTGCAGCTTGACTTGCACCGTCACCGCCCCGGCGCCATCGTCCAGCTTGTAGTCATAGGCGAAGTTCCCTACCGGAGTTACGTCCCTCCAACCGAATACATCGAGGGATCGGACAACGTGCTGCCGAAACGAAGCATCAGCGATTACGCCTCGCAGCATCCGCCTCGTCAGCTCTGGCGCTCGGTGCACAGCTTCAAGGATCATCTCTGCCGGTGCGCCGATGATCTCCTCAAACTCATGGATCAGGTGCCGCGCGCGCAGTTCACGGAACAGGACTTCCTGTTCCTCGATCGAGCACGTTGCGAGCAGTTCCCGAATGGAGGCGAGGGTGGCCTCACCCATGCCCAGACCCTTTGGGCCGCCCCGGCGGGTTCGGCTCGAATGCGAGCACATCTGCACGACTCACGAAAGTGCGCCCGCCGACTTCCAGTGTGCGCAATCGGCCGTTGCTGACCAACTTGGCGATCGCCTGACGTGAGACAGCGCGAAGCCTCGCCGCCTCAGCCTGACTGATCCAGGCCGCAGGGTCGATTGCGCGCAAATATTGGGTTGACATTGTAAACTAATTCATTGATACAATGGTTCGCTGCATGATACGCAACGCCCAAACGTCGACCCAATGAACAAGTTCCTCGATGCTCCGCAAACAAGCCTCTTCGCGCCCACCCAGGAGCACCCGCGAGGCTTGGTGACGGATGTCGAGTCGTTTTATGAAACGACGATGGGCGCCGCCTATTTGGGTGACTCGCGCGAACTGTTGAAGGCGATGCCGGACGATTCAGTGAATCTCGTGTTCACGTCACCACCCTATGCGCTCCATTTCAAGAAGGAGTATGGAAACGTCAGCAAGGCCGACTACGTCGAGTGGTTCTTAACTTTCGCCCGGGAAATTCACCGGGTGTTGACCGATGACGGCAGCTTCGTGCTGAACATCGGAGGCAGCTGGAACCCTGGTGAGCCGACCCGCTCGCTGTACCACTTCAAACTGATGATTGCCCTGGTGGAAGAACTCGGCTTCCACCTCGCCCAGGAGTGCTACTGGTACAACCCGGCGAAGATGCCGGTGCCGGCGGAGTGGGTCACCGTTCGCCGCGTTCGAATCAAGGACTCCGTCGAACATGTTTGGTGGTTGTCCAAGACTCCTTTTCCGAAAGCTGATAACCGCAGGGTGTTGCGGCCCTACAGCGCGGACATGTACCGGCTCGCGAAGAAGGGCCTGAAGGCGGCGGTGCGACCCTCAGGTCACAACATCACGACGTCATTTGACAAGATCGAAGCTGGTGGCTCGATTCCATCTAACGTGTTGGAAGATCAGAACGCGAACGAAATGCTGATCGCGGGCAACAACTCAGCCAACGATCCATACACCGTACGCTGCAAACAAGCAGGCATCAAAATTCACCCGGCCCGTTTCCCGGCAGCGCTGCCAGAGTTCTTTTTCAAGCTACTGACTGACGAGGGGGACCTCGTCGTCGATCCGTTCGCTGGCTCCAACACAGCTGGCGCAGTCGCCGAGCGCTTAGGCCGACGGTGGGTGGCAATAGAGCTGCTTGAGGAATACCTGGAAGCAAGCAAATTCAGGTTCAGAGAATAGCGCTGGCCCGGTTGAAAGCGATACCGCCCAAGCGATGAAGATCCTCTTCGACACCGACCCCGGCATCGACGACGCGATGGCGCTGCTGATGCTCGCGCGCGACCCGCGCGCCGAGCTGGTGGGCATCACCACCGTGTTCGGCAACGCCTCGATCGCCACCACCACCGCCAACGCGCTGGCGTTGTGCGAACGCTTCGCCATTGACGCCCCGGTGGCCCGTGGCGCCGCGCAGGCACTTGCGCTGCCGCCCCGAGGCTTCCCCGAAGACATTCACGGCCGCGACGGTTTGGGCAACGTGGGCCTGCCGGCCGCGCGCGACCGGGTGGCCGACGATCTGCCTGCGCCCGAATTCATCAGCGCGATGGCGCGGCGCCATTCGGGCGCGCTGACGCTGGTGGCCGTGGGCCCGCTCACCAACCTGGCGCTCGCGCTGCAGCACGACCCCGGGTTGCCGCGCCATGTGCGGCAGGTGGTGGTGATGGGCGGCGCGTTCGGCCTGCGCGGCCACGGCGGCAACGTGACGCCGGTGGCCGAGGCCAACATCTTCTGCGACCCGCATGCCGCCGACCGGGTGCTCACCACCGACTGGCCGGTCACCCTGGTCGGGCTGGACGTAACGCACCAGGTGTTGATGCACACCGGCTACCTCGACGCGCTGGGCCGGGACGGCGGCGTTGAGGGCCGCTTCATCCGCGCCATCACGCGCTGCTATGAAGACTTCTACACCACCCGCACCGGCGGCGGCATCTATTCGCACGACGCCAGCGCAGTGGCCTGCGCGCTCGACCCGTCGGCCTTTGTGTTTCGCAAGGGAGCGGTGCGCGTGGTGACCGAGGGCCTGGCGGTGGGGCAGACGATCCAGTCGCCGCAAGGCCAGCGGTTCAGCGCCACCGATTGGGACGGCTTCCCCGCGCAATCGGTGTGCGTGGAGGTCGATGCGGCGCGGCTGCTGGCGGAGTTCCGCGCGTGCTTCGTTCGATGAATGACAACCCAAGGAGACTGCTCATGTTCAAGGCCCTGCTGATTGAAAAAGACGACGCCGGTTACCGCGCCAGCGTCAAAGACATCGATGACGCGCAGCTTCCTGATGTTGTCGAGGGCGCCGTGACGGTGCGCGTCGAGTACTCCACCATCAACTACAAGGACGGCCTGGCCATCACCGGCAAGTCACCGGTGGTGCGAAAGTTCCCGCTGGTGGCGGGCATCGACTTTGCCGGCGTGGTCGAAGCGAGCAGCCATGCCGCGTGGAAGCCCGGCGACCGCGTGGTGTTGAACGGCTGGGGCGTGGGTGAAACGCACTCCGGCGGGCTGGCGCAGCGCGCACGCGTGAAGGGCGATTGGCTGGTGCCGCTGCCGCCTTCCATGAGCACACGCCAGGCGATGGCCATCGGCACCGCGGGCTACACGGCCATGCTGTGCGTGATGGCGCTGCAAGGCCATGGCCTCAAGCCCGAGCAGGGCGACATCCTGGTCACCGGCGCCAACGGCGGTGTGGGCAGCGTGGCGATCGCGCTGCTCGCCAAGCTGGGCTATCGCGTGGTGGCCTCGACCGGCCGGCTCGAAGCGGCCGATGCGTTGAAGCAACTCGGCGCGGCCGACGTGATCCACCGCGATCAACTGTCCACCCCCGGCAAGCCGCTGGCCAAGGAACGCTGGGCCGGCGTGGTCGACGCCGTCGGCAGCCACACCTTGGCAAACGCCTGCGCCGCCACCCAGTACCGCGGCGCGGTGGCGGCCTGCGGGCTGGCGCAGGGCATGGACTTCCCCGCGTCGGTGGCACCGTTCATCCTGCGCGGCATCACGCTGTACGGCATCGACAGCGTGATGGCGCCGCTGCCACTGCGCCGCCAGGCCTGGGAGCGGCTGGCGCGTGATCTGGACAGCGCGAAGCTGGAAGGCATGACGCGCGAGATCGGGCTGGGCGATGCGATCGCGGCGGGCGGCGACATCCTGGCCGGCAAGATTCAGGGCCGGGTGGTGGTGAACGTCAATAGGTAGCGCGCGGGTCGGCGCGCCGGTGGCCATGCCTCGGATTGGGCAACCGGCTCGGGCTGGCCTCGGCGGCCGCGGGCGGATCTCTCCTCCTCGCGTGCGGCACACCCCTCGATGGCCTCGTTGGGCGCCCGCCTGGCCCTGCGGTCTTCAGTCGACATACCTCCATGTGGAGGCACCGTCGAGCAGACGAATGCGGACAGGCCCGAGCGCACTGGGTTCAAAATTTCGCGCGTTGACGCCCATTCGGCTTTCTTTCGCCGGATGAATTCGCTCCCAGTGGGTGATGCAGCCGCAGGTTCCACACCTGACGAACCGCAGCGACTTGTCTCCCCAGGAATACGCGCTGGTTGCGCCGGGTAGGCCGGTGACGCGGACCTGCGAGCCCTTGTAGTAGGCCCACAGGGTGCCGTAGCGGCGGCAGACAGAGCAGTTGCAGTTGGTCAGGCTGCGCGGTCTGCGAGGCACGTCGACCCGAACCGCTCCAGAGTGGCAGGTGGCAGTAAGCATGCGGCGCTCTCCTTGTGATGCTTGGCGTTTGGGCTGAGCCGGCGGACCGTGGCTCGCCGCGGGCGGCCGGCTCGAACGGCATTCGTCGATGTACGCCTGCGTGTAGTTGTTGACGCAAAGCATAGGCTGGACTTCCTGTGGTGTCTCAAGGGGCCGGTCCCCAACCGCACTGCTTCCATGCCTGACGAATGACCTGAGCGGCACGACCCGGCAACCCTGGGGATGTCGGCTCGACGGAAGGGCGGTGTGGATGGATCTGGCATTGCTTGTGCATTCGCGTAGCGTCAATCGAGCCGGCAGGCCTTGGCAAGAAACAGCGCATGCTCCTCGTCACCGTCTGTTGCAGCCGGCAAACGCTTTGCCCAGGCGCGTTTCAACAACCCGGTTGCCAGGTGGGCGTCGTTGAACCACCACTTCACCTCCC
>JANNDW010000030.1:0-6223 GCA_031378125.1 Methylibium sp. | reverse complement strand
CGGGTCGTGCGGCAGGCGATGCCCCGACGCGGGCTCGTCGTAGTGAATATCGTCGCGGCCTTCCATCTCGATCGCATCTACCGCGCCAGCGCGATGGCGCCCACCTCGGCGTGCCCGTGCACGCCCAGCCGTTCAGTCGACAGGTATTGTTGGCGGTAGTTCTCGAACGGCAGGCTGTCCGAGGCTTTGATCTTCTTTTGCTCGGCGACCGACTCCTGCGCCAGCCGCTTGAAGCGCGCCTCCACGTCGGCGCCATGCGGCAGGCTCAGCAGCGTCGTCTTGATCTGCTCCGACTGCGCGCGGGTGAAGCGCACATACGAACCGTCGAAGTCCTTCTCCATCGCTTGCAGCACATGCGACGAAGGCAGCAGATCGGGATTGCGCAGCGCCGCGTTCGCGGCCAGCAGCGTGTCTCGATACTGGGAGCCGCCGTGCACGGCGTCCAGCGCCGCGGCGATGGGCTGGCATTGTTCGACCAGTTGCAGGCCCCAATCGGTCAACGGCACCTGCTCCCCGCCACGCTCCAGGCGCAAGCCGGGCTCGCGGCCGCGCGACGCGGTGCGGTGCTGGTTGCGGCCCAGCGCCAGGATCTCCTCGGGCGTGTCTGGCGCGCTCTCGCCCAGCAGGCAGTGCAGCAGGAACACATCGATGAAGCGCGCCGTCTGGGCCCGAATGCCGACCGGCACAAACGGGTCCAGGTCCATGCAGCGCACTTCCACGTACTCCACGCCGCGCTCGCGCAACGCATGCAACGGCCGCTCGCCGGGGTGAATCACGCGCTTGGGGCGGATGGTGCCGTAGAACTCGTTCTCGATTTGCAGCAGGCTGGTGCTGAGCTGGTTGTAGTCGCCGCCGGGGTTGCGGATGCCCACCTTCTCATACGCCGGATAGGGCCGCGTCAGCGCGTCCTGCAACGACGCACCGTAGCTCTCCAGGCTGTTGTAGCTGACCGCCAGCGTGGCCTGCGCGTCGCTCTGGTAGCCCAGCCGCCCCATGCGCAAGGTGGTGCCGTGCGGCATGTACAGCGTGTGGTCCTTCAGCACCTGCAGTTCGTGCTGGCGGCCCGCGACAAAGCTCGAACAGACGGCCGGCGATGCGCCGAACAGGTACAGCAGCAAGAATGCATGGCGGCGAAAGTTGCGAATCAGCCCGAAGTAATTTTCAGTCGACACGCCGGGCATCGACCAGTTGTAGTGAATGCCGGAGATCGTCTGCATGCGCCGGCCGTAGCGGTGCCCCAGGCCCATGCGGTACACACTCTTGGCGCGCCCGACGTTGGACGAGCCGTACATGCCGATCGGAATCGTCTCGTCGGTGGGCAGGCCGCAGGGCATGCTGCCCACCCACAACATTTCATTGCCGATTTCGTGGTAGACCACCTGGTGGACCTGCGTCAGCTCCCGCATGCAAGCATCCACATCGGCATGCACGCCGGTGATCAGCTCCAGCTGCGATTCGCTGAAGTCGGTGGTGATGTGGGGGTGCGTGAGCGCCGAGCCCAGCCCGGCCGGGTGGGGTGTCAGCGCCAGCCCGCCGCCGGGCAGCGAGCGCAGGCTTTCCTTCTCGATGCCGCGCCGAATGCCTTTCAGCTCGGCCGGCGACAGAGCACGCAGGCGTTCCAACAATCCGCTCATGCGAAGTCTCCAGAGGGTGTTTCTGGCTGAACGGTACCAGAGCAGCGGGATTCCTGCTTTTTGCGCGGACGTGGGTTTTGTGCCAGGGGCCGGAAGTGCCGGCCGCCGGGAAGCCGACGCTCCGGGGCGCTCAGCCGACCCGGCGCGGCCAGGCCTGGGCCAGGCGCAACAAGTTCACCGGCAGCAGCGCCGCGTGCAGCAACAGCACCGGGCCGATGCCGGCCAGCACCGCATAGGTGATGAACGCGATATTGCTGGCGATCGCCACCACACGCAGCGCCACCATGTCGCGCATGCAAAAGGTGGTCAGCACCAGCAGCGATGCGAGGTAGCCGATCAGTTCATCTGTGCTCATGTTCGTCGCCGGCGCGCGGGCCTTGCGACCAGTAGCCAAACGACACCAGCGCCGCGGGCAAGCCTGGCGGCAGGCAACCGGCCTCGGGCGCGGCGCCCGCCGGCAAGCCGGCAACAACGGCGCGGGCGCGCAGCAGGCAGTCGCGGTAGGTCATGGGCGGCGACTGTCGGGCAGGCGCCGGCTGCGTGGCCAATGCCAACAAACCCGGCGGGGCTTCATCGACCGGGTGGTGCCAGGCGCCGGTGTGCCAGTCGCAGCGGTATTCATCAATGAAACGCTCGCCATGGTCGGCGATGAACTCGATCGCACTCTGCAGGAACTCGAACTCCGCTGAATCGATGAAGTAGCTGAAGTTCAGGCGCGTCCAGCCGGGCTTGACGGCTTCGAAGCCACCGAGCACGGCGTCGCGCAAGGCGTCGGCGTGCGTGGTGCCGATGTCGAGCAAGCGGTGCGCGTACGGCCCCGCGCAAGCACAGCCGGCGCGCGACTGGATGCCGAACAGATCGTTCAGCAGCCGAGTCACCAGCCGCGGGTGCACATACCGGCCGTCGGTCGTGCGCACCAGGAACGACAGGATCGCCAGCCGCGGCGCGTCCAGGTTGCCCAGCAACTCGATGCGCGGATGGCGTCGCAGCCGCGCGACCGCGCTTCGGATCATCGCGCTTTCGAGCCGCTCGATCACCGCCGCGCCGACCGACTGCTTCACCAGGAACGCCAACGCAGCACGAATGCGCTCGATGCTGCCGGGCGTGCCGGCGTCTTCGCGTTGTTCGATATCGCCGACGAAGCGGTGCTCGTGCGAGCTGACATACGCGACGGTGCCACCCCCTGCGGTGCTGGGCGCACGCAAGCGATAAATCGCCGGGTCGAAGACCAGCAGGCCCGGCGTGCCGGGGCCGCCGACGAGCTTGTGCGCGCTGAGAAACACCGCGTCATAACCCTCGGGTTCGCCCATGCGCATGTCGATCTCGGCATGCGGCGCGGCGGCGGCGAAGTCGAAGAAGGCCAGCGCGCCATGCTCGTGCAGCAGGCGCGCCACCGCGCGTGTGTCGGTGATCGCGCCGGTGACGTTCGACGCCGCACTGAACGAGCCCAGCAGCGGCCGCCCGCTGGGGCGCGCGTGGCGCAGGGCATCGAAGAGTGCGTCGAGGTCGAGCGCACCGTCGGCGTCCAGCGGCAGCTCCACCACCTCGGCGATCGTCTCGCGCCAGCTGACCTCGTTCGAATGGTGTTCGTAGGGGCCGACGAACACAATGGGTCGCTGATCCGGTGCCAGCGACGCGATCACCTGCTCGCGAAAACGTTCGGGCACCACCAGGCCGAGGATTTCCTGCAAGCGCTTGATGGCCGCGGTGCAGCCGGTGCCGCAAAACAGCAGCTTGGCGTGCTGCGCGCCGAGGCTGGCCTTGAGGATCTGCCTTGCGTCGTGCACCAACGCCGTCGTGCGCGCGCCGGTGGCGCTGTCGTCGGTGTGCGTGTTGGCGTAAAGAGGCAGCACCTGCTCGGCGATGAAGTTCTCGATCCACCGCAGCGAGCGCCCCGACGCCACATGGTCGGCGTAGACAACGCGGCGCTCGCCGAACGGTGTGTGCACGCAGGCGTCGCGTCCGATCAGTTGTGCGCGCACCCAGGCCGGCGTGATGCCCGGCAGCAGCGCGGGCAGGCCGCCGAGCGGCCACCCGAGTGGGGGCTCAGTGCGCATGTTCGCGCCCGCCCATGCGGCAGGCGGCCGATTGCCTGGCGCCTGTCGCGGGACATACCGTGCCCGCCTTGCCCAAGCCAAACGGCGGCATGTTGACGTAGATGCTTTCGTAGCTTCCTGGCGAAGCGAGATAAGTCTCGTGCCAAATCCCGACCGAGCCGTTGGTGCCGACGGCTTTGTTGAACGCACTCCAGGCCGGCAGGTGTTCGCTTTCCTTGGTTCGTGCGTAGGCCAGCAACTGGTCCATGGAGCGCCAATACTGAACCATGATCGTCGTGCGGCCAAACCAGGACTCGGCATGGACAAATCCCATTTCGGGGTGCCGAGAGAGTTCCTGGATCATGCGCGGCATGGCCTTTGCAACAGGCAGCCACTTGTGCACCAGCAAGGGCTTGTTGAGCCGCATGCCGATCAGGAAGACGACGAAGTTTCCTTCGAATGTGGCGGTGAGGCGTTCGTTCCGAGTCATGGGGTAGGTGCTCCTGCGCGCTAAAACGTGGTGCCATGCAGCGTGAAGGCGACGATCTGGCCTTGAATGAACTTACGAGTGCCGGCGGCAACCGGACGCATCGCCTCACCACGGCTCGCAGGTGCAGGCCGCGACCATGAGTGCGCAAACAGGCAGGCCGTCGCAGCGCCGCGAGGCGAACGCGGTCTGAACCGGCCCGTGCCGCGGATCGCGCAAGCTGCCGATCGCGCCGAAGGCGGCGTGCAGATCGTGTTCCAGCCGCTCGCGCGCGTCGTCGTGAAGGTCTATGAACAGCCCACGCCCGTCATCGCTTCGCTGCACCCAAGCAAGACCGGCGTGGGCATGCTCGCCCGGCCGGCTTTGCTTCATGTGCGCCATGACGACGTACTGCCACGGGCCATTGGCGTGTGGCAACCTGCCGGGCTTGCAGTACACGATCCTGGCGTTCGGCGGGATCAGCGACGACGCGCGCAGCCGCACGTGCCGCGCCACGCCGGCGCCCTGCAGCGCGGCGTCGAATGCGGCCTGCGGCGTCGGGCCTTGCGCGGTCGCGGCAAAGAGGCGGATGGTCAGCGGGCGCAGCGTCTGCACGGCCAGCTCGGGCAAGTCATTCATCTTCATGGTGTTCCTCGACTCGTTGGTTGGCAGTTCGCCGCCGATGCGGTGCCAAGTGGCTCGGCGTTTCGGTTGGCATCGCCTTGAACACAAAGGCCTTGCGCGCTGCGCTGTAGGCAGGGCCGTGGAAATCCATGCGCATCCTTGCCAGTTCATCAACGCGGTGCTGGTGCAGCACGGCTGCATCTGGAAGCGCCCCGCGTTTTGACTGAAGCAAACCCGCGAGCTTCGCGGGTTCACGCCAATCATTCAGACAGGCCGCCAACTGAGCCATGAAGCCAGCGCCCCGGGCGTCGATCAGCACGTCGACGAGCCCGATCTCGAAGGCGTTTTCGGCGCTGATGGGCAGGCAGCTTTCGGTCAGGCGATGCGCCGCTGCTGTGCCGACACGCCTGGGCAACAGATAGGTCCAGTACTCGCTGCCGCGCAAGCCCATCGTCTTGTAGTGAAGGTTGAAGATGCGCCCGCTGCGAGCCGCGACGTGGTCACAAGCCAGTGCAAAGACAGCGCCGCCAGCGCCCGCGTTGCCCTGCACCGCACTGACCGTCAGATGGCTCGTGCAAGTCAAGACCTCGAGAATCAGGTCATTGATGGCGTTGATGTTTCGCCAACTCTCGGCCACGGGGTCGTCCGCCGCCTCGATGACGGCCAGGTGAATACCGTTGCTGTGAAAGTCTTCGCCGCCCACCAGGGCGATGACTTTGGTCGGTCGTGTCTTGGCCAGTTGAAAGGCGCGGCGCAGGCGCTGGCACTGCTCGGTGGACATCGCGCCGTTGTGAAAGTCGAAGTGCAGGTAGCCCACCTCCTCGGATTCGTCGTACCAAATCTCATGGTGGCTGCCGATCAACTTGCACTTGGCAAACGCGCGGGGCAATTCCTCGGGCAGCGCGAACACCTTTGCCAGAACCTGGGCAGCGGGGAGTTTCAAGCCGCGCTTGTTCCCGCTGCCGCGCTCTTGCAGCTTGCTGACCCAGACTGCGCCATCGGTGGTAGCAATACAAACCGCGCCGTCGCGTTGGGCGACGATGTCGCCGGGTTGGCCGCGCAACAAACCTTCTTCGTGTGCGCCGTACAGATAAACCTGAAGCCCGCACAACTCGGCAAGAACGCCGGGGAAACTGTCCGCCGCGTGAATCTTGCGAATCACCGCCAGCGTGCTGTCTTGCTGCCAGTTGATCGCTCTGTCGGCCTGCGTCATCAGCGGGCGCAGCCGGCCTTTGATGTGATCCCTGATCATGCTCGGCGGCCTGGGCTTTTCACCTGCGCAAACACTGGCGATGGTTTTCAGGATGCAGCGGATCGCCGCGTCGGTGACCTCTTGGCGGTAGATGCTGGCCTTGGGCGCGATGCGCAGCTGGAAGGTTTCGGTGGCCCATACGTCACCTGCATCGAAGTCGTGGTTGGCCTCGAATGCCGTGACACCCCAGTGGGCTTCACCGTCGTGTATC